>CACORA010000018.1 GCA_902629495.1 Planctomycetaceae bacterium
ACGACTGTAAATTATTTCTTCCACGCTATTCACGATTACCCGTCGTATGCCTGACCTGCCCCATGAAACCGCGACATCATTAAGCCAAACGGATATGAAACTGACGAGAATGGCGAGTGCAATGGCAGGCCAGATGGCGGCTACCGGTGAAATTCCTGCTGCTTTGAGAGCTGTTATTTCATTACTGGCCGACATTCGGCCAAACACACTTGCTACTGCGAAGAGCATGGTGCCGGGAACAGCGAATCGCATTGCCTCCGGTAATACGAATGGAACGAGTCGTGCGATCTGAAGAATACCCAAGCCTTGCTGTTGTGCCTCTTTTACAAGTCCAACAATGAGCATGAAGAGGGTGAGTGCAGAGAGTGACAGAAGAAAAACCTGTAATAACTCAACTAGAACATAACGGGAAATAATTTTCATGAGACCAATAGTGTACCGTTGAATCAGTGGTCATTGTCAGGTCGGTTTTTTAGATCGATTTCATCGTCATGAATTGTCAGAGTGTCTCGTTGCCGCGGTAGTGAGTTTTCAATTCGACAGAGGGCTTGAACCGCTGATGTAATAGCCACGCTAAATCCATGATCAACATTCCCTGATCTTGCCTTGGAAGCAAGGTCAATAATGCTCTCTCGATCTGAAGGCGGTAAGGAGTTAGATGCACTGTCAATCGTTTTGGCAAGGTTTTCTAAAAGAGCCTCAGTGGGGGTGCAGTCAGCGTCTCGGTAAGGACCATCAGAGCCTTTGATCTGCTGAGAGCCCCGAGCCGTGTCTCCTTGGCTAACGGAAGATAATAAGGCGTAGCAGAGAAAGACAATCGTGGCGAGTGATGTAGTCACAACGCTAATAGCTATCATTGCCTCTAGAAACGGGCTACTTGGTTGCAGGAGGTCGCCTTTCATAATGAGGCTCAAGAAAAAGCAGATGCCTGCAGCGATAAGTGGTTTCCAGGCGATACGGCGCGTGGTGATATCATCATTAATCGAGTCTGTAAGAGACCAAGGTTCCTGTTTCGCAAATGTGTTTGTGACCTCCTCAGCGCCTGCTCGAGCCAGTAGAACAGTCGTATTGTCTGGCGCGCCACGCGCTAGTGTCAGCCCAACAAGAGCTTGAGTTGCTTCACCAAGATTGTGATATGAAGCAAGAAGGCCGATTTCTGCATCACTTAGCTGGCCCGAGAGTCCATCACTACATAGCACGAAGATATCTCCCTCATGCACAGGCCATGGACCTTCGAGATCTGCATCCACTGCTGGATGTGGTCCCATTGAACGCGTGATAATGTTTTTTGGAATTCCTTTAGCTTCTTCTCCAGCAAGTCCGCATTCCCATGCCAGTGAGTGATCGCGAGTGAGTTGTTCAATTTGATGACCACGAATTCTGTATATGCGACTGTCTCCAATATGACCTATGAGTGCTCCTCGCGGTACGATTGTAAGAGCGCTGCAAGTTGTCCCCATGCCATGGAATTCAGGAAACTTTTCTCCCTTTTCAAATATCTCACTGTTTGCCTTTTGGAATGCCTGCTGGAGAGCCTCAGGTGGAGTCTCTGAGTGTGTCTTTTTGTAAAGCAGCGGAATGCGTTCAGCAGCCATCCGGCTAGCTTCTTCCCCTGCAGCATGGGCTCCCATGCCATCGGCAACGAGGAGGATCCAGCCGCGCGTTCGAAATGCCTCCAGATCCACAGGTCTGAGACAGGCGTGTGAATCTTGATTTATAGCCCGTCGGCAGCCTACGTCTGAGCGGCTGCTGAAAGAAAGGGTTGTGCCGTTTCCCAAACGTGGAAGCCCTGGAGGAATTTAAAAATTACAAAGTCCAGAGATTCTAGCGGGAGATGACAGGTAGGGCGATATGTGTTGTTTTGGGACGTCTCTGAAGTCATCTCTGGTCTGGTGGCCGGTCCTGAACGTTTCTATGGTTTCAGCCATGCAATCATTTCGAATATTCACCTTTCATGTTTCCGTGCTATTGATTCTTGTCACTTTGCCTAGTGGCTGTGTGCAGCGACGTATGACAATACGTAGCACTCCCCCAGGCGCACTTGTTTACGTTGATGATTACCAAATAGGCACGACGCCAGTGTCAACTGACTTTGTGTATTACGGCACAAGGAAAATACGACTCATAAAGGATGGTTATGAGACTCTTACAGTCAGTCAACCATTCCCTCTTCCTTGGTACCAGCTATTTCCGCTCGACTTTGTCACAGAGAACATCTGGCCTGGAGAGATCCGTGACGAACGAGTTGTAGACCTTTCAATGATGCCGGCTGCTTCAACACCGCCGGAAGAAGTGGTTGGCCGTGCTGAAGTAGCGAGGCTTGCAGCTGGTGGAGGTTCCTCTGCTTCTTTGTCAGTGCCTCAGCCAGCACCTGTACCAGCAACACTTCCTCTGCCTCCGCCCCAACCCAACACGTCTGTTCCTCCGCAGACACCAGCGCCACTGAGTGGCCCGGTCTTTCCGGGAATGCAAAATCCAGGCATGCAGGTGCCAATACAGAATTCTCCCCAGCAAGGTGTACCTAGTCTTGGTGTGCCATAATGCACGAATCGTTCTCACCAGAAGCGAATGACCGACCCACACTCAATCGGCTGAAGATCACGCGTTTGCGTGAATTACTTCAAGAGATTCTTCCTCGCAACGACTTCTACTCAAAGAAGTTGGCAGGTGTGCAAAGACCGAAAGATATTCATTCACTCGAGCAAATAGAAGATTGGCCTTTCACGCTTAAAGAAGAACTTGTTGCGTCAGTTCGAGATGCAAATGAAAAGAGTCCATGTCTCCCAGGGAATCTAACGTATCCAGTTGAGAACTATGTGCGATATCACCAAACCAGTGGTACGCATGGTCGACCACTTCCTGTTTTTGATACGGCTGATGACTGGCAGTGGTGGATGGAGTGTTGGCAAAACGTATTGATTCGCGGTGGTGTTATGGAACACGACCGCGTTTTCGTTGCCTCATCATTTGGTCCATATATTGGTTTCTGGAGTGCGTTTGATGCGGTTATCCATTTCGGAGCGACGGCAGTCCCAACGGGTGGGCTGTCATCTCGTGCTCGATTGGAATTAATGCGCTCTGTTGGGGCAACAGTTCTGATTGCTACTCCAAGTTATGCTCTTCATTTGATTGAGGTAGCGGGAGAAGTAGGTATTGATGTTAATTCACTAGCAATCCGACTGATAATCGTGGCTGGAGAGCCTGGAGGATCTTCTCCATCGGTGCGCACCAGACTTCAACAGGCGTGGGATGCAGAAGTTATTGATCATGCAGGTGCGACAGAGGTGGGGCCATGGGGTGTCGGAGATCAACAAGGAAAAGGACTCAATATTCTTGAACCGTGGTTCCACCCCGAGTTTTTGTCATTGAAAACTGGTGTCCAGGCGACTGATGGAGAATTGTCTGAACTCGTAATCACAACTCTTGGACGCTCTGGTGCTCCAGTGATTCGATATCGCACAGGTGATGTGGTGCGTCCTCATTGGCCAACAGAAGATCAGATTGATGTATGCCCATGGGTACAGCTTGTGGGTGGTGTTCTTGGGCGAGTTGACGAGATGTTTATTGTTCGAGGTGTTAACATATTCCCGCAGTCTATTGATGATATTGTTCGAAGTTTTCCTGAAATCTTGGAATATCAGCTCTCGGTATTGAATCAGAATAGTCTTGATATGATGGTGTTAGAGATTGAGGATCAATTAGATGATCCTGATCGGGTTGCAATAGAACTGCACGTTCGCCTTGGATTGAAGGTTACGGTCACTGTTGTCCCAAGAGGAAGTCTGCCTCGATTTGAGGGCAAGGGTAAAAGAATCATCCGTAAGCACTCACGTCCGCCTGAGTAAATGAATCATGGACCAGCCAGTTCCTATAGCAATTCGACGACTAGAAAACAGATCGATTGAGGTTAAGTGGAGTGATGGAGTTTCAGGTTCGATCACTCCACGTGTACTGCGAGACTCTTGCCCGTGCGCATCATGTCGGGAAAAACGAGTAGTCCCACAAAATGATACATCCCTGCAGATTCTGAAACCTGAGGAAACAGTCCCTCTCGCTATCAAGGAAATGAAACCAGTCGGACAATATGCCTATAAAATTGAGTTTTCAGATGGTCATGATAGTGGCATCTACACACTCGATTTTCTCAGGGAACTTATAGTGTTGCAACCGCGGCAGCATTCATAACTGAAGCAATGCGTATTGCATCATGACACGTGTCTTCACTTGTGCCAGCAGCTACGAGATGTCCTTCATGGTTTTTGATGCACAGTTCACAACCAGCAAGAGCAGCACAGGCTAAACTCATTAATTCAAATGTGATTTTATCAGTGGCGGGCTGGGCCATGCGGCTCATTCGTAGTCGTGGTGGCCGAGCGTCATATGTTTCCTTCGACAGCATGTGCCGAAATCGATAATACGTAGTGTTCATTGCCATGAGTCCGGCAACTGCAGTAGCATCGGAAATGATGTCCGCAGCACTCTTGGCTTCTGCATCAGTATCAGTCGAGTCGCCAAAGTTGTCATGAATATCTTTTGTCAGAGCCAAGGTGAGTGTCTCTGAACGAATAAAGCGAGCCGAAGCAAGGGCTATTCCAAGAGCAGTCGCAGGGTCGAGATTTTCCCCGGTTAAGACACTTGAAACATTCAGACGGATGTCTTTGAAATCATCGCCCATGGAGTCTCTGAGGGCGTCGATGGCGGTCAAATTAACAGGCATAGGTGGTATCTCCATTTTGGTGAAAGGCAGATTTACGGGAAATTCTAGCGACTCGTTGAAGGTTAAGGCCCCCTCATGCTACCTTTGGGAAATTTGTTTTTTTCGCCCCACAATGTTGGTACACCATGCCCCGACGTGACGACCTCCACACAATCCTTCTTATTGGCTCCGGTCCTATTGTTATTGGACAAGCATGTGAATTCGACTACTCCGGTACTCAGGCGTGCAAGGCACTTCGTGAGGACGGCTATCGAGTCATATTGGTGAATTCAAACCCAGCCACCATTATGACTGATCCAAACACAGCCGACCGCACCTACATCGAGCCCCTGACCTGTGAGATGCTAGAAAAAGTGATCGCCGTTGAGAAGCCGGATGCAGTGCTCCCAACACTTGGTGGTCAGACGGCACTGAATTTAGCTATGGATCTTGAACGACGTGGAATTCTCGCCAAGTACGGCGTGGAAATGATTGGTGCAAAAGCTGATGCCATCAAACGAGGAGAGGATCGAGAAACATTCAAAGAGACGATGCAGAAGATCGGACTGGATACGTGTCGTGGACGTATCGTTCGGAGTTTAGACGAAGCACGAGAAGTGCTTGCTGAAGTTGGACTGCCAGCAGTTATCAGGCCAAGTTTTACACTCGGTGGATCAGGTTCAGGCGTTGCCTTTAACCGCGAGGAGTTCGATCATAAAGTCCAGCGTGGCCTTGACCTGTCACCAGTGAGTGAAGTGTTGGTTGAGGAGTCAATACTTGGTTGGAAAGAATATGAAATGGAGGTGATGCGAGACGCTGATGACAATGCAGTCGTGATTTGTTCAATAGAAAATTTTGATCCATGTGGTGTTCATACGGGTGATTCAATCACAGTCGCACCAGCAATGACACTTACAGATAAACAATATCAGCGGATGCGGGATGCGAGTTTTGCCGTCATAAGATCGATTGGTGTCGAGACGGGTGGTTCAAATATTCAATTTGCTGTTCATCCAGAGACTGGAAGAATGATTGTCATTGAAATGAACCCTCGTGTTAGTCGTTCCTCGGCTCTTGCCAGTAAGGCGACGGGTTTTCCGATAGCCAAAATCGCAGCCAAGCTGGCTGTGGGTTGGCGTTTGCATGAACTGCCAAATGATATTACGCGGAAAACAAAGGCGTGCTTTGAACCAGCAATTGATTATGTTGTGGTGAAGGTGCCTCGATTTGCCTTTGAGAAGTTTCCTGAGGCTGACAGTAAGCTGACCACTCAGATGAAAAGTGTTGGTGAGACGATGGCCATCGGCCGGACGTTCAAGGAAGCATTTCAAAAAGCACTACGTGGCCTTGAGGTGGGCTCGTTTGGGTTTGGTTGCGATGGCAAGGATTTATGGGGCACCTCCGCAGAGCCTTTGCTTGATGACATTCGTGCTCGAGTTGCAACACCAGACCCCGATCGGGTGTGGTATCTTCGTTATGCAATAAAGGCTGGCATGACCATAGAGGAGTTATATCGATTGACGTCGATTGATCCATGGTTTTTGGATCAACTTTTTCAAATCGTTGAGCTTGAAAATCGGATTCGAACGTCTGGGCCTCTGAAATCTATTGAGTCATCACTCTTGCGACAAGCAAAGCAAGCAGGTTTTTCAGATCGGCAACTTGCAGTACTGCTTGGTAGTTCTGAAATTGACGTTCGTGAAGAACGTAAACGTCATCGAATAGTTGCTACGTATAAATCTGTTGACACATGCGCTGCCGAGTTTGAGGCAGAGACGCCGTACTACTATTCCACGTGGGAAGATGAGGATGAGACGCGACCAAAGGATAAATCAAAGAAAAGGGTTATGATTCTCGGTGGGGGGCCCAATCGAATTGGGCAAGGAATAGAGTTTGACTACTGTTGCTGTCATGCGAGTTTTGCTCTTCGTGACATGGGTTTTGAAAGCATCATGGTGAACTCTAATCCGGAAACTGTGAGTACTGACTATGACACAAGCGACATGCTGTTTTTCGAGCCGCTTACGTGTGAAGATGTGCTGAACATCGCAGATCGAATACAGCCTGACGGAGTGATTGTACAGCTTGGGGGGCAGACTCCTCTGAATCTTGCAAGAGCGCTTGACGCTGCAGGTCTTCCTATTATTGGCACCACTGTTGATACCATTGAGATGGCGGAAGATCGTGAGAAGTTTCGTGAACTTCTTGATCGCTTGAAACTTAAGCAACCCGCAAGTGGTATTGCGCGTACTCTTGAGCAGGCTCGTCGTGAGGTGCTACGGATTGGTTTCCCGTCACTCGTGCGTCCAAGTTTTGTGCTAGGTGGTCGTGCCATGGAAATTTGTTACGACCAGGTTCAATTTGAGCGATATGTGGCGGAGGCCTTCGCGGTAGCCCAAGGTCAGCCAGTCTTAATTGATCGATTTCTTGAAGATGCCATTGAGGTAGATGTTGACTGTATTTGTGATGGAAACGATGTCATTGTGGCTGGAGTGATGGAGCATATTGAAGAGGCAGGAGTTCATTCAGGTGACTCAGCCTGTTGTATTCCGCCCCATAGCCTCTCGCCAGAATCCATTTTAGAGATAAAAACGGCTGCCGTTGAAATGGCACGAGCTCTCAGCGTTATTGGTTTGATGAATGTTCAATTTGCTGTGAAAAAAGAAGATGGTAAGCCGACCCTTTATGTGATTGAGGTAAATCCTCGTGCGAGTCGAACAGTACCGTTTGTAGCAAAAGCAACTGGATTGCCAGCGGCGAAAGTTGCCGTAAAGGTTATGACTGGCATGACACTATCTGAGCAGGGTGTTACTGAGGACCCAGTCCCGGCTCATATGAGCGTGAAGGAGAGTGTTTTTCCTTTTGTGAAATTTGCAGGGGTTGATATTGCCTTGGGCCCGGAAATGAGAAGCACTGGTGAAGTAATGGGAATCAGTGAGCACTTTAGTATTGCATTTGCGAAGAGTCAGATAGCCGCTGGAATTCTATTGCCAGAAACTGGTCGGATATTTGTGAGTGTGGCAAGCCTTCAGGCTAAGTCAGTAATGGTAAAAGTAGCACCAAGGCTCGTGAATCTGGGTTTTGAATTGATTGCAACTGAAGGTACAGCTCGTGCACTTTCAGAGTCGGGTGTACCAGTCAGAACTGTGAAGAAACTTCAAGAAGGTCACCCCAATCTGCTGGATTACCTTATAGACGGCGACGTTCAATTGATCTTCAATACTCCCCGTGGGAAGGGTGCCCGTACTGATGAGGGTCGTATTCGTGCTGCAAGTGTGCAGTATGGTGTCCCATGCATCACAACTTTGCCTGCTGTTGAGGCTTGCGTGAGAGCGATGGAAGCTCGTCAAAAAGAGTCTCTTTCTGTTCAGTCTATTCAGGATCGATTTCCTGAATCGGTTATGGCTCGGTAGCCTATAAGGCATGACAGCAACATCTTCTTTGTCTTCTGCTCATACGCATCACACACGAATTGCCATTTTGGGTACTGGTTTTGGCGGTATCGGCATGGCAATCTGTCTCAAAAAAAGGGGAGTGAGTGACTTTAAGATTTTTGAAAAAGCGAACGGTATTGGTGGTACATGGCGTGAAAATACATATCCAGGCTGTGCATGCGATATTGCTTCTCATCTGTACTCATTTTCATTCGATCAAATTTCTACGTGGACACGAACATATGCTTCTCAATCCGAAATACTCCAATACCTCAAAGAGCTAGTAAGAAAACATGATCTTGAGCAAAGAATAACGTTCAATACAAAGGTTGTGCAATTAAGGTGGATAGATTCTGATCAACTATGGCGTATCGCAACAGAAAATGGAGATGTGTATACGGCTGAGATAGTGATCAGTGCTGTCGGAGGATTGCACGTCCCGCATCGTCCTGAGTTTGATGGTATCAAGCAATTTGATGGAATGTGTTTTCACTCATCCAGTTGGCCAAAAGACCTCGACTTGAGAGAGAAAAAAGTTGCGGTTGTGGGCACGGGAGCGAGTGCAATCCAGATTATCCCTGCTATTGCATCTCAAGTGTCACGTCTATTGGTATTTCAACGTACCCCACCGTGGGTACTTCCTCGACACGATAAGAAGGTTCCTCAACTTGCTCAATGGATATTCAAAAGTATACCGGGCGCGCAGCATTTCTGGCGTAATATGCTTTTTGTTGAATCTGAGTCCATTGCTCTTGGATTTACAGTATGGCCATGGTTGCTGGGAGCTTGGCAGCGCCAATCACGGTCGTTATTGCGTCGCCATATCCACGATCCGGTATTGCGTGAAACGTTGACACCACACTACACCATGGGATGCAAGAGAGTTTTGCTCTCTGATGACTACTATCCTGCGCTAACGCAAAAGAATGTGAGTGTTGTTTCGAGTCAGATTACAGAGATCAAACGAGATAACATTTTAACAAAGGATGGGGTGCAATACCCAGTGGACACAATCATATTGGCTACCGGTTTTCGTCCATTCAATCCGGTAGAAGAAATCGACATTCGTGGTCGTGGTGGTCGCGTATTATCTCATGAATGGGCTGCCGGCCCTTCGGCTTTCAACGGAGTCCTTGTTCACGGATATCCAAATTTTTTCATGCTTATGGGTCCAAATACTGGCCTCGGTCATAATTCACTTATTTTCATGATAGAGGCACAAATTCGATATATCCTCTCCTGCATAGACATCCTCAAGTTAAGGCAACGTAAGCTGATAGAAGTTCGGCCAGAATCACAGTGCGCTTTCAATGAAAGTATTCAAAAACGTTTTCAGCGAACAGTTTGGAGTTCTCAAGAATCCTTTTCCACCAAGGCATGTAACACGTGGTATCGCAATCCAAGTGGCCGTTTATCAGCTTTATGGCCCGGCTTTGCTTCGTCCTACTGGTGGCGTTTGCGAAAAGCAGATATTCAAGATTTTGTTGAGGATTCCATCATGCTGTCCGATACTGCTGATGGGCGAGAGGAGTCATAGTGGTTTTTCCAGATATTCCTGACATACCTCGGCCGTTGACAGCCCCAGGGTATCATGAGATCCCAAAAGTAACTGCCCGGACACTCGAGGGACTTGAGTGGATCCTAAAAACGGAATTGGAAAACCTCGGAGCGGTTGACTTCCGAGTTGGCCGACGAACGGTTGAGTTCTCTGCACCTCGGGGCCATGAAAGAGAAGTGCTCTATCGTTCTGTGCTTGAGAGTCGGACAGCCATTCGTATTCTAGAACCACTTGGTCGTTTTCGTGTGGATTCTCCAGAAGCACTCTATGACGCAGTCAAGAATATTGACTGGGCTGAACAATGTGATCCGTCAGATTCTCTGCGAGTCGATGCCAGAATTCATGATACATTTCTTACGCATTCTTTATATGCGGCGCAAGTGGTAAAGGATGCGATTGTAGATCAGTTTAGAGAGCGATTTAGAAAGCGTCCCAGTGTCCAGCTTCGTGGAGCAACGCTTCGGCTTTCAATCCATTTAGTTGGTCATGTTGCAACTGTTTTTCGTGATGCTGCGGGACGTTCACTTCATCAACGAGGTTGGAGAGTAAAAAGTATTGATGCACCGTTGTCAGAACCATTGGCCGCAGGGGTTCTTGCTTGTGCCGGTTGGTGGCAACCACATGATTTGAGTCACAGGACCACACATCTTCTTGATCCATTTTGTGGATCAGGAACTTTTCTGATTGAGGCAGCTTCAATATCCGGGAAAATAGCTCCTGGTTTGTGGCGTGCACGTGAACAAGGCCATGGTTTTTTTCGATTTAAGGATTTTGATCACGTTCTCGCAAATCGACTTGTTGATACATTGGAAAGTCGTGTTCAATGCCCCGATCATGTTTTTTATGGAAGCGACCTTGATCCTCAAGCAGTACTTGTTGCAAAAGCAAATGCGCAGGCAGCAGGAGTATTAGAGCGCATTGTTATTGAGCAAAAAAACTTTGAGGATGTTCGTTCGCAGGCTGCTTCGGGTTTCGTGGTTACGAATCCGCCGTATGGTGAACGACTCCCAGTATCGCGTTCGGCTGCTTTATTTCGTCGGATTGGTGATTGGCTCGTGCATCAATGTGGAGGTTGGAACGCTGTGGTGCTGGCTGCTGACATATCAGCCGTGAAACATCTGGGACTTCGTCCATCATTTCGGTGTCCGTTGAAAAATGGACCAATTCAATGTCGTTTAACAGGGGTTGAAATCAGACGCCGAGTAGGTCGTGAAGAGAAGTTGACTATTGCGAAAGAATCAAGCGTTTGTGACAGTCAACGAGTACAGCATACAGAATGCAAACAGAGCGAAACCACGTTATCAGATGATAGAGCATCCTCAGTGGAGGCTGGCATAGGGTCAGCAGGACGACGTCAATCTCGTTCAATCGAACACCAGATAATAGATTTTCGGCGTAGGTTGGCTAAACGATTTAAGCATCTTTCTAAGTGGGCGAGACGTCAGGAAATAGAAGCATTTCGACTCTATGACCGTGACATTCCAGAGATACCGTTAGTCATAGAAATATATGCAGGTTGGTTGCATGCAGCAGAATATGATCGTCCACATGGGCGGACGGACATAGAACATGATGTGTGGCTGTCAAGGATGATGGAAGCTGCCGCTGAAGAGCTAGGCATAGTACCAAGCCATGTATTTCTCAAGGCACGACGAAGGCAGCGTTTTGGGAATCAGTATGAAAAACTTCAGAGTCGCAAAGTGACTCATGGTGTGCGAGAAGGAGGGCTCGTGTTTGAAGTAAATCTCTCAGATTATCTTGATACAGGCCTCTTTTTAGATCACAGACAGACTCGAGCGATGATTCGATCCGAGGCAAAAGGCAAGCGTTTTTTGAATCTTTTTTCTTATACGGGAAGTTTTTCTGTGTACGCAGCTGCAGGAGGTGCGGCTGAAACAACCAGCGTTGATCTTTCTAATACGTATCTCGACTGGACTCGTACGAATCTGATCACAAACAGTTTTGTGGATACTGAAAAACACCGCCTCGTTCGTGATGATGTTCGTGATTTTCTGGAGTATCGTCAGTTGCGTGAAGAACCTCCGTTTGACTTGATCGTTGTGGATCCACCAACATTTTCTCGTTCGGCCAAAAGCACAAAAACATGGGAGGTCGAGCGTGATCATGCTGATTTGCTTGCCTCCGTGGCAAAGAACCTTGTTTCCAGTGGTGTTGTCTTTTTCTCAACAAATTATAAGCGGTTCCATTTTGAACAGCATCGCATAGAGAATGATTACACAATTCGTGAAATCACAAGACAAACAATTCCAGAAGACTTTCGAAACCAAAGAATTCATCGTACATGGCGTCTGATAAAAAAATAGATAGATCCTGTCCTATGGAAAGAACACCTCGATTACTCATGAAGTTAAGAGGAGTATGTGCATGTGTATTGATTATCGGTGTCAGTTGGTTGTGCATCAGTTGCCAATCATCCGATCCTCGAGTCATTCGAATTATTTCCAGCCTTCCAAGGACTGGAGTTGATAAACAGCAGGCAGACTTGATTGTTCGCGGTATTCGAATGGCAATTGAGGAGATTGAGGGACGGGTGGGAGTGTTCCGAGTTGAGTATCTCGATCTTGATAACTCAACTGCCGCTGCTGGTCAGTGGACGAGTGAAGCGGAGGCGGCAAATGCCCGTCGAGCTCTCCAGGACCCAAATGTGGTTGCATACATTGGAACCCTCAATTCTGGTGCGGCAAAAGTATCCATGCCAATCTTAAATTTTGGAGACCTTCTGATGGTGTCTCCTGCTGCAACTGCAGTGGGGCTTACAAAACCAGGTTTGGGTGAGCCAGTTGAGCCAAGTGTATATCGTCCAAAAGGTACCATCAATTTTGCTCGTGTTGTACCAGCAGACGATCTGCAAGGAACACTTTCAGCTGAGTGGGTAAAACGTCGAGGGTTTGAAACAGTCTATGTTCTCGATGATGGGCAGGTGTACGGTCGAGGTATTGCAGATTTATTTGCTGCCCGCTGCCGAGAAATTAATGTCAATGTTCTTGGGCACGACTCTATTGATCCGAGAGCGCGTGAATTTAAGTCACTCATGACAAGCGTTAAGTCAACATCCCCCGAGCTTATCTATTTTGGGGGTTCTGTACAAAGCAAGGGAGGTCAACTTGCAAAAGATATGTCCAGCGCTGGAATTGACGTACCACTCTTAGTGCCCGATGGTTGCAAGTCAAAAGCATTCATTGATTCCGCTGGAGCCAATCTGTTGGAAGGCCGATGTTTCGTCACATTTGGTGGCTTGCCTCCTGAGCGACTTACAGGTAAGGGCGCAGCATTTGTCGAACGCTATCAGCATTTGTACAGTGAACTCCCGGAAGGTTATGCAGTGTATGGTTATGAAGCTGCAAGAGTGGTTCTAGCTGCGGTTGAGGAAGTGGGCAGTAAAAATCGATCTCAAATAACGAAATCAGCGCTCAATATGGAAAACTTTGATGGAGCGCTTGGGGAATGGGAATTTGATGAAAATGGAGATACAACGCTCGATTCACTTTCAGTAAGCGTTGTGAGGGAGGGTCGCTTTGAGTTTATTGAGACCATTACATCGGATGAAGTGGATAGAGAGTAAAAAAAGAGCAAAAGATATTCTGAGGAGAAAAAGCTGTGTCCATTCTGTTCTTGCTTCAGCAGTGTGTGATAGGGCTTACAAACGGATCTCTTATAGCACTTGTGGCTCTCGGTTACACAATGGTTTATGGAGTTCTTCGCTTCATTAATTTTGCGCACGGTGATTTGATCATGCTCAGTGCATGCCTTGCGCTTTCTCTTGTGGGTCCGATGGGCCTTGTTTCCACAGGACAACCACCAAGCCTTGGAACATGGATTGGTATTTACGCACTTGTGATCTTTTGTGGTCTTTTCTGTGGATTGCTAAGCATGGTAGTTGATCTTTTGGTCTATCAGCCCTTGAGGAATGCTCCACCTCTTGCTCCCCTTGTTTCGGCCATTGGTGTATCCCTAATCGCAATGAATATAGGACTATTCTGGATTGGTGCTCCAGACAGATCATTTCCTCAGCCCTTACCTTCAGAAAACCTTCTTCGCTTTCAAGAAATTCAATTTACATGGAATGATTTACTTGTCGTGTTAGTGGTCATGCCGTTGATTGCTCTCGCCATGGCCTTGATTCGTCTCACTCGCTTTGGGAAAGCCTTGCGAGCAGTGTCAGAAGATCGTACGGCAGCTGCACTCATAGGTGTCGATGTCAATAAGGTTATTAGGGCTACATTTTTCCTCAGTGGCTTTTTGGGAGGAGCAGCAAGTGTCGTGACAGGATTGTCAGCGAATACCATTAGCTATCAGATGGGCTTCCAAACAGGATTTCTGGCAATTACAGCGTCAGTTCTTGGAGGCCTGGGAAGTCTGAGAGGAGCTGTCATTGGGAGTTTCGCGGTGGGCTTGGTTGGTGCACTTTCAACAGCCTATGTCGGAGAACGTTGGGCCAATGCGTTTGTCTTTATTGTTTTACTGATCGTGCTTGTTTTTCGTCCGGAAGGATTGCTGGGACAACGTGCACGGGAGGTGTCCTGATGTCTGATGTGAAAAACTGGTTTCGGGAACATTGGGAGATTTTTGCATTTGTTGCTCTTGCACTTGCTCCTTTTGGTGTGTCGTCACTTCGTGGTGCGTTAGGAGGCCAAGTCACGATTTTGTTCATATACTGCATTCTTGCATTAGGCTTGAATGTGATGGTTGGATATACCGGACTTCTCCATCTAGGCATTGCTGCCTTCTTTGGAATAGGAGCGTATACCATGGCCATTCTCACGGTGCCACTATTCCCGTTTCAGATGGGTTGGTTAGCGGCAACTATTCTGAGTATTGCTGTTGCAGCAAGTATCGGTTTTGCTTTGGGTACACCGACCCTTCGGCTTCGTGGTGATACGTTAGCGGTTGTTACATTAGGTTTTGGTGAGTTTGTGACAGCTAGCCTTCGTAACCTTGAACAGGTTACTGGGGGTATGAAGGGTCTGAATCCTGTCCCCCCTCCGGGCGCGGGTGTCTCGATCATGAATATCGACCTTGGTACAGCCTTTGTTGTAGATCCGAGATGGTTTTACTTTCTTACACTCTCTGCTCTTGCTGGAGTTGTTTGGGCAATGAAGCGACTAGAAAATTCAAGATTGGGAAGAGCTTGGGTAGCCGTGCGTGAAGATGCTACAGCAGCAGCCTCTCTTGGAATCTCTGCCACTCAAACAAAGCTATCTGCTTTTGCTATGTCAGCAGCTGTTGCGGCCTTAGCAGGCTGTCTATACGCCGCGATGTTGTCAACAACAGCTGATCCGAATGCATACAGTTTCAACCGTTCAATAATGATATTATGTGCTGTCATTCTTGGAGGGCTTGGAAGTGTCCTCGGAACATTAGTTGGGGTAACGATTCTTGTTGGTTTCGATACCGTTATTCTTCCTTGGATAGACACACTTCTTCAGCAGCTCCTTAATCATTCTCCCGAAGGAGTTTTATCGTTTGGTGGGTGGAGACTAGCAATGGTGGGACTTGTTCTCGTCATGGTGATGCGGTTTCGTCCGGAGGGATTGATACCTTCACGTCAGCTCGCAGCCGAACTCCGTGGAGGACAGCAGTGAAGTCAAAACTCTCTGCAAAGGCATCAGATATTCCTATTCTGGATATTGATCGAGTATCAATGCGTTTTGGTGGTCTTGTTGCAGTGACCGACCTTGATCTCGATGTTTCTGATGGACAGTTCGTTGTATTAGCTGGCTCGGAAGGAGCAGGAAAAACAACTGTTTGTGACTGCATCAGCGGTGAATGTGAGCCAACAAATGGTTCCGTACGTTTTCGAGGACGAAGGCTTACTCGGTCTTTTGGTCCAGGTGTTTTCTGGATGGCAATAAGCATCGGATTGATTACTGGATTATTAGTAGCAGCAGCAGCAGTGGATATAGATCGGTTATGGTTAGCAGTTGTTAGGCGGGGTATGGTTTTCGATAGATCATTTACTTTTGATTCCGCACGTCATCGCCTAAGAAGTTATTTTCGTGCCGAATTAGCCTTGGATCGATTAGCAGGAAAATGGCGAGTGGTCAGTGCAGACGGCCGAGATGTTCTTGTGGTATGTGATGATTTTGAAGAAGCAAAGTCCCTAAAAAATCAATTACAAGCTGCTGTAACCGCACGCCGCATCGGTCCGAGTACAGTACCAAATACATCGGATATGGCAGATGCTGCTGAGCCATCACAGCGACAGCCTCCCATCCCAGATGACACACTCAATCGTCTAGCTGCTGGAAAATCTCGCATTCGTATTCGTGGTTGGTCAGCTCTTTTGGTAGGTTGGATTATTGGAGCAACTGGTGTCATTGTAATCTGGAGTCGTAGTCGAGGTTCACCGCATATTGCTGCACGTGCAGGAATAGCCCGCACATTTCAAAACCCTCGATTATTTGAAAATATGACCGTTCGAGAGAACGTACTTGTTGCCCTTGACCGGATGATTCCGGGTGGTTCCATCGCACTTTTACTTCGAACACCTGCGAACCATCGTGGAGAACAGCATGCGCACATAAAGGCAAATAAAATACTCAAATTTGTGGGTCTCGGTTCGATGGCAGATCACTTGGCTTGTGATACAAGTCTTCTTGATCGTAAACGTTTGGAAATTGCACGGGCTTTGGCTACTGGTGCAGATCTCATTTTACTGGATGAGCCAATGGCCGGTCTTGATGAAAAGGGTGTTGCTGTTGTTATGGAGCTGCTTCACCGCATGAAGGATCAAGGACTTACCTTGCTGATGACAAGTGGTAGTTTGAGTTTCCCAAGTGATATTAGTGATAAAGTGGTTGTGCTTGATCGAGGGGTGAAAATAGCTGAGGGTGATCTCACAAATGTTCGCCATGACTTGCGAGTAAAAAAACGTCCTGTAACAAGTTTGCTTTAGGGAGAATCGCATGCCGTTACTTGTCGTGAATCAGGTGAATGTTTCTTTTGGACCAATCGCCAAGGTGATCAACGCTTCTTTTGAGGTGGCTGAGGGAGAATCAGTGTTGATTACTGGTAAAAGCGGTGCCGGTAAAACGTCACTCATGCTTGCAATACTTGGTGTTGTGCCGATCCAGTCTGGTGACATCTATTACCGTCGCCGTGCGCTGGTAGGCTTAATGCCACATGAGATTATCCGATTAGGTATTGGTTTTTGTTCTGAAAAACGAAACCTTTTCTCACGTATGAGTGTTAAAGAAAACTTGGAGTTAGGAGGATATACCCAGCGTGATCGCTGGCAATTGCGTCGCGATATTGCCGAGGTGTGCGAACTGTTTCCTTCACTTGGTGCTCAAATGCAGTCCAAAGTTACCGAACTTGCTGGAGAAGAGCAGCAGATGCTCGCGATCGCCCGGGCGTTCGTGAGTCGTCCTCGACTGTTGTTGCTTGATGAACCGCTGAGATGTTTGTCTCATTCGAGAGTGCATCAACTTGTTGAGGTAATCGCAGCATTTACAAGGAGAGGAATAAGCAGTGTCATCGTTGAGCAAAATGTCAGTCCCGTTTTTTCTCAGTCACGAGGTTGGGTTATGGAACAAGGAAGCCTGAGGCAATACGAGGCAGTATAATCGGCACCCCTCAGTCACAATAATCGTGGCCGACAGTGAACTACATTTGGTTTTTCTCATTCACAATATTAAGGATTGCAGCACCAAAGTCAGCAAGTCGTTTTTCACCAATACCTTTACATTGCAATAAGTCGGCAGGAGTCTGTGGTTTTTGGCTGGCAATCGATCGAAGTGACTTGTCATCGAAGATAGTCCATGCCGGCTTGTTTCGCGAGAGTGCAATTTGGCGTCGCCATACGCGGAGTCGTTCGAATAGATTACGATCAACACCACTCCAATCATCAGAGGCATTTTTTGATGCTTTTGTTTGTGTGGAACTTGGCTGGAGAAGGATGACCTCTCTTTCACCTCTTAAAACTTCCCATGATTTTGTGTTGAGCATTACAACTGGGCGGTCACCACTACTCCGCTGAAGTAAGTCCTGATCGAGCAGTTGGTGCATAAGATTTTCAGTAGTGCGCTGATCCAATTCTGAGAGGAGACCATACGTGGATAAACGTTCATGACTATGACGAATGATCCCAGTTGTTTGTGCCCCACGAAGAACTTCACAAATATGTCGTACACCGAACCGTTGTTCGGCCCTCGCTACACATGAAATGATCTTTTGTGCGATCAGAGTAGAATCTGGGAGGTTTTCTGTCTCACCAAGACAAATATCACAAGCGTTACAGTTTATATTCCTATACGGCTGTCCAAAATACTCTGATAGCGTTGCATGGCGACAGCAGGCGGCTTGAGCATACCTTCGAATTGCATGAAGGTGCTGGATTGTCGCGTTGAGGAGTTCGTGTGCTTCAGTTTGCGAAATCTCGGTCTCGGCAACACTTTTCCTAATAAGTGACTCCCAGCTAAATACATCTGCAGATGAATAAAGGAGTACGCATTCGGCAGCGAGCCCATCTCGGCCGGCTCTTCCCGTCTCTTGTTGGTAAGCTTCTAAACTTTTTGGCAATGACGTATGAAGCACGAGGCGCACATTTGATCGATCGATACCCATGCCAAAGGCAACGGTCGCTACAACAACATCTATTTTTTCCTGTGAAAATGCTTCCTGTGTTGCGTGACGTGTTGCGGCATCGAGACCTGCATGATACGGCTGAGCAAGAATGCCAGCATGGGATAGTTTTGCAGCGAGCCGCTCGGTTTCTCGACGGGAAAGACAATATACAATCGATGCTTCTCCATGGTGACGCCCTAAGATCTCAAGTGTTTGTTTTATTTTGGATGTTCGAGGTAAGACGCGGTATGTAAGATTTGGCCTATCAAATGTGCCCACAAGGACTTCAGGATCGCGCAAGTGAAGTTGTTCAATAATATCTGTCTGTACTTTTGGTGTGGCGGTTGCCGTGAAGGCATGGAAGCTTGCTTGAGGAAATCGATCACGGAGCATGGCGAGTTGTCGATATTCTTGTCGAAAGTCATGCCCCCAATGACTAATGCAATGGGCTTCATCAATCGAAAAACGTTTTACTCCTGCCTCAGCCAGAAGGTCGAGAAGACCAGTATTTACAAGCCGCTCTGGAGCTGTGAAAAGTAGCCGTAAGTCACCGGCAATTAATCGGTCCTTAATCTGTTGACGTTGGTGTCGCGTCATGCCCGCATATAAGGCAGCAGCTGGATAGCCAATAGCCTCTAGAGAATCCACCTGGTCCTTCATCAGTGCTACTAGGGGGGATATGACGACATCCGTCGTATTTCCGATCAGTGGAGGGAGTTGGTAGCACAGACTTTTGCCACCACCAGTCGGCATCACAACCACAGAATCGCGTCCAGTAATTGCGGAATCGATAGCCTCTTCTTGAAGTGGGCGAAGCGTATCAAATCCCCACCAGTGCGAAAGAATATCAGTAAGGTTCATGGCTTGAGTGGGATGCTAGGGGGATCATTCAACATGCGGCAGCGCCTAATCAGATGAAGCTCGGTGGCGTTGCTCACAGTACAAGTGTGTGTTCATTTGGTCGATCATATTGTAGTGATAGAAAATGAAATCATGAAGTTTGTACAGGTTGGATTACATGGTCATAGCCCGAACGGAGTTGTTTGTTACCTCTCCTTGACGATTGGTTGGAATCAGAAAAAATAATCACATGAATAACAATCATTCTTCTTCGCGGGTTGGCATGTGGCTTATCGGGGCAAAGGGAGGTGTGTCTACTACCGTTATGGTTGGGTTGGCCGCTCTCCAGCAAAAGGCGATCGATCCTGTTGGCCTTATCACAGCAACAAAGTCATTTGAGAATTTAGGACTTGTTGATTTCCCGAACATTGTGGTTGGAGGTCATGATATTCGAGGTGGCCATCTCGTGGATGAGGCCAAAAAAATGTGGAATGACAGCCGAGCCATCACGCCGCAGCTTCTCGAAGGAGCGGCCACATTGTTTGGAGACATTGAGTCGAGGTTGCGTCCTGGAACGCTTGTGTCGGCAGGTGATACGATTCGAAGTCTTGCCGATCGTGATAGTGTTCATCTTGTGGAAACGCCACGGCAAGCCATTGATCGAATCCGTGACGATATTCAAGCATTTCAGCGAAGCGAGAATCTTGACAATGTAATAGTCGTCAACGTGGCTTCCACAGAGCCCCCTCCAACCATGCCCATTCCTCAAGATTTCAAGGATGTTGAACCACTGCTCAATAGTGAGGAAAAGTGCCCATTGCCTGCAAGCAGTTTGTATTATTTGGCTGCTGCCGAAGCAAAAGCGTCATACATCAACTTTACCCCCTCAGTCGGAGCAACACCTCAATGCATGCAACAAGTAGCGTATGACCAACACATTGCCCATGCAGGATGTGATGGAAAAACAGGTGAGACACTTCTAAAGAGTGTTCTTGCACCCATGTTTGCTGCTAGAAATCTTGATGTAATGAGTTGGGTGGGGCACAACATTTTTGGGAATATGGATGGGAAAGTACTAGATGATCCACTCAATAAGTCAGCAAAAGTTAAGAGTAAAGATCATCTACTTGCTTCCATCCTCGGATACCCGCCCCAGACTCATGTGTCGATCGAATACATCGAGAGTCTAGGTGATTGGAAAACGGCATGGGACCATATTCATTTTCGGGGCTTTCTTGGAACACCGATGACAATGCAGTTCACGTGGCAAGGATGTGATTCAATTCTGGCAGCACCACTGGTACTCGATCTAGTGCGTTTAGTAGACCGAGCATCGAGAAATGGTGAATATGGTGCGCTAGAGTGGTTGGCGTGCTTTTTTAAGAGCCCTATCAACATTGCCGAACAGGATTTTTTTCAACAGCTCACCATGTTGCGTGAATGGGTTGATCGAAGCTTAGACCATACGAATTGATGTATGACAAACCGTGCTATTTGTAACGGAATGCTGTAGTGTGTGAGTTTCCCTGATTAAGAAATTTTATAAGCTCATGGTGCGATATGCTCCTAGTGCGACATCATCATTCCTGCAGGCTTTTCAGCACATCCTGCAGGTTGTTCAAAGAAGGCGTTGGGCTATTCTCGCCGCAGCTGCAAGTGGTGTGATGTGGGGATACCTTGGTGCGTATTTCTCACATACAGCCTTTGGCTCATTTGTGTGGCAAATCCCACCATACTGCTTTCTCATTGGATTGAGTATTTACGGGTTGAGTTCTCGTTTCTATCAATACTCTATTCAATGGCTCATTCCGCTGTCAGTTTGTACCATCGTTATCTCAGTGCTGTTTTTTGGTTTTTTTGTTGGTCTCGCTGACCTTGGGAGGGATATACCAGGTCGCTCTGTATCGGGCGTAATCGTGCAGGCAATTCTTGGTTGCGTCTATGGGTTCTGTTTGAGCGTTATAAGCGTGCCTTCGTTATAGGTTCTTTTCTTGCTCTCCTTCATTAACCATGCGATCATGCGATTTCTTGAACCAAAAGTGGCGGGGAAAAAGCATGATTTTAGATCTGGTCAGTAAAGTTTGTCTAACAGTGTGTATTGTGTGCATCGTGATGGGGTTGGTGCTGAGCCTTGCAATAATCTGGTTGGAATTATGGGATAACGAGATTGCATGGAAGGCGTGGTTGTCACTCACTGT
This sequence comes from Planctomycetaceae bacterium, assembly GCA_902629495.1. The sequence continues at coordinate 21,313 of CACORA010000018.1, forward strand.
TTTCTTTCTTGCCTCAGCCTTAACCATAAGTGTTAATAAAACTTTTGCATGGAAGTCGAAGGATGAAAACTAGACGGTTTTGTTCATGCAAAGTAATCCGACATGCATGGCACATACGGCACGTCATTTATTGAAAAATAAAAATCAAAGAAAGATATAAGTTATGAGAAGTTTATTATCTGCATGCTTTTCCCTGATTGTTATGGTGAACCTCAACCCTTGCTTTGCAGAGGTCCAGCCTCCACCGAATATACTTTTTATTATTGCGGATGATGCATCATGTCATTTTGGGAAGGCATACCATTGTGAATGGGTAAACACTCCACATATTGATCAAGTTGCTCAAGAGGGTATTGTCTTTGACAACTTCTACGTGGTGTCAGCGAAATGTGCTCCATGTCGAGCGGCATTATTGACGGGTCGCAATTCTTGGCAAAACGAAGATGCCGCGAATCACCAGAATTTTTTTCCAGCTGCATTACCAGTGTTTAGTGAAGTGCTCAAAAAAAATGGTTTCGCTGTTGGGAAAAAAGGAAAGGTCTGGGGGCCTGGTCGCGCTACTGATCTTCATGGCCAACCACGAGACTTTGATTTGCCAGAGGTGCCGGCTGGCAGTAAGGCTACTCCTCACCTCGCATTCGAGGCATTTCTCGAGGATCGAAGCAACAATCAGCCGTTCTTTTTTTGGTACGGAAGTTCAGATCCCCATCGAGGATATGAATCGGGAGCTGGTCAAAAATCTGGAAAGAAACCAGATGACATTGATCACGTTCCTGCATATTGGCCAGACAATGATACTGTTCGAAACGATATGCTTGATTACGCTACCGAGATTGAACGATTCGATAGCCATGTCGGAGAAATGCTCAATGTGCTTGATCAATTTGGCCTTCGTGAAACGACACTTGTCATTGTGACATCAGATCATGGCATGCCTTTTCCACGAGTGAAGGGGCATACATTCGATGATGCTCACCGTGTGCCTACAGTCATGCGTTGGCCAAGAGGAATTAAGAATCCTGGTCGCCGCATTTCTGAGCTTCTTAGTTTTATTGATTTTGCACCAACGTTTCTCTCGCTTGCAGGCATTCCCTCTGACCACTCCGGAATGGATCTGACGGGTCACAGTTTTGTCGATCTCCTTGATAATATGCCGACCCAAGAACGTTCATTTCTTTTGATTGGTCGTGAACGCAATGATGTGTATGCACGTCCTGGATCGATTGCTGGATTAGGATATCCTGCCCGCGGCATTCGCTCTGGTGACTATCTGTTTGTGTACAACTTTTGTCCTGAACGGTGGCCTTGCGGTAATCCAGAGCTTGGTTTGAAAGATACCGATGGTAGCCCAACAAAATCACTGATTATGGATCGTGGTCCCGGCAATAAATATTGGGAGCATGCATTCGGAAAACGACCTCAAGAAATGCTCTTCAACGTAAAAAAAGATCCAGATTGTGTGATCAATCTTGCAGCAAACGATGCCTATGCTGGAATTCAGGAACGTCTAAGACGAACGATGTTTCAGGAACTTGAGCGGCAAGGTGATCCACGTGTGCTAGGGGACGGTCATGTTTTTGATCACTACCCTACCGTCAAGAAAGTACCCAAGGGCTGGGATGAGCATGATGAAAAAAATCTACAAAACTGAGCGTTTTGTAAGCTCAAGAAAAAGGAGATTAGTGTGACACAGAAGAAAAAGAGCAAGTATGAGATTATGCAAGAAGAACAATTTGAAAAAAGGTTTTCTTCGAAGTGGTCTGAAGTACTTTTTATGCTTCCATCACTCATGGTTTTGGGTGTTGTTTTTTTATGCTTTGGCTTGGTGCCACTCCCGATGTGCCTGTTTTAATAATTGTTGTGGGCCCGCTGACCCTGATACAAATAATATTCACAGCATTTCGAAAGAAAATTCTTTTACAGGAAGAAAAAATCAACATGCTACGGGAACAAATTAACTTGAAAGAAGATGCAACGTAGTCATCCGGCACTCCCAGAAAGCTATTTGAATGAGGAGTTTTTGTTATCAGACAGCAGGAAGGGAGACGTACAACATGCCAACCGCGATCCCCCAATCCGGGAACAATAATTTTTGATTCGATAGGGTATCGCGTTTCTATTTCAACATGTTGATCACCGATCCTCAGGCCGAGTTCACAATGGATCAGGCAGTATGACTTCTACTGGTTGGCATAGCGCTCATTAATGCTTTGATAAGCTATAAAAGTGCTGTGTTATGTTGGGTAATGTTGAGAAGTTGCATGTTTGTGTACGTAATGATGTTTTTATCTCTCCTGGTTTATCAAGCCTGTCAGAACTTCCAGTCTTCAAGTTAGGAAAAGTTGTACGAATCTAAAAGATGTGTTCAACGAGAAAACGTCATTTTGCCTAAGAAAATGCGATTTAGGGAGATGAAACATAAGTGTGCATGCTTGTGTGTGGCAAGGCATGTGTACATGTGATGATTTTCATTGTTCCCCATCTTTCATAGGAGATATTTAACAGCCTTTTTGGAATTGGCAACGAAACGAAAATAGAAGAGTGTTTTTTGGTCATATCATCGTTGATTTGCCAAAAAAATGCCTTGCTCCATGACGTGACTGTTGAAACACTCCTGAGGAATATTTTTTTAAGGATAGTGCCACGCTATGGCTGCTTTACGGTCGTTTATATTCCTTTTCTCGCAACTCCGCATCACCATTGTGGTGTCTCTTGTTTGCATTATATCTGCTGTTATGAGCCAAGCAGAGGAGACTCGCCGTAATGGCAGTATGTTTCTGGAGGGACATGATGGCGAGCGTGTGTGGAACCAAACGTTGGCTACAGTACGCGCTGATTGGCCTGTTGTTCACGCAAGGCCACCCGTTTTCTTCGGGACTCCACCCCAGCCCGGGCTTATTGAGTCGGCCTGGGTAGAGCCTCATCTGTCGAATGAATCGGGGGTATGGCCTCCACGGCGTCAACGCGTCGTTGTCAGGGTAGTACCTGCTCCTGGAGGTGCTTGGATTGATGCAGTTGTTCAAACACAATCGTTGTCAGGGTTCGAGGAAGGAAGTTTGGCATCCAGAGTTGGTTGGCATGTGGATGCCACGCCACCTTCACAAGAAGATATCACTGTAAAATTGGTGTCTCAAATATCTCCAATCGATGGTTCCTCCTACCAACTTCCCATGCCTGAAGAGCAGCCATTGTCGGCTCAGGCACTCCCCCTTCCTCCAATTGATGAACGGCCATGGATAGGAAGCCGTCATCCTCATGTGTCTCGGGCGTGGCATGCTGTCATGAGTGACTACAGAAATTTCTACTGTTGTGAAAATCTTGCTTGTCTGTCTGCTGCTCTTGGTGCAGGAGCAATTATGGCAAACACTGGTTTTGATCAGACCATGCAAGATGCATGGATGAGAGGTGTTGCCCCCACAAGCCTCGGGAAGTTCTTCTCTGGCTGCAATGATATTGGTGAAGGGCGTTATGCTCTGCCTATTTTCGGAGCGGCGTATGCCACGGGAGTTGCATTTGAAAACTTTCCGGTCGGTGATGCCGTTGGAGAATGGGGTGGTCGGTCCTTGCGCATGTTTGCTGTTGGGGCTCCACCGCTTTATGCATTGCAGTGGTTTACTGGAGCATCAAGGCCTAAAGAAGAGGCCGGCAGCGCGTGGCGACCATTTAACGATAACAATGGAGTGAGTGGTCACGCATTTGTGGGCGCCATTCCATTTCTCGCGGCAGCAGATATGGCAGAAAGCCCACTCCTCAAAGGAACACTTTACGTGTGTTCAACATTTGTGGGCTTTGCAAGAATGACTGAGAACTCACACTATCCATCACAAGCCTTTCTTGGTTGGTATCTGGCATGGGCAAGCTCCCGAGCTGTCAGTCAGACAGAAATTCAATTCGTGGGGCTTGAGGTTCGAGTCGTGCCAATGCCAATGGCTGACCAGGGTGGTCTTGCTGTTGAGACGCATTGGTGATCAAGACGGCGGGCTCACCCACAAAATTCATCTAAGAAAAAAGCACTGAGAACCGATCATTGTATCGCAGACTTCACAAGATCGGGATGAATATCAGCAATCATTTCAACGTGCCCTATCTTGTTTGGCAGGATAAATCGAAGTTGACCATGAACGGATTTCTTGTCACGGGCCATGATTGTGATGAGATCATCTTTGGAAACGTCTAAAGACGGGAGTGATTGTGGTAATTGGAATTTTGAGATGAGAGTATTTTGTCGACAGACCATATCCTCCCCGACACGGCCAAGACTGTGTGCTAACCGAGCAGCACATGCCATTCCTATCGATACAGCTTCTCCATGCAAAAGTGTCCCGTAGCCTGCCGCCTTTTCAAACGCATGTGCAAACGTATGTCCGTAATTAAGGATTGCCCTCAGGCCAGTCACCTCACGTTCGTCTTTTTCCACAACGTGAGCTTTCAAGGCAGAGGAACGACTCACAGCATGCATGAGAGCGGAAGATTCTCTGGACAACAGTTCATCGGTATGGTCTTCGAGCCAACCAAAGAACTCTTCATCAAGGATGATGCCGTATTTGATTACTTCTGCTAAACCGCTTCGGTATTCTCGGTCAGGCAGCGTGGAGAGTGTTTGGATATCTGAAAAGACGCCTTGTGGTTGCCAGAAACAACCAACAAGGTTTTTTCCTGCATCAAGATTGATGCCGGTCTTTCCTCCAATAGCACTGTCGACCTGCGCAACAAGTGTTGTTGGTATGTGCCACAGGGGCAGGCCTCGAGCAAATGTTGCTGCAATAAAACCCGCTAGGTCCCCCACGACCCCACCACCAACAGCAATAATATGAGTGCTTCTATCGATTGCTTGCAGGGCCATCTCTTCCCAAATATTCCCAGCCTGACTAAGTGATTTTGAAGACTCACCGGAGGGAATGGTTAGTGCTTGGCATGTAACCTTTACCTCTTGTATTGATTTAATGACGTTCAATGCGTGCATATCGACTGAGGCATCGCTTATGACAAGACATCGCGTTACAGAATTATCTGCAAGTGTCTGACCAATCTGGCCAATAATTCCATCACCAATCAGTATGTCGTACGACTGATCAGTTTGTGCGTCACGTGTGAGATGGACTTTGATCGTAGGCACGTTCAAGCAACACTTACCCGTTCAAGATCATTCGGAGTAACAGTAATGACACGTGCAAAACCACTGTGCTGACGGATGTAGTCAAGGTCATTCGCTTCTGCTGGATTTGCATGCAAAAGCGTTTCAACTCGCAGCTTGTCTGCGGATGACCAGTCTTCGTACTCTTCAGGCCAAATGGTGTGGTGTTCTACAACAAGAGCTTCACGGTACGGGTCAAGGGCATTCGACATAATATTTGGGCTCCAGAGTATACTAGGGAGAGTGCAAATAGATTATGCACTCTAACGGAGTCATATAAAATATAGTAGAGATTATGATACTTTCGGATGTTGAACGAAAAAGTCGGGCTGGATCGTTACTTGTGCTGGCCATCCTCCTGTTTGGGGTCGGTGCTGCAATTGTGGCGATCTCGTATCAAAGGACTCAGACACAAAACTGTCTGGAATTCTACGGACCAAAAGTATCTCGGCACATTACAAAAGCTCCAGTGGTGGAACTTTGGAAGTTGTCACTTGACCACAGTGCTCACCATCTTTTGGCAACCCAGAAATGTGAGATAACGAACACCCAAGGAATTGTGCATCTGCGGCGGGGTTTCGTGGAAGATGCTGGTTTTCGCTGGGGAGTGATGGGCCCTCCAGAGCGTTTGCCGATGGAAATATGGGACTATGCCTTTGTGTTCAGTGATCCAAACCTGGATGAGCAAATAGCAGTTGTCGTGAATCTTGACGCCCAAGGAGGCTGGATGGCTGTTGTCGGACAACCTGGTCGAGTTGCCCTTGGTCGACTTGGTAAAGGCCTTCAGGATTGGATTCAGGACGTGAATCCTCTCCATGAATAGCACAAAACCCGTTGAAATCGGCCTGTTGTTTGTGCGGAACGCTTTCTATCCTCTTAGTATTATGCAAGCAATTGCCGTAGCAAATCAAAAAGGTGGAGTTGGAAAAACAACAACATCCGTCAATCTATCTGTTGGGCTAGCTCGAGCAGGTCGGCGAGTCCTCATGGTGGATCTTGATTCCCAAGCTCATGCCACTCTTCATATGGGAGTGACACCAGCATCATTTAGCCTTTCTGCCTATGACGTGTTGGCTAAGGGTGAGTCGTTAGCAGCAGCCACAGTCCCTGCAGGAGATAACCTGTGGGTCGTTCCAGCGCATCTCGACCTCTCTGCTATCGAAATGCATTTAGCAGGAAATAGCGGTCGTGAATCAATCTTATCGCGCAAACTATTGGAAGATCCTCGTTGTTCAGGTATAGCAGCTGATCCCTACGATTATCTTATTATTGATTGTCCACCATCACTCGGACTTCTATCACTCAATGCAATGGCTGCGGTTGATGATGTGATTTTACCATTGCAGCCACACTTTCTCGCACTGCATGGACTCAGTAAACTTCTTCAGACGATTGAGGCGGTCTCAGAGCATGTAAATGAGAACTTGCGTTTGCTTGGAGTGGTTCTCTGTATGTTTGAGGCGGGCACACGATTAGCCTCAGAAATTGGACGAGACGTTCAAGAGTTTTTTGAGTCATCCTCAACAAGACATCATTCTTGGGAGGAGGCACGGTTATTTGAAACAAGAATCAGGCGAAATATTCGGCTCGCAGAGGCACCAAGTTTCGGACAAGCAATATTCGACTACGCATGTGATTCGAATGGCGCTGAAGATTATGCGGCATTTGCAGCAGAGGTTGATCGACTTCTCTCAGGTGGGCGTGAACCGGTTCGGTGTGTGGCTTGAGCGGATTTCTGTTTTTCCAAAGTTTCAACGTTTTCCCATGCGTCGTAGAAACCAGGCATCCACCAGTAGGACGAAGCGTATGAATCAACCCCTACAAGAATATTTGTTGAATCATAATCCTCAGCGGATATGAGTTGATCGCCCAACGATTCAACGGCATGAAATGGATAAGCATTCATAATGGAATTGAAAATACGTTCTCTCGTAGAGAGGGAGATTCTTCCCGAGACACCACTCTTTGTTTTCGGTTGATCGCCGTACCAGAAGCCACTTTTGTTATGAAAAGACTGCTCTTATCGGGATTGTGCTTTGCGAAAGACAGGTAATCAAATGGGTAAAAACATTTTTTTTTCTACTCGTCTTCGGCATTTTTGGCATGTTTCGTATCCTAATATGAGTTTGTCAGCCATTTTGAATGGGTTCTCAGGCGAGACCATTTTGGCCAGTCTGGAGTTTTGCAATGCCTATGGCATTTCGTAGTTCTATCGTTACCCGTCTCGTAGTTATTCTTCGATTCGGGTTTCTAGGTGTTGTCATGGCAGGTGTTCCTGCTTTGGCTCAAGAACCAGAGTATCGCGTCCTCGCGCCAGGAACACTTACGGTCATTCAGGCAAATACTGCGAATGAAGATACATTAAGGCGTGACCGAGATCTTTTAGAGGTTTCAGTAGCGAAGGCTGCAATGGCTTGGACCCCAAAGCAGGCTGCCCAGAACTCAACCCTTCTGGAGCAATCGAAAGGAAAAGATTTTTCATTTGACACATGGTGCCTCGAATTTGCGTTCAAGATGCCTCGACTTATAAACGTACAAGTGCCGAGTATGGATGCAACTGGCGCACCAGCGTTACAGATGAAGAAATGTTGGTATCTCATCTATCGAGTAAAGAATGTGGGGTGGCGGCGCACGCTGGTGCAGGCTGATGAAGAAGCTGAGGTTTCGATCGAAACGTTTGAAAAGCCAATTCGTTTTATGCCTCATTTTGTATTGGAGAGCATTGAAGGTCTTTCAGAGGATGAGGGGCTCACATCGTATCGAGCATATCTTGATCGACTTGTGCCCACTGCCATGAGAGAGATCCGGAAAAGAGAGGATCCAGCAAGAAGATTTCTCGACAGCGCTGCTATGGCAGAACAAGAGCTTGCCCATAACGAAGAGCGATGGGGAGTGGCAATATGGGAGGATGTAGATTCTCGGATTGATTTCTTCTCGATTTATATAAGAGGGCTCACCAATGCGATCGATTGGAAGGCAGTAGAAAGCCCCCAGTTAGATAATCCAGATTCTTTGGCGAGGCAGACTCTCAAGTCGTTGCGTCTCGATTTTTGGAGGCCTGGTGATAATAAAGGTGAAGATGAGGAGGAAATGAGTATCGGTTATGCCGGGCTCTTCGAGCGAACAAGCCTTGGGACTGAAATGTTGGAAGCTATTCAAAGACCACAGTTAATACGATCGAATCCAGTCGATGGGCTGTCTCTACTCAAGATGGATTGGTCTGATTTAATCGAACCAATTGATGTTTCATCGCCTCGGTTTGTGCCATTGGCCAATTTCCTTCGGAAGGTAGCCAGTTTGCCAGTGAATGAACAACCCTCAGCCATTAATAATGTTGTTGGTGATCTGGGTGTTGTCTATCTCGATGAACTGCTTGAGTTCGTCCCAGATGCTGAAAATTCGAATCCTTTGGTATCACTCGCTGAGATTATTGAGTCTATTTCTCAGATAGCCGGAGAACAGAATCGTCGTCAAAAAATGTTGAGTGTCTTCGGACCATCAGCCCGTCGGCTCGACTGGCTTTCCAGAGAAGCCATCATGGCCCGACAAGTTGTTGTGCTGGATATGATTGATCTCGATTCCACTGCATTTGTGAGCGCCGGGCCTCAACGGGCATTTGACATTGTCCGTCAGCGTTTGGATGAAATGGAAGATGTTGCTGAAAAGCAAAAGCTCATAGTGGGTCTGTTTGGTCCTGAAGGGGGCGGCCTTTACGTGGAAGCCACGAAACAGCACAGGGGCATTGACCACGCCTGGGTTTTTCGATACGAAATTGATAAATAAGTGTCAGGTGTCTTAAGCGATAGTTCGTCAAAATCGATGTTTTAGGGAGCGAAATTGTGGCTCACAAAAAAGGTCAAGGATCTAGCCGGAACGGTCGAGACTCAAACGCCCAGCGGCGTGGTGTAAAGAAGTTTGGTGGAGAGAAGGTTTTGGCAGGTAATATTCTCGTTCGCCAGGTGGGGACAAAATTTCATCCTGGGCGGAATGTCGGTATGGGAACGGACTATACGCTCTTTGCACTTGTCGATGGTGTTGTTGGTTTTGATCGAAAAGGGCGTCGAGTAAACGTCACATCTTGACAGTTGCTCTTTCCCATTCATTCCTTGAGAGACGATTTGAGCGGTTCGTGTGTTTGTCGACCGCGTTCATGTTGAAGTGGTAGCTGGCAACGGTGGGCGTGGATGCCTCAGTTTCCGTCGTGAGAAATATGTGCCTCTTGGAGGCCCTGATGGTGGAGATGGTGGAGACGGTGGGAGTGTCATTCTCAAGGCTGAGGCTGGTGTCGATTCACTTGCACCGCTCTCGCATCGTCGACAATGGCGAGCAAAATCTGGAACTATGGGAAAGCCAGCCAACTGCCATGGTCGTTCAGGAGTTGACCTGATCCTTAAGGTTCCACCTGGGACGATTGTCATTGACGAGGATAGTGGATTGGTTCTTAAAGATCTTGCACGTGCTGGCCTGGAGATTGTGGCAGCTCGTGGTGGAAAAGGTGGTAGGGGAAACCAGCATTTCAAGTCAGCAACGAATCGTGCTCCTCGTGAGACAACGCCGGGGGAAACGGGAGAAGTTCGTAACCTCACTCTCGAGTTGAAGGTTATTGCGGACGTCGGTCTTGTTGGGAAGCCAAATGCTGGGAAAAGTACACTCCTTTCACGAGTCAGTCGCGCACGTCCTGCAATCGCAGACTATGCGTTCACCACCAAGTCGCCCATGCTTGGTATGGTTATGATTTCTCAGGATAAAAGTTTTGTGTTAGCAGACTTGCCCGGTCTTATTGAGGGTGCACACACTGGTGTTGGTTTAGGGCATGAGTTTCTGCGACACGTGGAAAGAGCAGGCATTCTGGTGCATGTTGTGGAACCCTTTCCGTTGGATGAAAGTGAACCACTTCATAACTATACGCTCATTCGCGAAGAACTTATTCGCTATGATGCGACGCTTGAATTGCGTCCTGAAATTATTGTTATGAGTAAGATCGAACTTCCAGGTGCGGAGGAGGTGCGGCAGCACCTGAGTGTCTCCCTAAAAAAAGATGTTATTCCAGTAAGTGCTGTGACAGGGCAGGGACTTGATCAGCTTCTTCGTTCTGTAGTGGCTTTACTTGATGATAACACCCCATAATAAAAGTATGGAAACTCTTAAGCATTCACCGTCTCCGATTTGTCTTGGTGACACAATTCTTGTTGCTGATGTTGGAAATTCTCGAATCAAGCTTGGTCTTGTGGCGGATTATGGGAATGGGACAAGACTCCCCGTTATTTCAAAACGACAGGATCTTGTAAGCCGATCGTTTCATCCTGATTCGCTAGAGCAATGGTTGCAATCTGTTGCCCCAGGTCCGGCAGTTATTCTTGTGGCGAGTGTGCATGATGGTGCTGCAGCACGTCTTGAGGCAGCAATAGCTTCAGTATCTGCGACCCAATATCGACCGCTGCGACAAAGGCGGGTGAATCATGTTGATATTCCTGTAAGCATCTCTGTGCCAGAACCCCACCGCGTTGGCATAGATCGATTGGCAGGAGCGAGCGCCTCAAAGTTTATTAAGTCTCAACAGCGACCGGCAATTATTGTTGATTGTGGGACTGCAGCGACAGTGGATATTGTTTCTGAGGAGGGAGTGTTCTTGGGAGGAGCTATTCTTCCAGGCCCAAAGCTTATGACTCGTGCTCTCGCCGAGGGAACCAATCGCTTGCCTGAGGTATCTGCCTTGGAACAGGGAATTGTGGCAAAGATGCCAGGAAAAACTACACAAGAGGGAATTGCCGCAGGTATTGGCTGGGGCATGCGTGGGGCTATTGCTCGACTTGTAGAAGAGGCAAAAAAATGTCTTCCAGTTAAGCCAGCGCCAGACATAATACTCACCGGTGGTTGGCGAGCTGCTGTTCGCGATGCTGTGCCAGGAGCAATTGAAGTGCCAGATCTCGTACTTTGCGGAATTGCTCTTGCTGCTTCTCGAGCCTGTGCTCGCAAAAGTACTTTATGAACAGTTATACAGGGATAGACTCATTTGCCATGGAACAACACGATCAATCTCGTCAGAACAGAGAGCAGTCCCAGCGACTTGCTTTGAGGGTTTCTCAAATCATTGATGAAACCAGAGGATCTCATGTTCAGATACTTGACTTACGTGATGTGACCGATGTGTTTGACTATTTTGTGATTGCCACTGGTACAAGTCGTCGTCAAATGCATGCGATGGCTGATGAGATCAAACAGACTATTCGTCGTGACATGCAGGATGAAGTTCGAGCAATAGAAGGGTATGAAGAAAGCAAATGGATTGTCATGGATTTCGGTAATGTGGTTGTTCATTTGTTTGATGTACAGTCACGATCTTACTGGGACCTAGAAAACTTATGGGCGGATGCTGGCCGTATTGAGATTCCAGCGACAGGAGCCACGACTGGATGAGTGACGACGATACTGTGGAGAGTGTTTGTTTTCGCTCTGCCCTAAGACAGATTTTCAAAAAAGCACTTATAAAGCTTTCCGAAGATGGCATTGTAGCCATTCATGAGGATGAACTTCTTTCGCTCATTGATCAAGTAAGAGAAGCCGCTGACCCAAAGTTTGGTGACTACTCCGGAACAATGGCTATGCCGTTGGCAAAAAAAGCTGGAAAAAAACCAAGAGAGATAGCGGCGGCCATTATAGATCGACTCGAAGTCGGGGCATTATTTGAAAAACCACCTGAGCCAGTTGGCCCAGGCTTTATCAATGTGCGTATACGGGATGAGGCTTTATCTCAGGCGATTGTTACAGCCTCAAAGGATTCGAGATTGGGAATAGAGGAAATCCTACACCCAGAAATAATCATTGTTGATTATTCATCTCCCAATGTAGCTAAGCCAATGCATGTAGGCCATATTCGTTCGACAGTCATTGGGCATGCCTTAGCGAATCTTTTGAAATTTCGTGGTCATCAAGTCATTACAGATAATCATCTGGGGGATTGGGGAACTCAGTTCGGTATGATTCTTTGGGGTTGGAAACATCTTCGGAATGAGCGTGCGTTCGATGATAATCCAACCGACGAGTTAGGTCGCCTCTATCGTCTCGTGCGGAAACTCATTGACAAGGACCCTTCGGAATTTATTGAAGATGAAGAGGCTGCAGGGTTACTGGAAAAATTTCCTGATGTAGGGCAGGAAGTACTTCTCGAGACGGCCAAACTACACGAAGGAGATGAAGAAAACAGAAGGCTGTGGGAAAAATTTATACCCATATGTCGACACGAAATTGACCGAATTTATATGAGACTTGATGTTTCATTTGATCATTGGTTGGGAGAGAGTTTCTTCCAGCCAATGTTAGGTGCTGTTGTTGAGGAACTGTCTGCAAAAGGTCTGGCAAAAGAGGCGCGTGGTGCACTTGGAGTATTTCTCAACGGCGAAGATCAGCCGCCGTTTTTGGTGCGTAAGGCAGACGGTGCTTTTCTGTATGCCACGACAGATCTGGCAACTCTTCAATGGAGACATAGAGAATGGAAGCCTGATCGAATTCTCTACGTCGTTGATCATCGCCAAGGCCAGCATTTTAAGCAATTGTTTGAGACAGCACGCCGGTGGGGGCTCCCTAATTTAGAAAAGGTCAAACTTGAGCATGTTGCTTTTGGAACAGTTCTGGGAGAAGACGGCAAGCCATTCAAAACACGTGCAGGTGATGCAGTCGGGCTAGAGCCATTGCTTGATGAAGGCGTTGCTCGAGCATTTGATGTTGTGACTTCTGCAGATTTGGAACGAGGTACTCATATGTCGGAAGCAGAGCGTTTAGATATTGCTGAGGCGGTTGGACTGGGGGCAATAAAGTACGCAGACCTTTCGCAGAATCGCACGACTGATTACGTGTTCAGTTTCGACAAAATGCTTGAACTGAAGGGAAATACAGCTGCATACATGCAATATGCGGTGGCTCGGGTAGATGGAATTTTTTCTAAGGGAGGTATTGATCGAGAGCAGGTGAGAGACAAGGCATTTTTTAAATGTACCGATAATCGCGAAAGAGCGCTCGCAGTAAAGCTTCTTCGTTTTGGTGAAGTTTTAGAGGATGTCGAAAGTGATTATCGTCCTAATCTTCTGACGAGTTGGCTTTTTGAGGTAGCATGCGCATACTCAAGCTTTTATGACGCTCTTCCCGTCTTGAAAGCCTCAGGTGAACAAAAGTCAACACGTCTGACCTTGTGCGATCTTACTGGGCGATCCTTACGATTAGGCCTTGAGTTGCTCGGTATCCAGGTGCCAAACAGAATGTGATTTCGGAATCATGGCTTAGTCTATCCATCACTCGATAACCTATTGGTTGGCCATTCCGGGGCCTGAGTCATTAGCGAATCAGTAATTATGAAAAAAAAACTGAAGAACATTCGAAACATCGGCATTGTTGCTCACATCGATGCCGGTAAGACAACACTGACTGAACGCATGCTCTTCTACACGCAAACAAGTCATCGTCTTGGTGAAGTCGATCGAGGTACGACGATTACTGATTTTGATCCAGAAGAGCAGGAACGAGGAATCACTATCTATTCAGCAGCGGTGTCATTTCAATGGGATGACATGACAATCAATCTCATTGATACTCCAGGGCATGTTGATTTTACTGCCGAAGTTGAACGGAGTCTGCGCGTACTGGATGGAGCGGTTGTAGTTTTTAGTGCTCGTGAAGGGGTAGAGGCTCAAAGTGAAACAGTTTGGCGTCAGGCGGACAAATATCATGTGCCTCGTGTCGCGCTTATCAATAAACTTGATCGAGAAGGAGCAGATTTTTTTGGTGTTATCAAACAGATTGAAAGTCGTCTTTCAGCCAAGCCACTTGTCTTGCATATACCATTAGGCATGGGGCCGCCTCATGTGAAGAATCCATTTCGAGGACTTGTTGATCTTATAGAAATGCAGTTATTGATATTTCCTGAGAAAGAGGAAGCATTAGCGGGAAAATCATCTCTATCAGATATTTTACGAGAACCCATTCCTGATGATCTTGGTGATATCGCTGCTGAGTATCGTGAACAATTGATTTCCACGCTCTTCGATTTTTCTGACGAGATTGCAGAATTGGCCATTGCTGAAGAGTCGATTCCCACTGATCTGATACGAAAAGTAATCCGGGATGCAACTATTCAACAAAAGGTTGTTCCCGTATTGGCGGGTTCTGCCTTAGACTGCATAGGTATTCAGCCTGTTCTTGACGCTGTGGTGTCGTATTTGCCAAGTCCAGCTGATGTGCCGCCTGTTGAAGGAATGAATCCAACCAAAAAAGGTCCTCATCCAATTTCGAGGAAACCTGATCCGGCAGAACCTTTTTGCGGTCTTGTGTTCAAAATAATTGCAGAAAAACACGGTGATCTGCATTTTATGCGAGTTTATTCTGGGACGCTCAAAGCAGGCAGTCGAGCATGGAACCCACTTCAACAAAAAAAAGAAAATATTGCACAACTGTGGCATGTTCAGGCAGATCGCCGTGAACAAGTCCCCCAGTGTGAAGCCGGCGATATTGTTGGGGTGATTGGCCCGAGGTTGAGTGTGACTGGTGACACACTTTGTGATGCAACCCATCCAATTGTTCTTGAAACAATACAGTTTCCTGAGACGGTGATTTCTATGGCGATTGAGCCAGAAACTAGCCTCGAGAGAAAAAAACTTGCCGACACACTAGAGATGATGAAACGCCAGGATCCAACCTTTCGTGCTGTTGAAAGCGAAGAGACAGGGCAGACACTTATTTCTGGAATGGGGGAACTTCACCTAGAGGTTATTCGGCATCGCCTGCAGCGAGAATTTAATCTGCGGTGTCGTGTTCATAAGCCTCGTGTGAGCTACAAAGAGACACTTGAGAAAAAAGTTTCAGCCACAGGAAAGATTGATCGTCTTGTGAGTGGACAGCAGCTGACGGCTTCAGTATCAGTGCAGGCAGAACCGATTGATGATCAAACAGGTCCCATTGTTGAGCAGGGATGGTTTCCCGAAAGTGAATCACTGGCAAGCTTTGCTGCAAACATGACTGAGTTTGTTCGAGAGAGTGCTGAGCGAGGTGGTTTGAGGGGATGTCCTTTGTGGGGAATAAAAATTGTAGTACTCGAAAGCCCTGTTCCTGATCCTCTCCCTTCTGACGTCGCTATACGAATGGCGTCGGCCGAAGCCATCGATAGAATACTTGATGCTGCAGGTACCGTACTGCTGGAGCCAATAATGAAATTAGAGGTAAGTGTTCCTGAGGAGCATCTGGGTGATGTCATTAACGATCTTCAGCAGCGTCGAGCAATTATCACAGCGACTGAGATTCGCGCCGGGATCAATGTGCTCACAGCCGAAGCTCCGTTGGCGAGTATGTTTGGTTATTCAGCAGCTGTGCGAAGCGTCAGTCAGGGGCGGGCCAGTTTTACCATGGCGCCTCTGAAATATGGCCCAGCTCCTCAGGAGACAGCGGAGTCGTTTGTTTAGTACCTATTCCCAGTCTGCCTCGAAAGACGTGATCGTTCCGTCTCCTCCAACAATAATCTCATTGGTGAGTGATGAACTTGAGCGAATGGAATCAAATGATTCGCCCATTACCCACGAGCGATATGCAGAGTCAATAAGGCTTTCCGGTGAATTGGTTGCATCATTGGAAAGATCCCAAAACATCATGCCACCAAGGCCAAGTTGTTCTGCCCATTCAGCTTTGAGAGCAATTGACGTTGGTGTCTCAAAGGAACTGAAAATATCTTCGGATGCATTGTAGAGATACGATGCCTGAGCAGAGTCATCCCAATAAAGCTGCCATTGACTATCGGGGCTCTGAACTTCAGCAAGCAAATCCTTGTAGTCATAGTTGCCTGCCTCGAATGTTCCAGGAGCAGCTCCAGACGCTGTTTCGGCATAGCCGCCATCACCACC
The DNA here is from genome assembly GCA_902629495.1 of Planctomycetaceae bacterium. The sequence goes on from CACORA010000018.1 coordinate 37,327, forward strand.
ATCAGCAACTCCGCTCCATGCTCGCGTGTAAATTGGAGCACCGAGGACAATTTGCTCAGGTGCGACTCCCGCATCAAGGTATGCCTTGACTGCAGTTTCGATGTCATAGCCACTTGCGTCGCCTGTGAAGGCTGCTTGGTGACCTGTTGTACTTTCCCACGTGCCGTGGAAGTCGTACGTCATCACATTGAAGAAATCAACCGAAGGCGTGAGGCCAGCTAAGTTGAAGTTGGCAACTTTATCCAAACCCGCAGGAGATGCAACGGATATTTCATATGAACGTCCCCTCGATTCACCGAGTGCATCGATTTTTGCGCGAACGTCAGTCATCAACAGAGCATAATTCAAGCCATCGTTTGGACTGGCTGAATTGCCAGCTTCTCCACCACCGCCTGGGTATTCCCAATCGAAGTCAATGCCATCAAAGACTTCATATTCTGTGAGGAAGCTCACAATCGAGTCAGAGAATGTCTGTCGACCAGCTTCTGTTGAAACAACAGTGCTGAAATGATCGGAGAGTGTCCAGCCTCCTACTGCTATGCTTACTTTCAGGTGAGGGTACTTGTCTTTGAGTTGCGACAGTTGGTTGAAATTCCCCCAAACTGTTTGTTCAGACCGTGGGTCTTCTGGAGGATAGTACCAAAGGTCAGCTTCACCACTCACACTTTCATCAGCAGAAAATCTTTTTTCAACGGCAGCATAGCTGTCGTACAAAGTCATTTCTCCTGCCTCTGTAAGGTTGGCAAAGGAATAGATCAGATGAGTGAGTTTATCTCCAGGGACGTCATCAAGTTGGTAGTCACGTCCGTAGATGCCCCATTCAGGAAAGTAGGCTGCAAGCACTTTGTCATGCGTTGCGATCGGTGAATCCGATGGCGTGGTTGGTGTAACTGGAGTGGGATCAATCACTACTGG
>CACORA010000019.1 GCA_902629495.1 Planctomycetaceae bacterium
TTTCTCTCGAGTTCCTTATTAAGTCTATCGCGGAGATGGCGCGTTGTAAGGTATTTCCCCGATTTTCCAGCAAGAGGTGAGGAGTTGATTCCAAACACCATGCTCAGCGTGGGCTCATCAACAGCCAGGCGAGGGAGTGGTCTGGCGTCTGATGCATCACAAAGCGTGTCACCAATTTCAACTTTTTCAATACCACTTACTGCTGCAATATCACCAGCGGTGGCTTCTTCGGAATCGACCCGGCCAAGCTTGTCAAAAACCTGCAAGCCCGTCACCTTTGCAGGCACAAGTACATCATCTGAAGTTGAACGTAGAAGAACTTGGTTTTTATTAATGGAACCTGACTCAACCCTGCCGATCGCAATTCGTCCTACATAGTCAGACCAGTCGAGTGTTGTGACAAGCATTCGGAGGGGAGCATTGTGCTCGATTAACGGCCCTGGTATTTCTCTTAGGACGAGATCAAGAAGGGGCTCCATTGTCCCTTCGCGGACAGTCGGGTCATCCGACGCAAAGCCTTCCCGGCTTGATGCAAATACATAAGGAAAATCAGCAAGGTCGTCGTCGGCACCAAGTTCAAGGAACAAACTGAGAATTTCATCAAGAACTTCAAGTGGCCTTCCGTCAGGACGATCAATTTTATTGACAACAACAACCGGTCGGAGTCGTGCCTCCAACGCCTTGGAGAGAACAAAGCGTGTTTGGGGCATTGGGCCCTCGGCAGCATCAACGAGTACAAGAGCACCGTCGGCCATACGAAGGACTCGCTCAACTTCACCACCGAAATCAGCGTGGCCAGGGGTATCAATCAAATTGATTTTCACATCCTTCCACATGACAGCAATATTTTTGGAGAGGATTGTGATGCCACGTTCCCGTTCGAGGTCATTCGAATCAAGGATTCGCTCACCAGTAAGTTGGCTTGCTCGAAACTGACCACTCTGCCGTAGTAAACAATCGACAAGAGTTGTCTTTCCGTGATCAACATGGGCAATGATAGCCACATTTCGTATGTCAGGGCGTCGCACGGTAGAGACGGATGATTCAACGGACGCGGTTGGCATAGAGGGCCAGTGGGAAGTTACTCCACGGCGTTCAGGAGGGAATGAGAGAGAAAGGGGTGGATAGTGGTTTGGTCAGATTCAAAAGATGTTGGAAAGGAAACGTGTTTCTACAACGGGTCAAAATAGTCTGACGATTGAACAAAAATAAAGTGGAGACGATGGGAATCGAACCCACAACCCCCGCCTTGCAAAGGCGGTGCTCTCCCAATTGAGCTACGTCCCCATAATAGGGTGATGCGCGCGCCAAGACTCGAACTTGGGACCTCTACCTTATCAGGGTAGCGCTCTAACCAACTGAGCTACGCGCGCGTTTGCCGGAAACAACGTCAGTCACGATGAACAGCAAGCCTCAGAACCATACAACCCGTTTGCTGATTATGCAAGGTTTTGCAACTTTTTCGGGTTCTCACGGATCAGTTCACGGACCAAGCAAGAGCCTGTGGGCTGATGATTGATGTCATCGCCGAAAATCACCAAGATGCCTCTCAGTGCCTTGCAGCCGACCAGGATCGGATCTTGTTCTCTAGCAAATGGTTTGCCGATGACTGAGATTCATGAGAAACACCATGCATGGGTGCCCTGCCGTTGCCGTGTGATCAGATTGAATTTTGACCAACATCGTAATGCCAGAGGGCATGGCATGCTGCAGGTGACATGGCGTATGATTGCAGCCTTTTTGTTCGGAATAATAGAGTTCTCCAAGAAAGGCTCTGAGAAGTCAGCCTCTTAAAGTCTACGCACTGAAATCATCTGCTCGTTTCATGATGGGATATGCTTGGTTGCAAAAGTGAAACAGTACAAGTGAGCGTGGTGGGGAAAATGGATCATCCAGCTCCACCAGAAGTATTGCTTCAGGGACACTGAACACACGCCATGGCTACCGTCATTTTATTGATATTGAGATGGGTATCGGCTTTTGATCTGAAAGTGTCTTATGGAGGATCTGCCCAGTGTGCTTTGAGCGACCCGTCTATGTGGATGGCAACGCATAGTGATTCAGGCCGTCCAGAACGTTTTCTTTTGTAAGGTTTTCATCTCTCCCACGTGCACTGGCCTCCGTGGTCATGCTGCAATCCACTGTCCAGATCAGCCTGATTCAGGCGAGGTTCCGGGACCGGATTGGCCGCAAATGCAAGAAATGAATAACACGATGCAAATCTTTTGTTGAAAATGATGCTGACGTATCGTTGGGTTCTGCATTAGGTTGTACGGGTGTTTTTTCCATCAAGGGAGTTTTAGATGATCGCTCGACATACGCCCTATTTATCAATAACGCCTGTTTCTCTCTTTGTCGGTTTCTGTGTTTTTCTGCTATTGCCACGCGTATCGATCGCTCAGCCAACAGTGAAGTATGCCTTGGGGCTTAAGCCACATCAGAAAAATCAGGATATCGATTATGACATTCCCTCAGGGGAGAGTATCACTCGGGCGACTGTGAAAATGGAGAAGCGTGGAGATGTAACGGCCTGGGTCGTGCGGGATGACCGTGGGCAGGTCCTGCGAGTGTTCGCCGATACAAACGGTGATCGTGTTGTTGATCAATGGAGTTTCTTCAAAAATGGTCTCGAGGTGTATCGGGATATTGACTCGGATTTTAATGCAAAAGCAGATGAGGCTCGATGGTTTAATACAGCAGGAAGCCGTTGGGGTTTTGATCGTAATGAAGATGGAGTGCTGGATGCTTGGAAGATGATTTCTGCAGAAGAGGTAACGTTAGAAATTGTTGCTGCCTTCCGTCTTCAAGATACATCTAGATTTGCGATGTTGCTTCCAAGTGAGGAAGAGATCGAGAAGGCTGGGTTTGATGGGAATCTGTTGAAAGATGTCACATCAAGAGTCGCGAGAGCTACTTCAGAGTTTTCTCGACTCGCTCAAGTCCAGAAGCAAATAGGAGTACAGACACTTTGGAATAATATGCTGTCGATGCGTCCGGGAGTTATTCCTGCTGGAAGTGATGGGTGTGTTAAGGATATTGTTGCCCACGATAATGTCGTTGCACTCGTTGATACTGCTGGTGTAGGTGGGCAGGTATATGTTGGGTCACTGGTTCGTTTTGGCGATGCCTGGAGGCCCGTTGACGCGCCGCAGTTGCCTGGAGTTTCTGGTGAAATTACAGAGCCACAGGCATTTTTTGCGCCTCGCTTTGATGGCCCGGCTGCATCGCTCGGCCCCCAAGAAGATGCACGACTCAAGCCACTTTTGGTAAAACTGCAGGCGATCGAAGGTAGGCTCTCTTCAGCTTCTTTTGAGGCGAGACAGCCTTTGGCTGAAGAGCAAGCAGACCTTCTTGGTCAGGTTGTGGCCGCATCGAGCGAAGCAGACAAAGCTTTTTGGGTTCGTCAGTATGCTGAGACTTTAGCTGCGGGTGTCCAGGATGGGAGTCTGCCTTCTGGAATTTCAAAACTTGAAAAGCTGGCGTTGGCTGTTCAAGTCGATGAATCACTTTCTGCATTCACTTTATTCCGACTCGCGTCTGCCAGATATGCAGCGAGAATGCAGGAGCCTGGAGCAGATATCGAATCCGTGCAGTCGATGTGGCTCGAAGAACTTGAAAAATTTGTTGCTGATTATCCCTCTGCCCCGGATTCTGCTGAGGCCATGCTTCAAATGGGAATAGCAGATGAGTTTTCAGGGCGAGAGGACAATGCCATTGAGCGTTATGAGACGATTGTTGAACAGTTTCCTGATTCAGCGTCGGCGAGAAAAGCCCGAGGGGCTGCAAGAAGGCTCCAGCTGGATGGCAAGCCCTTGCAACTTGAGGGAAGAGCTATGGATGGGAAAAGTGTAGTGGTGGGAAATTTGCAAGGTACGCCCGTGCTTGTTCATTACTGGGCCACATGGTGTGAACCTTGCAAAGTCGACATTGCAACAATCAGGGAGCTGTATTCGAAGTATGGACCAACACGATTTCGTGTCATTGGGATCACGCTTGATTCGGATGCGAAGCAACTGGAGTCATATCTTTCCGAAAAACCAATGCCGTGGCCTCAACTTCATGAGTCGGGTGGTTTGGATGGACGTTTAGCAGAGGATTTGGGAGTGCTCACATTGCCAACAATGATTCTTCTTGATAGCAAAGGGAACGTTGTGGATCGCAATCTGGTGATCACTGATCTTGAGAGGAAACTGGAGTCCTTGATTGAGGGCAAGTAGGGAGTTTTGGTAGCTTTTTTGCCATTTCGAATGGGTTTGCGGGGTCAGCTACTGGTCGCTACTGTCTGTTTCGCGTTTTGGTTTGTTGATTGAAGGATGAGGAACAGCTATGCCCTCTGCGATTGGGAATGTAAGTCCTGTTTTATGTGCCGTCGGTGTCGTTCAAGTGCTTGGGGTTATAGCAGCCATATGGTCACGTCTAGTAGAAGGTACGCCAAGGGAACGAATAGGGCATTGGTTATGCTTTTTGGCTCTCGGCGTTGTCGGTGGGCTCAGTGGGTTTTGTCTGCAGTATGGTCCGGATTCGGGTGCCATGTGTGCGGTAACACTTGTTCTGATGACCATGATTTCCATTGTTGATCCAAAATCGGCAGTGTAGGCAGCCTTGCTCAAATCGCCTTTCTTGCGCCGTCAAAGTATCTTGGCCGCACTGTCCAAAGAATCGGAAAAAAACTCCCCTTCAGACACTGCTTATGCCGAACAACAAATATGGTGAGAAGGTGCGATGCGCCGGAGTGCCAGTGTTTTGTTTCCAAGGAGCTAGGCATGTTGATTTTGATCCGCTCTTTTCGGCTGTTACTAGCATTCAGTACGCCGTTGTTTCTCGTAGCGAATAGTTTCGCTGATGATCTTGCTGCACGTGTCACGTCAAAGATTGATGCATCGCCTGATCTACAGGGTGCATCTATTTCAGTAAAGGCTCTCGGGCCGACGGTGTGGCTTTCGGGTGCGGCCACGCCAGAGGAACAGCAGGCTGCTTTAGCTGTTGCAAAGAAGACATCAGGCGTTGAACGCGTTGTTGATCAGTTGTCAGTTTCGCAGCAGGGCCCACAAGGAAAGACTGCAGGTGGACCGTCGAGGCGAATTCTTAGGCAGTCTTTAGTCGGTGGGATGCAAAAGTCTGGAGTTCAGCCTCTTGGGATGCGGCACGTGGTGAATCAGCCGGTCGGTATTTCTGATCTCGGAAAAGATGAATTGGCCCATTCTGTTGCTCAGTCGTTGCGAAATTCTGGCATGTTGAAGGGGTATCGAGTCAGTGTAAAAGCAAAAAACGGTACCGTCTGGTTAGAGGGTACGTTAGCCAGTCTTGATCAACTGCAAACCGCTGTTGCCATAGCAGAGCAGACGCTTGGAGTTGAACGAGTCGTAAATCGGCTCTCAGTTAACGCAGACTCTCCATCGAAAGAGTCCTCAAAGAGTCAAAGTTTGTTCGCATTGCCTGATTCAATGCGAACGTTGATCGGTATGGGAACGGGACCTGAACAAGCTCCTGGTTCTGACGCAAAAGATCTGCCAAGAGATCCTGTGCAGCTTGCGAATGCGGAAATACCCGACACTGATGTTGCAGGCATAATCCAGCTGACGCAGGGACAGGAAGCAGTGAGTCAGGCACAATATCCGTCGCTGAAACAAGAGTCACCACAAAAGCAGCTGGTTCCACAGTTCAGGCAGGCGTTGTCACCGCAAGGAGGACGCCCTTTGCCAATGAGAATGGCTGCGAGAATGAATCGTTCAGGCGTTCGTTCGACCGGCTATGGTGAGCCAATGGTTCTGCCTGGCCCTCAAGAATACGCTGATTACGGCGGAAGTGTTCGCGTCGTTCCAGGTTCCATGAAGATCACAGAGGGAAGCCAAGCAATGCCCGACGCAAGTATGATGCCAACGCCGGCGTCTGGCGGTGCTTCAGGGCATCCTGTCCCAATGGGAACTACTGGTGTTGGTATGCCCGCTGTTCCTGTACGGGGTGGTGGACCAAACATGCCAAATTATGCATGGCCAAGTTATGCTGCGAATCCAAACTATGCTGCTCTGCAGTATCCGACTCAGTATTCGCCAACAGCCTGGCCATATATTGGTCCCTTCTATCCGTATCCTCAGGTTCCTCTCGGTTGGCGACGGGTTTCTTTGGAGTGGGATGATGGGTGGTGGTATGTGGACTTTGATGATCGCCATGTCCACAGTCATCATCGATAAACGAAATCTGAATAACAACAATGGCGAACACCCTCTTGGTCTCAAGAGGGTGTTTTTTTACATGAGGTGACGCGAAGTTCAGTCTGGCTTGTTTTCCTGAAGCCCAGAGCCTGCCCAAATGTCCATGGCTTGAAAAACGCACAAGTTCTCCAGGTGTTGTGACCGATAGTATCCATACGGTCGTTGTATTCGGCCGTCATTTATCTGCGAATGTGAGGAGTTTGCCATGTCGGCCGGTACACGTTTCAGCATGTTAGCACTGTTCGTGGTTACGACATTTGTATCGCAATCCGGTTGCTTTTGGCTGACTTCCTCAGGTCCCAACGTCGGTCCTTTAGCAGTGCCTCTTCCGATACCTGTTTACATGCAGAAAAGTCGAGAGGACCATTTTTGGAACTATGAGCGGTACGAACGAGCCCCCGTGCTCGGACCTATTCCTCCCGGTGCCCCCCATGAAGCACTTGATGAGCCAAGCGATGATGAAGTGATGCGAGCCCTAGAAAAAGCAAGGCCTGTTCAGGGGAATTGGCCATTTTTGTACGAAATACAGCGCAATAATGTACGTATTACCAAGCACAAGATTTCTGACTACGTTGATCCCCCACGGCATTATCCACTTGTTGGGCCAGCTCAACTGCATCATGCTCACTATAAGTGCACGGTCTACTTTCAAGAAATCAAGCGAATTGGCTGGCCTGTGCCGTATACAGTGGTAGATGAAGATACTCAGGAAGTTGTCTACATCGATCACGACCATCTTCACATGGTGGGAGATCTTGATACGGGTGCAGATGCTCAGTTCTAGATTGATCTTTGGTAGAACTTCGTTTGCTGTTTTTCTCTCTGCAACGTGTTGTTGTACATAACCTGTTGTCGAGAGTGAAGCAAGTTGCCCTCTCCTGCGGAATATGTCGGTTGTAAGGGTAGCGGACGGCTTGATCAGAAAACTTGCCTAGATCCATTTCTTTGTTCGATCTCATATATAGATTTCTAGAAGGCAGATCAGGGGGCGAGTGATCGAGTCTAATGGTCACAACGATATGCTTTCACAAAGGAATGGATTCCGATTATGGAGCGATGGATAGCGCTCTTCCCAGTACCACTTGTCGCACTTGCTGCGATTGCGCTTACTGTGTGCTTGCAGGATTCAGCAGGGGCACAACAGACTCGAGCATGGGCAGGTTCTGCTATTTCGTCCACTGATGGCTCGTCCACGAAAGAGCGACGAACTGACCTTCGTATGGCCGCGGCTGATACGACTGCTTCTCATGAGCCGTCACCTGTGGTGACAGGAGTCAATACGCCTGCTGCTCGGAGTATTGGAAAAGGAAGCCTTCTTTCAACCATTTTTGGAGGAGGTTTCCTGATGGTCCCACTCATTGGGTGTTCATTTGCCCTGGTGGTCTTTGGCATTGAACGAACCGTGAGCCTCCGAACAAATCGAGTTGTTCCACGGATGTTTGTTGATCGTTTTGTTGAGCAACTCCAGTCTGGAGAATTCTCCCGACAAAAAGCAATCGATGCCTGTGAGGCGAGTGGTAGTCCCGTGGCGAGAGTCTTTGCTGCTGCAGTCCGGCGTTGGGGGCGTCCAGCGGTGGAGATCGAGCAGTCAGCCATTGATGCTTGTGAACGAGAAGTGGTTCAACTGAGACGATATCGTCGAGTATTCAATGGTGTGGCGACCATTGCCCCACTCTTGGGGTTACTTGGAACAGTATTTGGGCTTATTCGTTCCTTTAATGATGTCGTAGCAGCAGGTGCGATGGGACGCCCTGATATGCTCGCCGGTGGATTTGGAGAGGCTCTGATCACAACTGCGATGGGCCTGCTTGTTGCGATACCGGCAATGGTGTTGTATTCATTTTTCACCAGTCGGGTGGATCGTTTGGCAATGCGACTCGATGAATCTTGCCAGCAAGTAATCAATGAAATCGCCTTGGAGTCTGTGGGTGATGGGCATCGTCGGGTTGCTGCCTGAGCTAAAGGGGGTCTGCTATGCCATTGATATCCGGCACCGATGAGGAATCGCTTTCACCAAATCTGACTCCTATGATCGATGTGATTCTTGTGCTCACTATTTTTTTTATGTGTGCAACGAAGTTTTCCGCCGATGAGAGAGCATTTAATCTCGACTTGCCGTCTGCGGATCATGCAACCGCTGTTGCAGTAACGCAGCCAGAGATTGTTGAAGTTCAGTCATCTGGTCAGCTTCGACTGGGAGCAGAAAACCTAAACATTGACGCTCTCGGTGAGCGATTAGCTGAGCGATGTTCTGACACATCTGATACGGTCGTTATGATTCGTGGCGAGCGAAATGTATCTCACGGACGTATGACCGAAGTGTATGAGGCATGCCGTCAAGCAGGGGTTCGTCATGTTGCCATTTCAGTCCGCAGCGCTGGAACAAATAACCCTGATTAAGATGAGAAAACAAGGTGTATTCAATTTGGGCAATCATAGCATTTGGTGCCGTATTAATGACGACCGTCATGGTGGTTGTTGTTCGAACACGATGGTTGCAGTCACATACTCTTGGGAAGTGTGTGGTTTTGTCGATCGGCGTGCATCTGTTTCTAGCCGTGGTCTGTGGGTTACTGGCAGGCATCATGCCCGCTTCATGGGGGCATGATGAAAAAGGACAAATGACTATGGTCATGCTCCTTGAGGTTGACGTGGATGACACTGGTGGTGATGAAGAAGTCACTGCAAGGTCACCACAGGAATCTGCTGACGATGGTTTGGAACAGGTTGAATCGATTCATGAGAGTGTGGGCGAGATTGCACACTCAGTAATACCGCTGGAACAATCGGATCACGTGAAGTTATTACTGGATGGAGAGGGTCCTGATGATGTCGTGCCTCTGCTTGCCAGTTCTGATGAAAAGGACGTGGTAAATAATTCAGAGCTTCTTCTCAAACATGAAGCTCCCAGTCAGTTTGTCGATCGTAGTGATGACAGAAGAGCTCGAGCAGCAGCAGAACGCGGAGGGTCTGAGGAGACAGAAAAAGCAGTCCGTCTAGCACTTCAGTGGTTGGCTATGCACCAAGCTGAAGATGGTCACTGGGACCCCCTTCGGTTTGGTGGAGGTAGGGGACGTCCACATGCAGGAACAGGAAGAAATCATGCGACGGGTATTGGGAGTGATCATGGCGTTTCAGGTCTGGCTCTTTTGGCGTTTTTAGGAACTGGAACAACGCACACGACAGGTCAATATAAGCAGCATGTTGCAAAAGGGATTCAGTTTCTTGTCAGTCGCCAGCGTCAAAATGGTTCTCTTGCAGGTGATGCAGAATTCTTTGCGCAGTTGTATTGTCATGGAATGGCAGGCATTGCCCTTGCAGAGTGTGCGGCGATGACGGGAGACACGTCACTCCATGAGCCATTGAAGCGTGCGTTGTCTTACACGCTTTCAACTCAGCATCCAGTGACGGGCGGTTGGCGATATTCCATTGGCGATCAAGGGGATACGAGCCAACTTGGCTGGCAAGTTATGCTATTAGAATCGGCGGCACTCGTTGGGCTTGATGATCATACGGATAGGGCTATTGAAAAAGCTCGAGAGCGGGCGAGGCGATTTCTGAAGAGTGTCTCATCAGGACGATCTGGTGGCTTGGCAAGCTATCGGCCTGGTGAACGGCCGACCATGCCGATGACTGCAGAAGCACTCTTCTGCAGGCTGAAACTCGGGCTTCATCCAGAACATCCATCTGTTCATGAAGCAATGACTCTCCTTGAGGCATCCCCTCCAAATCACCTGAGGCCAAATGTCTATGCATGGTACTATGCAACGCTTGCCTCGTTTCATGTCGGAGGTCCTCAGTGGTCTCGGTGGAATCAGAAAATCCAGTCTGCCATACTCCCGTTGCAGCACACCGAAGCAGGCTCTCTGAAGGGAAGTTGGGATCCAGATCCAGTGTGGGGAGGTCACGGTGGACGGGTGTACGCTACCGCCATGGCAGCGCTCACATTGGAGGTCTACTATCGTCATATTCCTCTTCATATTGCGACTTCACTGGCAGGTGAGACACACTAGACGGTTTGAGCCACTTATAACGTTAGTTTGACCCTGTTTTCGGTGGATGTAGACTTGTAGTAGAAATATTCAGATCCGTGTTCCCCGAATAGGAGATTGTCTCGTGCAATTTAGCTGTACCCAACTGATTGCTTTCATGGGTCTTGGCACTATGGAATTGCTTGTTGTGGGTGGTGTTGTTCTCCTCCTCTTTGGATCGCGTCTACCAAAAGTTATGCGTTCACTCGGTCAGGGGATTGTCGAATTCAAGCGAGGCGTACAAGGCATCGAAGACGATAACAACTCATCATCGAGTCACGATGCGGATCATGCTGCTGGCAATGGCTAGCGGTTGGCGTTGAGTGAGCACCCCAACACTTAAATTTATTGGCGTTACTTCCCGCATCATTTCCCTTTCGATTTTCTGAGAAAATGTTTGGACTTGGACCGTTGGAATTGTGTTTGATTGGTGCTATTGCAGTGATGCTCTACGGCAAGCGATTACCAGAGGTCGGCCGGTCAGTTGGTGGTACGCTTGCAGAATTTAAGAAGCAGTGGGCGTCTATCTCTCAGGATCTTGATGTTGCGTCTCACATTGATGGCAGACCAAGTGATTCAAAGACCTCGGCTCGAAGAATTGCCGGCAGTGATTTAAGCGATCGAGTGGAGTCGTCCCATGTTGCTTCACCACGTTTTGAACCACCGAAAGCTTCGGAAGACCAAACGTAGAAAATCCTGTTGTTCTGATTCGTGTGAACTGTGGGATAGATCAGTCTTCAGCTAGCCAGGCTTTTGCTTGATCGACTTCGGATGAGCTAAAGGTTCGGATAGTAGCCATGGTGAATGGCTTGCAGATCGTACCCATCCACTTTTGCCACGTTGTTTCACCAATGAGGGCAATACGATCAATTGTTGTGCAGTGTGTTGTAGCAAACGCGATGTCATCCCAGAGCGCTTTCGCATCCCAGCCATGGAACTCATGAAACCAAGCAAGGATTCTTGTTTTTCCATGCTCAGCAATGGCTGCATCAACCATTGGAACAAATGTTTTATAGTCTTCATCATGAAGTTTACCGGTTAATTTCATGCCAATCGTGTGTGCTGGCATGTCTTTGATCATTTCAATCATATCTTGGTCCTTTTGAGTTGAAGAAAGCCAAACGTGGGTGCATTGATTGCGAAGTATATGCGAGTCGAATGATCGAGTGGATCGTACATCTTTTTTGTACAGGAGTTGGTGTCAGTACAGATTGAATTGAATACCACTTTTGGAAAAAGTTTCTAGAAAAAATGCATTTTTACAAGTCAAAAGCCCCGCCACCCGAGAAGATGGCGGGGCTTTGGTTTACTCTGCTGAGAGTCATTGACGAAGGCCACATCGTTACTGGCCCCTCGAGGCATTCCCTTGAGACGGTAGTGTCCAACTGCAGATATATGCAGAGGGCCCAAAGGCTGCCGCCAGTGTGACAGTGATCATTGCCCAACGATAAACCCAGTGATCGCTGCTTGGTTCGAGTTACCTGTTCGTCAGTGTCATTCAGTATCCTCTGAGTAAACCGCAATAATGTATCTCGCTGTTGCCGATTGTCTTAGCGAGTCATCAATGCCACTCTCCTGTACGTATTTGCATAAAGATGGTTCGAATCAAGAAATGCTTTAGAAATAAATAGGTGTGATGCCTTTGGAGGTATCGAGCACCATGTCCTGCAAGGTGTTAATGCATTTTTTGCTCTCTCATCCTCAAGATTGTATTTATCAGGTTGCAGGATGCCCATCACGTCACAAACACGTTTCCTTTTTGGGCCTTGTGCTGAGGGGAATGACCCCCAGTCGACGCTCCCCCAATGACTGGTTGGGCCTGGCCTCCAGCCCACGACGAGTATGTCACGATGGCGGTATGGTCTTAGCCGTTAAGCCTTTCGGCTTTGGCTGCACTTCAAGTCGATGAGAGGATTCTTGAAATTGTCTTCAACAAAGTGTGCAACGCTCTCTGTTTTTCAACGCATATGGTTAAAAAGCTATCGGCATGATGGCGACAGACAGTCAATCGAGGCTACAGGTCTGAGATGACATTTCCATCAGTAGGATCACATAGGTATTTCCATGCATCCACATCTATGGTGTCGGATAAAAAGCTGACACTTCCATCAGCGATTGTGGCCAGAATTCCTCCATTGTGAGGTGATTGCGCACTGGTATTGTCACAATCACGAATCCAGTCTGGCATTACTTGAAACATGTTGCAACCTGAAGCGAGGGTGGTGGCTTCGGGCTGTTGGCCATTCATGCAGAAATGAGGCCGCCATCGAACATTCGAATCAGCCCACAAGTTGCCAAGAGTACTAGAGTGATTGGGGTCTCCGCTTCTTCCGCAGGTCCCGTATCGCTCACTAAACATTATTGTTTTCGAAAGGCCATCGGTCATCATGGGAATGCGTGTGTTGCCTTCGGTGGAAAGGTTGGCACGATCACCGAAAACAAAGAAGTTTGCAGCATAGTTTCCAATGGCCCATTTGTTCGCACCTCCATTGGTTGTGGCGCTGAATACCTCGGGGTTTGGACGGCTTGGGCACAGATATCCGGCAATTGAGTGAGCATAGACCGGGCTTCCGTCAATAACGGTGACAACACTTTTATCGGACTGTTCGTACAGGGTTGATTCCTCCAGGAAAGGAAGAAGAAAGTAGAATGCTGTCGCCCCAATAAACCCTTTGTAGGGTCCGACAACTTGAATTGGAGATGTTTTATGGTTTCCAGTTGGGGCATCATTCACGCATAAAGGTGGGAGAACTTGATTCGTGTCGAGAAGATTGTGTGCTGCAAGCCCAACCTGTTTGAGGTTGTTTGTACAGGCCATCCGGCGGGCCGCTGATCGTGCAGATTGAACAGCGGGTAAAAGCAGGCCAATGAGTACGCCGATAATGGCAATCACGACCAGAAGTTCAACAAGTGTAAATGCATGTCTTTGCTTGGGGTGTCGTAACATGTTCCGCCTCGACAAAAAGAGTTGAAAAAGTTGTTTCCAGACCTCCTTAATGTACATGAAAAAACATGGCTATACTAATTTCGTTAAACGGTCGTGATGTTTCTGCGAGTTATTATGAGTGAGGTGACATGAAAAACATGTTGTCTTTCCTGTATGAACGGCCGTTTTTCATTGCTTTTTGATCAGTCGTATTCTCTAAAGGCTATTCGAGGGTGAGTTGTGATACCGATGCAAGAAATGAACGAGTACGTGCGAAAGAAAACAGTCTTTGTTGTGATGATGGTTGTCTTCCTTGCCAATGCAACAACGACTTCGGCAGATAGGCCAAATGTTTTATTCCTTGCAGTTGATGACATGAATGACTGGATTGGCTGTCTTGGTACAACGCCTCATGCGCACACTCCAAACTTCGACCGGCTGGCGAAGCGAGGAGTACTTTTCTCCAATGCGCATACGGCTGGCGTGTTTTGTGCTCCAAGTCGAGCTGCAATTTTTTCAGGTCAATTTGCATCAACAACGGGTTGCTATCGAACAGCACATTATTTTCACACGAGCCCCGAGATAGAGTCTCTCCAATGTAGCTTTGCCAAGGCTGGCTACCAGACATTTGGTGCTGGCAAGTTATTTCATCACCCAGCGGGTGCTATTGACCAGCGAGGTTGGAGTGAATTCTTTCTTCGAAATCATGCCCAAAAAATTAATGGTTGGGGTCTAGAGTCGTGGAGTCAAGAAACACCATTTCCGAAGCCGTTTCCGAATAGCATTTACAACAAAAATCAGGAGATCACAGGAGGTTTGTTTTTGGAATGGGCTCCTATTCCTAATGAAGATGAAGACACGATGGCAGATACCATGCGGGTCAACTGGGCTGTTGAAAAACTGAAGCAACAACATGACAGTCCATTTTTCCTAGGTGTCGGGCTGTATGCTCCTCACTTTCCAAACTACTGTCCTCAAAAGTATTTTGATCTTTATGATCCAAAGAACATCCCACTTCCACCGTATAAAAAAGATGATCTAGAAGACTTGCCTCCAAAGATCAAAAAGATCAAGACTGCACGTTCTCGCATTCATCAGAGGCTTGAGCAGTTGGAGGCAGTGGATGATGCCATTCATGGGTATCTGGCATGTATAAGCTATGCCGATGCCATGATGGGCAGAGTGCTTGATGCATTGGATGCAAGCCCATATGCGGATAATACGATAGTCGTTCTTTGGAGTGACCACGGCTATCATCATGGTGAGAAAGGTGATTGGGGGAAGCACACTCTTTGGGAACGTACGTCAAACGTTCCGTTCATCTGGGCGGGGCCTCGCATTGCTCAGGGAAAAGTTTCTGACGTTTCAGTCAGTTTGATTGATATGTATCCCACGTTGGTGGAAATGTGCAAACTTCCGTTACCACATCAACGTTTGGAAGGAACATCGATCGCCAAAACACTTGCACATCCAGAAGAAGCAAAGGACAGGAATATTTTTCTGCCGCACATGAATCCTGGGGAGTATGCCGTTGTCAATTGTGACTGGCGGTATATTTCGTACGGTGACAGTGATGAAGAGTTGTATGACGTACGACAAGATCCAAATGAGTGGGATAATCTCGCCTCAAATCCTGATTTTGCTGCAATTAAGGGACGTCTGAGGAAATCTGCGCCAACATCATTTGCTCCTCCAGAACCCTCCTACAATGCGAGAAAGGACCTTGTTGTTGATGGTGAAACCTTTTATTGGAAAAGTGGTAAGGGCAATTATGTGCCACCACAGAAATACCTGCCCTACACGGACTCTGGCAACCAAAAAGCTGAAGAAGCGGATCGTTTGCCTTCCGGTAGTGTTAGCCAAAAAAAGAAGGCAGCCGCACAACTCAAGAATATTCTCTTTATTGTGTGCGATGATCTTAACACGCATGTCAGTCCGAGCGGATATTCATCAATAACGACGCCAGCAATGTCTGCATTGGCTCATGAGGCGATGACCTTTCATCGAGCGTTCTGTCAGTATCCCGTATGTGGCCCTTCTCGAGCATCTCTGCTAAGTGGACTCTATCCTGAATCAACAGGTGTTCTCAACAATACAGATGACCTGAGGACGACCCGGCCGGAAACAGTGACATTCCCACAGTATTTGAAGGAGAATGGATTTTGGACTGCAAGTGTTGGAAAAGTATTTCACTCTCCCCGCCATGAGCCAGGAGATCGTGCCTGGAACGCGTTTGTTCGATTTGAGAATGACGAATTGCCAATTGTCCAAAAAGCGCGGGAAAAATTTGAAAAAGAGTACGGTTCTGTTGAAGACGAAAAAAATCGACGGAACTGGAAAGTCATTCAAAAACAGGTTTCACGTAAACTCAATGCGCAAACGCCGCCTGGATTTGGTCCAAGTGGCCTCTCTGATGAGCAGCATAAAGATGGAAAAAACGCCAGACAAGTTATTCAATGGCTTCAGGAGAAAGCATATGGCAAACAACCATTTTTTATTGCCTGTGGTATCCAGAAGCCTCACGTTCCATTTCTTGCGCCAGATGCATACTTTGGTTTATACCCTCTTGATACCATTACGTTTCAGACCGATCGGCCGACATTATGGAATTCGCTCCCCTCAACGGCTCTTTCCAAACGCTATGAGGCATTTGGTTTTCAGTTAGGCGTTGAGAATAAACACCTTCGCAAAGAATACATGCAGGCGTATCACGCGTGTGTTTCTTTCATCGATGCACAAATCCAACGCATTTTGGATGCCATAAAAGAGACTGGCCATTGGGACGATACTCTGATTATTCTGACGTCTGACCATGGTTATCATCTTGGTGATCACTTTTTGTGGGGAAAAGTGACTCTTTTTGACATTGGTGCAAAAGTGCCTCTTATGATTCGAGCTCCAGGCATCACAAAAGAGGGAGCTGTTTCGCAGGCCATGGTCGAACTGATTGATTTGTATCCTACCATCACAGATCTCATGGGGCTGGAAACCCCGCCGCACCTACAAGGCGCCTCACTGAGAACACTTCTCGGGCATCCAGATCGGTTGGGTAGGAAACAGTATGCGTACAGTGTTGTTTCACGCGGTGCAAAGTTGGGTTATGCCTTGCGAAATCAACGCTGGCGTTATGGAAAATGGCCAGATGGTGAAGAGTTGTATAATCTGGTTAACGACCCGAATGAAAAAAGAAATCTTGCGCATGGCGAGCATCAAGAAGAGAGACTCGAAAACTTTCGTCAGGTTCTCAGTGAGATTCAAGCAAGAGCGAATGAGAGACGGTAGTCGATGTTCTCATGACATGTATTTCGTAAAACTCATTCGTGGAAAAGAATCACTTTTGTTTCATGTGTGCGAAAGAGTCTCAGGCACGTAGTCAGCAGTGGAGTGTCTCTTAGACTAACATTGGACTGTGATGCTGAGGCTGTACATATCGTTTGGAACGTTCACAATCAATAATTTTTTGTCTTCGTAGAGGACGGCTTTCCATGAAAAAGTATCTTAGAAAGCAAGGCATGTTATCCAGAAGAGGCTGGTTGAAGAGTTCTTCGGTAATAGGAGCATCAGCCATTGCCTACCAGCGCATTGCACATTCAGCAGTTCGTTCTCATCGTGTCCGCGTTGGTTTTATTGGTTGTGGAGGCCGTGCAACTGGTTTGCTTAGGGGCTTTTCGAAGGTTTCAGATGTCGTGTGGGCATGTGATCCCGATAGCCAAAGAGCAGAGCAATTTCAAAGAAAAGTGAAACGAACAAACGCGCTCAAAAAAACGGGTGACCTCAGGCGTGTCTTGGATGATAGATCAGTTGATGCTGTTGTTGTAGCAACTCCGGACCACTGGCATGCGCCCGCGGCCATCTTGGCATGTGCTGCAGGAAAGCATGTATATGTTGAAAAACCGTGTAGCCACAACTTCACGGAAGGTCAACTTCTGGTCGATGCTGCACGGAGAAATGACATTGTCATACAGCATGGAACGCAAAGCAGAAGTAATCCTTTTATTGTCAATGCAATTCAATTGCTGAAGGCGGATATCATTGGAGAGCCACTGATTTGTAAGGCATGGAATATACAACGCCGAAAGAATATTGGTCACGGAAATCCCTCTTCGCCTCCAGCAGGGGTTGATTACGATACTTGGGTTGGTCCAGCTGAGTTTGTTCCCTATCAGTCAAATCGCTTTCACTACAACTGGCACTGGTGGTACAACTTCGGAACGGGTGATCTCGGTAACGACGGTGTTCATGAAATAGATATCGCGAGGTGGGGGTTGGGGGTGCATGGGCTCCCGTCTCAGGCCAATGCGATGGGTGGGAAGTTTTTCTTTGAAGATGACCAGCAGTTCCCTGACTCAGCCACCTGCGTGTTTCAATGGGAAAACAAAGATCGTGAGATGAAAGACCAAAAGAAGCAGCTCATTTTTGAAATGCGGATTTGGTCAAAAAGTTATCCGCATAATGTTGATTCAGGCGTTGAGTTTTATGGCACAAAGGGAATGTTATTTGTGAGTAAGCGAGGGAAGATCGCTGCATGGGATGACAGCAATAAGCCGATAATGGAGTTGCCTGAAACGGACCTCTCAAGCCTTGCTGGTAGCCATCAGGAAGATTTCGTGGAAGCTATTGCCGGTTCTCGAAGGCCTGCAGCTGACATTGAAACAGCCCATGACTGCTGTAGTCTTGTTCATTTTGCAAATGCTTCACTTCGGCTTGGACGATCTATCCATATACGGCCACATGCTGAAGAGTTGATGGCGCATGATCCAGAGGCGAAGACAATGCTTGGCCGTTCCTACCGATCAAAGGGGTATTGGGCAATCCCAGCAAACATTTCCTAAGACGACACTTCCGATGAGGTTGCCTGTATGTGTTTGATAAAAAGAATTCTGTCAGTCGTGCTTGTGGTATTTATCGTAGATCATAGTTGTGCAAACGACGATGTGGTCTCCTTTGACATGACGAGTGATTCAGTCGTTGTCCTGATTGATGGCCAGAGGGTGACGGAGTACTTCGTCAGGGATCCTTCCACAAAAATTCAACGTCCTTATTTCTCACATGTCAAAACAATAGAGGGGGTTCAGGTAACTCGAAGCTGTCCTCCAGGGCCAGATGACCGTCAAGATCATGCGACCATGCACCCAGGTATTTGGTTGGCATTCGGTGATATCAGTGGCGTTGATTTCTGGAGAAATAAGGGACGTATTGAGCACGTGGAATTCGTTCGGCCTCCCGCAGTCAAAGATAATACCGGAAGCATTGCGATAAGAAATCGATATGTTGATGAAAAAGGCAGAGAAGTCTGCATAGAAAAGCTTTGTGTCGAAATCGTGGCCTACAAGGATTTCTATATGCTTCAGTTTGACTCAATCTTTTCAGGAATGAACCACTTCTCATTTGGTGATCAGGAAGAAATGGGATTAGGCATTCGAGTCGTATCGCCGCTGAGTGAAAAGCATGGAGGGCAAGTGTTGGTTCCTGCAGGTATTACAACAGCAAAAAAATTCTGGGGTCAACCCATTTCATGGTGCGATTTCAGCGGGAATGTAGAGAACAAGAGGGTTGGTATTGCACTTTTTTGTTCTCCTCAAAACCACTATCAAAGTTGGTGCCACTGTCGTGATTACGGTTTGCTTGTAGCAAATTGCTTTGGAAGGCACGCGATGCGGCAGGGAGAGAAAAGTCATGTAGACGTTCATTCAGGACAGTCTCTGAGGCTCCAGTATGCTGTAGTGGTTCATGGAGACATGAGTGCTAAGGAAATAAACTCTGTATACGAACAATATTGCAGCACTCATGGCTCTACGGAATCCGTGGAGTGATTCATTTCATGCTTCAGTTATGACGAAGCTAAGCCTGCAAAATAGATTTATTGGGCATCAATGCACAGTTGGATTGATTCAGCAATTTTTGGGTGTTTGGCAAAAGGGTCATTGCATTCATTGCCGTATGCCTTCAACGCCTGAGCAAGTCTCCGTGTATGGCTTTCACTGCCGGGACGACCGTAGAAATTATGTAGCTCGTCCGGATCGTTTTGAGAGTCAAACAACCACGGTCGGTCGTTTGCTGAAAGAACGAGTTTGTACTGAGCATCGATAGCACATATCCAGTTTGCAGAGGTTCCAGCATTGCGCAGGAACGTCACGGGGTTTTCCGTGTTGCTTGAGCCGTTCAATACGTTTGAGAGATCCCTGCCCTGAAAACCGATCTGTGGTTGGATGCCAGCAAAGGTAAGGAGCGTTGGAGTAATATCAACAGTACCAACAGGATTTGTGTATACGGTCCCTGCGGTAAGGCGTGTTGGGTAACGAATGAGCATGGGAACTCGTGCAGATCCTTCGTACGGATTGCCTTTATTCACTCGGTCGTGCTCATAGCAGAGGTCACCATGATCCGACGTCATCAAGACGATCGTTGAATCAAGCTTTTTTGCGTCCTCCAACGTTTTAAGGATTCTACCAACATTGTCATCAAGGCACTTAACCATTCCAAAATACTTGCTCATCTGCTCTCCACGGAATACCGCGTGATTTTTCCCTTCGCCGAGCCATTTTGGGCTTGGGGCATCGTCCTGCCCATACGTACGAGGAGGTAAATAACGCAAATGATCGAACATTTTATCGTACGGGGTTCTGACTGTATTCGGTCCATGAGGATCTGGATAACTGACTACGGCCAAAAAAGGACTTGTTGTGTTGTTGTTGATGAAATCAATGGCTCGGTCAGTAAGAAAATCAGTTGAGAAGGATGTCTTGTCAGCATTATCGACACCATAGCTTGGTTTGCCTTGCTTGTCGCGAGCAGCAACCTGTGCAGTCGTCCCGTCCAAAGAAAACTTTTTCCAGTGACCGCGATTAAACATGAATGTTTTGTTGATAAACCCGCCATCGATTGCGGGGGCCCATTCAGGTTTTCCATTTCCAGCAAGATGCCATTTGCCAATGAATCCTGTCTGATACCCGTTGTCATGGAGGATGGTGGCAAGCGTGGGAATATCACTCCTTAATTTGAGGTTGTTTGTGGGGACACCGGTATTTTGAGGATATAACCCCGTAATCATTGCAGCACGACATGGAGAGCAGACCGGTGCGGTTGCATAGGCTCGTGTGCACATGAGCCCTTCCTTTGCGAGTCGATCAAGGTTTGGCGTTGTGACAACGGTGCCCGGTCCCCACATCTCGGCTTGCTCTTTTGGCAGTCGATCACGATAGCATCCGAGCGTGCGAAAATTGTGTTCATCTGTGATGATAATGAGGATGTTCGGTTGGTCCGCCGCAATTCCTTTGAGGCAAAAAAGTGCTACGAAAGATAGAAATAGAATTCGCATGAGACAACCTGATGACTTAAGAGAAGGATAAATAAATGTACGAAAGAGTGTCGGAGGGAAGGACTAATCAGCAAGACACCAGCTAATAGCATTAATCAAAAGTTTTGGGAGTACGGGTCCATGAAAATCGTCGATGTGACCAAGTGAAGTATAAAATGATTTTCCACCATTCGGCCTGCGAAAGGTCCATGCAACAGGTTCAGGTGTTTGGTTCTCGACTACGCCATTGATGAGAACGTGTGTTTCTCTTTTGAGAGGTGAAACACAATAGAGGGCCCCCCCTGCTCTGCATGGAAAACGCTCTTCGGTTCCGTTGAGGAGTTGCTTGCACGTGGTGTGAAGATCAGGTGGTATTCGAAGTTGAACAGCAAGTTCCTTGCCATAGTGGTTTGTGTAATTTCCACCAAAAACGTCTGCGTCAAAATCTGGCCATGCATCGAGGCCGTCAGGGGGTGGCTTATTTCTCAAGCAGAAGGCATGATTTGCCGTTCGGATACCAATAACGGGCTTGCCTGTTTTCACATGGTTACGAATGTAATCAAGTTGTTCTTTGGGAGGAGTCCGCCTTCGAACACTCAGGATAAGCACGTCTGCTTTTTTGATTGATTGGATGTCAGTAAATGTATTTGGATCATCCGGCTTTGCAGAAATAAAGCTGGCCGAATATGCGGCCGCATGTTTTTTATAAAAATCAGGGAGTGTTTTTTCTGTTTTATATTCTCGCTCGGCGATCATAAAAACGAGGTGATGTGGTTCCTCTGCTTGCAAGCATGAACCTGGGTGTGATGAGAGCAACGCAGAGTGGAGTAAGCACAAAAAATATAGTGTGTAACGCATAAAGAACCCCACGAAATGATGAAGCTAAAAAAGGATCTTGCCGCATGAAGAGGAAGTCATCTGTTTGCTTGTCACAATGAAGATTAAGGGGAATCTGATTCGCTGGAAAGCAGGCTTTCTATTTTATGATAACGTTTTCTGTAGTACCAACGCTCCCAGATTGTTGCACGACGAAGGTTTGGATCGTGCGGGTCAATGATGTGTTCTTTGCCAGTACGGGTAATGAGAAGTAGCTGCCCATCACTGCGGATATCTTTCACGAGCCAAAACTTATCAACCGTGTATGAGTATGTTTCTCCATGTGATGCGGCGTCTACTCCGCGAGCACGTGGTCCCGGGGAAGAACTATGCTTCTGTTTACAGTAGACGACTTGGTCTCGAGTCTCCCATCTCATTGAATATGCCCGAATGCTTCGTTTGCACGTCTAGCTATGAAAAGTTTCCGTTAGCTTTAGACTGTAGATCGTACTACACCTCAGACACTCTCACCATATCCTCATGTGTGGAAAAATTCTGTGAATCTCACATCACTCGTTCATCTCGTTGGCGAATTGCTCGGAGGTTTAGGGATATTTCTTTTGGGCATGAAGTATATGTCTGAAGGCATGCAGGCTGTTGCTGGACATAGCCTACGCCGTCTTATTAGCACCGTAGCAGGCAATCGCTTTTTTGCAGTCATTGTTGGTGTGATTGTGACCTGCGTGGTGCAATCAAGTTCAATTACAACCGTGATGGTTGTTGGCTTTGTAAACAGTGGCGTGATGACGCTGGCCCAGGCCGTAGGTGTCATTATGGGGGCGAATATTGGAACCACAATTACTGGTTGGATACTGGTCCTGAAAATCGGCAAATACGGTCTACCACTTCTTGGAGGCTCAGCATTCGTCTACCTCTTCACACGAAATGATCGATGGCGTTACTGTGCAATGGGGCTTATGGGTGCGGGAATGGTTTTCTTTGGGCTGGAGATTATGAAAAATGCATGTGGCATCATAAAAGAAACTCCTGCTTTCTCGGACTGGTTTCAGGCTTTTCAGGCTGACAGCTATTTAGGAGTGTTGAAGTGCTGTCTTGTAGGCTGCATCCTTACAACGATGGTGCAATCCTCGTCGGCAACGCTTGGGATCACGATCTCACTGGCATACCAAGGTGTCATTTCATATGAGACAGCAGCAGCATTAGTGATTGGTGAAAATGTTGGCACGACTATCACGGCGCTCTTGGCATCATTGGGAGCGACAACCAATGCGCGCCGAGCCGCCTATTTTCATGTTCTGTTCAATCTCACAGGCGTCTTTTGGATTACACTTGTTTTCCAGTGGTACATCCAATTTGTGCCGTGGGTGATCGGTAAAGATGTTGCGAAAGAAGTGCTCGTTGATGGCGTTGCAACCTTTCCAAATACGACGCTTGCCATCGCTGCTACCCATAGCATATTCAATATTGCAAACGTATTGTTGTTCCTTCCATTTGTTTCAGTATTTGTTCATGCGTTAGAGCGTTTGGTGCCGTTGAAGCAGCCCAAAGAAAAACCTCGACTTACCGAATTAGAAATTCGGATGTTGGAGAATCCTGTGCTAGCGGTTGAACAGTCAAGGAAGGAACTAGAGCGCATGGGAGCAAGTTGTGAACAAATGCTTCGGTTGCTGCCTGATTTGCAAAACCAACGTCCAGCAACGCATCAATGTGCAGATCAACTCAAGAGCCACGAAATTACTCTAGATTCGATTCAAGAAGAAATAGCTGTATTTCTGACCCATCTTTTTTCGAGTGCTCTGCCTCACGATGTAGCAGATGAGGCCCGTAGACAACTTCGAATTGCTCATGAATATGAGTCAGTCAGTGATTGTATCGACAAGCTCAATCGCTTGATTCAAAGGTTGCGGGAGAGAGATTTTGATTTCTCAACTGATCTTGAGCAGGCAATGCGTGATGTGTCTAACGGCACGCAGTCAGTTTTGGTGCAAATCAACACAGCACTACAGCAACGAGATGAGCATGCGGTTGCGAGTATTACTGCAATCAACGACCGTGTCCATTCGCAGATCAGGCAGTTGCGCAGAAAGTACCTAGAGTCAATTGCAAATGAAGGTACAGCGCCAGCAGTCAATGCTATTGTGCTTTCTGTTTTGGCTGTGCACGCAAGCATCCTAAATCATTTTGAAAATATTGTGGAGTCATTATCAGGAGATGCATAAAGCAACATCTAAAAAATAGTCAGGATAGCCAGTGAACTTGCTAGCCTTCCTTTTTCGTCTCTAGCTTGTGGCACAGTTCAGCAGTGATACTTCACCGTTCTTGACGTCGTATAGCATTCCGACGATGACGATCTTTTCTTCTTGTACAAGTTGATTCAGCGATGGGCTTCGAATGAGAATATCACGAACGGTTTGTTCAACATTCCGGCGTGCGACTGCATCCTTCGATTCAACCTGTTTCGTCATATCTCCCGTCAACAGTCGATGACAAGTTGTTGGGTCCACGACTCGTGTAATACTCCTTACAAGTGGCTGAAGATGTGGGCACTCGGGGGCTACTTCACTTTGTGGGTGGCAGGCGGCATCGATGGCAGCACCAACGGCAGCGCAGCGAGTATGACCAAGGACAATAAGGACCTTTGCTCCAGCGACCCCGCATGCAAATTCGAGACTCCCAAGAACAGCATCAGTCGCAACATTTCCTGCTACACGGACGCTGAATACTTCACCAAGTCCGACATCAAAAATGCTTTCTGCTGGTGCCCGGGAATCAATGTCATAAAGAATAGCAGCAACAGGATGTTGGCCTTCTGCTGTCGCAGAGACTTCACGCCCAAGATCTCGTTTGAGGAGTTCGCCAGTTCGAAAGCGTTCATTTCCATCAAGCAAATACTTAAGAACTTGTTGAGGGGTTACTTCCTCCTGCAATGCCTGAGAAACAAAGTCGAGATATTGGATGTTATCAGGAATATTGTATCGACCTCGAAAACCGCGGGTGCTCACATGGAGGCCACGAGATGGACCAATGACGTCACGATACTCCCGGACGGTATCTAAAATGTCGGGGTCAATATAGACGGCTCCAGATGCATCAATAAGAACGTGTTGTCCGGATGGCATCGCATCAAGTTTCATCCGAAGGTTTGATCGATTCAGGAAACTCACCTGGCTTGCTAATTCGATGCGAGTTACATCACCAGCCAGGTGGTGTTCAATAGAAACACGCATAGGCCGTTTGAGGTTACTCCAAAGAATAAACGTAATGCTCACAATTAATCCAATAATGATCCCATACAAAGGATCGGTGAATACGATTGCAAGTGTTGTGACAACATATGGAACAAACTGATACCTTCCTCCCTGCCACATCTCACCAATTACTTTTGGGCTTGCGAGCCGAAGTCCTGTCGCAATAAGAATTGCAGCAAGGCATGAAAGAGGAATCATGTTGAGAATCTGAGGAAAAACGAGCACGGCTGTGACGAGCAGTACACCATGGAAAATAGCAGCTCGTTTTGTTTCAGCGCCGGCGTCGATATTCACACTGGATCGCACTATTTCACAGGTCATAGGGAGCCCTCCGGCAAAGCCAGCGACAATATTGCCGAAGCCTTGGGCTACAAGTTCACGATTCGCAGGCGTCGTTCGTTTTCTCCGATCGAGGCGGTCAACGGCATCAGTCGTAAGTAATGCCTGAAGTGATGCAACGAGTGCAATTGTGAGTCCGGCAGAATAGATCTCGGGATTACCAATCTGGCCGAAGTCAGGTAATTTCAAGATGGTTGAGACTTGGGAGAAAGATTCGATGATGGGAACCTGGACTCGATGGGTGGCTCCAATAGCCCACGGAGAGCCGAAAAGAGAAAAAAGGTAGTCAGCCAGAAATCCAAAAAGGACAACGGCGAGAGGAGCCGGGATGCCACTTGATCGAAGTGGTTTCCAGCGAAGCCATATGTAGATGAGACCAAGCGATATGATTCCAACAGTCATCGCGCCAATATGCAGGTCTCCTGCAATGCGGATGATTTCCGAAAAGGTATTTTCTTTATCAGGCTGCACAAAAGACATTTCACCCTCGTAGTCAGTGTCATGACCAAAAAGGTGGGGTATTTGTTTGAGAATGAGGATGATGCCGATTGCCGATAGAAGCCCACGAACAACACTCGTTGGAACAAATGACTTGATGAAGCCACCTCGCATGAGACCCATAATGATTTGAATAACACCGGCAACGATGACAGCAAGCAGAAGTGCTTCAAAGGAGCCCAGTGCAGCAATTTCCATGGCAACAACAGTTGTTAGGCCAGCTGCAGGCCCTGAGATCATGACCTGCGTGCCACTAATAGAGCCAACAAGAAGGCCTGCAAAGATTCCCGTAATTAATCCTGTGACAGGTTCAGCGCCTGATGCCATGGCAATACCAAGGCACAGTGGAACTGCCACAAGGAATGTGACGGTTCCTGCCAGCAAGTCAGATAGGAGATGTTGTCGGCTAAAAATGGAAGTGGGAGTATTCATCAACGTTTTTTCAGGATTTGAGAGCAAAGGTAGTCAAGTTGACGAGATGCAAAACTGTAGGACGGCTCAGTTTTTGCAACATGCTCGTCAATCACACTCAAGAAATCAACTTCAGAATGATCCCGGGAGGCATGTTATTGTGAAACACGTAGTAAGGAGAATTATCAGGAAAATGACGGCATTTTATGGACTCAATACTGCAGGAAAATAATGCAGCAAGGAGCCAATTATGAGATAAACTATTGTGAAGTCGGAATGCTTTTTTCACAACGAAACTGCCCTCAATAGTAGGCGGCAGGTATGTTCTCGTGTACTGCAATTCTCAGAGAATCTCCCGTGCGAACATGCATTTCTGAGCGGTATTCGTTTTTGATGCACGCTTTTTCGCGAGGCGTCAAGGCGTCTGTATTCGCTTGGTGTGCATTGGCCTTCAGGTGCATGGTCGCTCAAGACATTACGTGGCAAACCATAGACGTTCCCGGTGCATGGGAAAAAAGTGGTATTCCAGAGGCAGAAGGCTACAACGGCCACGCCTGGTATCGTACCTGGGTGCTCCCTGATAAAGAATGTTTCAAGACACATGAGCGGAATCTGTTTCAGGAGTCTGTCGGTATTACTGCTCGGGGGCTTGCTGACTCCCATGAAGTTTTTGTGAATGGTTGCAAGATCGGTTCAGGCGGGAAAATGCCTCCAGAATTTGAGTCGGGGCGTGAACTCAATGTGAGGCATCGGATTCCTCCTAAAGTACTTGTGCCAGATAAGTGGAATGAGATTGTCTTTCACATTTTCAATCATTCTGGTGATGGAGGTTTTACATCAGAGCCACCAATCATCACCACGTACCTTCGAGAGTGTCAGTTGATTGGGTCGTGGCAGTTTTATCTTGGTATGGACGTGCCACAGTTTCATGGTCCGCTCACAGAGAAACCGATTGAAAGTTCATTTAGTGATTTTCAACAGGCAACTACGGGTCTTGAAGAAGCAGCCGTGTTAAATCCTGGGCCTCGTTTATCTCCAAGTGAGTCATTAAGACAAATGACAACGGTTGATGATCTTGTTTGTGAACTGCTTGTTCATGAGCCTCTCGTTGCTCAGCCGACGCACTTTAGTTTTGATGCCCGTGGACGGTTGTGGGTTGCAAACTATCGGCAGTATCCATATCCGGCGGGAATCAAGGTGCTCAGTCGTGACCGATACTATCGAAGTGTGTTTGATAAAGTGCCTCCTGCACCTCCGAATCACGACATCGGTCGTGATTCAGTTACGATTCATGAGGATGTGGATGGAGATGGATATTTTGATCACCACAAGGTGTTTGTGAGTGGTCTCAATATGGTGACGTCTGCTGTGCGCGGGCATAAGGGAGTGTGGGTGCTGAACCCTCCATATCTTCTTTTTTATCCGGATGCGGATGAAGATGATGTTCCTGATTCATCACCAGTCGTTCACCTCAGAGGATTTGGTCTTGAAGATACACATTCAACAGCGAACTCACTCACATGGGGGCCAGATGGCTGGCTGTATGGTGGGCAAGGGAGTACGACAACCAGCAAGGTGACTCGTCCTGGTATGGCGTCGTCAAAGCCCGTTTCAGCAGAGGGAGCGATGGTGTGGCGTTATCATCCACAAACGCGTCGCTATGAGATCTTTGCGACTGGAGGCGGTAATCTTTGGGGGCTTGAATTTGATTCTCACGGAAGACTTTTTTCTGGTACGAATGCGGGTGGCTCTCGTGGTTACCATTACATTCAGGGAGGTATTCACGGAAAAGCATCAGAAAACCGTTCGAAATACGGGCCTTCGAGATATCCGTTTTGTTTTGGCGAACTGATGGCTATGCCCAGTGCGAATCCGATTCCACGCTTTTCTCATATTGCAGCAGTTGTGGAAGGCACGGCTTTGCCTTCAGGCTACTCAGGAGATCTGTTTTGTGTTGATCCCTTGCATAGTAAGGTAATTGATGCTCGCAGAATCTCTGCAGGAAGCTCGTTCAAGACTGCTGATCGTTCTGATGTTCTGACATCAGAAGATGAGGCATTTCGTCCAGTATTTATCTCAAATGCTCCTGACGGCAGTCTTTTCCTTGCTGATTTTTATGACTTCTATATTGCGCACGGTCAGCACTATCAAAGTCAAATCGATAATACGACTGGCCGTATTTATCGTCTTCGTGGCAAAGAAGCGTCGCTAGAAGAAGATGTGAATCTTCGTGTCAAGTCCAACAGCCAACTGGTGGGCCTTCTTTCTCATGCCAACAAGTGGCATCGTCAAATGGCACTGAGATTGCTCGCGGAGCGGAAAGCGGTAGATGTTCTTCCAGCACTACGAGCCATACTGAAGCAAGAGGAAGGACAGGTTGCACTGAATGCATTATGGGCGGTCTATCAGATCGCTGGACTTGATGAATCAGTTTCTCGAATAGGCCTTAGTCATCCTTTTGGTCCGGTGCGAGAATGGACTGTAAGACTTCATGGAGATGCTGGGCAAGTGCCACCATCGCTTGTTCAAGTATTTCAGCGTCTTGCAAAGGAAGACAAGAATCCGCATGTGCTTTCACAGCTTGCCTGTACAGCTAGGCGTCTACCTAAGCGGCAGTCATTAAAGCTCGTGGAACCACTTATGCACCGTGAGTCTGACGTTGCTGAGGATCCGTACCTTCCCCTATTAATTTGGTGGGTATTGGAAGGGTGTGTCAATGAAGATGCACAAAAAGTTTTAGGATTGTTTCGTGATCAAGAAGTGTGGAACAAGCCCATTATTCGTGACACCATACTGTCACGATTAATGCGACGATGGGCGGCAAGTGGAAAGCATTCAGATTTACTTATGTGCGCGGCCTTGCTTGAGCAGTCCCCTTCCAAGGAGCATGCACAGCGTTTGCTTGCAGGGTTTTCTGATGCGTATCAGGGGCGGGCAATGGCAAACCTACCAGGTGAATTACTTGCTGCTATGGCGCGATTTGGAGATGCTCCCCTGTTAGTGCGTTTGAAGCAGGGGCAGAAAGAGGCTTATGAACAGTCCATAAACACGATCAAAGATCCGGCAGTTGACCAAACCACACGTCTCTCACTTGTTCGGGCACTTGGTGAGCTAAAGATCCAGCGATCAATACCGTTCCTTTTTATGCTGGCCTCATCAGATGAACCGAGCATGGCAAAAGCAGCTTTTTCAGCACTTGCTATTTTTGATGATGTGTCGATTGCATCAAAAACCGTTTCGCTGCTTCCCCATCTAGATGAAAGGGTTCGAAACAGTGCCCTCATGCTCATGACTGAGCGTGTGCAAGCCATACAGATGCTTCTCTCGGCAATAGGAAAAAAAGATTTAGACCAAGCCCTTGTCCCACATGAAATTATTTCCTTCTTGCGGCAGCATCAAAATGAGGGTGTGCGTGCTCGTGTTGATGAGATATTTCCCAAAACACACGTGGATGTGAAGGACACAATACAAGACGAAGTCGCACGTTTGACGAATGTCATCATGAGGGGCAAAGGAAATGCGTATCAGGGGCAAAAGATTTTTGAAAAAAAATGTGCGGCATGCCACACATTGTTTTTCAAGGGAGGACGCGTTGGTCCAGATCTTACGCGGTATCAACGTGACAACCTGTCAACGATGCTGAACAGTATTGTGCATCCCAGTGCGGAGATACGAGAGGGCTTTGAATATCAAATGGTGATCACGCTTGATGGTCGTAGTGTGGGCGGTTTTATCACCGAGCGCGGGATACATGCCGTTGTTGTTCGCGGACTCGATGGTGAAGACGTAGTCCTTGCTCGGGGCAACATCGAAGAGATTTTGCCCGTTGGCCGAAGCCTTATGCCGGATGGTCTCATTGAGGATCTTAGCAGTGAACAAATCTGTGATCTCTTTGCTTTTCTGCAACGTTCACAGCCCATTGCACAATAATGTGATGGGAGCACATGATGTACTGGATTCGAAAGAGTATCCTATGGCCAGTGCAATTCTTCAGCAGTCTCAGTGCGTATTGAAAAATAAGGAGCAGGAAATGACACGTGTTGCATGTGTTTTCCCAATAGCACGAATGGCACGGCAGGTACTAAGGAGCGCCTTGGTTGCATTGCTCTTCTGTGGTTTCGTTGCCGCCTCAGTTTCAGGCTTTTCGGATGAGCCACCGTCTGTTGAAGATCTTGTCACCCAAGTGCGTCAATCCATTGTGACCATTCGACATTCAGGCCGAGGCGTGCAGGATAATGGTCTTGGAACTGGTTTTGTTATTTCGAAAGATGGACTGATCGCCACCAATCTGCATGTGATTGGAGAAGCTCGTCCGATCTCTGTTGAGTTACCTGACGGTCAGATGTACGAAGTCGTAGCTGTTCATGCATTTGATAAAGCTGCTGATCTTGCCGTGATCCGAATCAACTCAAAAAGACTGGTGCCACTTAAGTTCGCAAAACCGAAGCAGCTTGCAGATGGCCAGGAGGTGGTGGCAGTCGGTAATCCTCATGGACTTGAAAGGAGTGTTGTGACTGGACGATTATCGGCGACACGACAAATCGAAGGTATCAAAATGCTTCAAATTGCCATCCCCATTGAATCGGGGAATAGTGGTGGACCTTTATTGGATAGGGATGGCAACGTTCATGGCGTTCTCACAATGAAGTCACTTGTGACACCCAATCTGGGATTTGCTGTGTCAGTGAAGTATCTCACTGATCTTCTAGGTGATCCCAATACCGTACTGATGGATCAATGGCTTACGATTGGTGCGATTGACCAGAAAGAGTGGAATATTGTTGGTGGTGCTCGTTGGAGGCAGCGTGCTGGCGTTCTTTCGGTAAGCGGTCAGGGAGACGGATTTGGCGGTCGCACGTTGTGCCTGAGCACGACACCAGATAGTGAGCCGCCCTTTGAGGTTGCTGTGCGATTAAGGATCCATGAGGAAACAGGAGCTGCTGGGCTTGTATTTGCTTCGGATGGCAATGACCGTCATTACGGTTTCTATCCATCAGGAGGGAAACTCAGGCTTACCCGTTTTAACGGACCAGACGTGTTTTCGTGGAAAGTCCTTGAAGAGTTGGAGCACACGGCATACCGGCCAGGAGAGTGGAATCACTTGCGAGTGAAATTTAATCAAAAGGACATTGCCTGTTTTGTTAATGATGAAGAAGTGATTCGTCAAAACCTTTCTGTTGAGAAAGGCCGAGTAGGGCTTGCCAGTTTTCGTGGAACCGAGGCCGATTTCAAGGGATTTGAGGCTGGCCAAGAAGTGTCTCTCATGCGACCACCAAAGCATATTGCTTCTCGCGTCATGCAACTCATTGACGAACACTCTTTGAGCCAATTTTCTGCCGAACTTGTTGATCCGCTCGTCTCAGAAGATCTTGCTCCAAAAGTTCTTATGCTCGAAGCGGTAAAGCTCGATAGGAGAGCGGACAAGCTTCGAGCCTTGGCTACAACTATTCAGCAGCAGCAGATTCTCGAGCGGCTTCGCCAAGCAACCAAAGAAAAAATAAATGTTTTCACCGCTGCACTGATCATTGCTCAGTTAGATCATCCTGAACTGGATCGTTCAGCGTACGAACGGCAAATGCTTCGGTTATCGAGTGATATCAAAGATCAAATAACAGATGATATGGCTGGATACGAGCGGCTTGCAGTACTGGACCGCATACTATTTGACGAACGGGGTTTTCATGGTAGTCGAGGTGATTACTACAACCCTGCCAATAGTTACGTGAATGAAGTGCTGGATGATCGAGAAGGTATTCCAATTACGTTGTCCATCATCTACATGGAACTTGCTCGCTCCATTGGAGTGTCTGTTGAGGGAGTGGGTTTTCCAGGTCACTTTCTTGTGCAGTTTGTGAATAATGCGGGTGACAAAGAGTGGATTGATGCATTTGATCGCGGGAAGCGACTGCGATTAAAAGATCTGCAACAATTAATACAACAATCAGGTGACAGTTGGAGTGAGGACTACCTCAATATCTCTCCGCCGAAAGCAATTCTTAGTCGAATGCTGAACAATCTTTTGGGGATTGCTAATCGGGCTGAGAATACGGAGCAGATGCTTCGATATCTCAATGCTTTAGTAACGATCAATGAAGATCAGGCAACTTCCCGCACCCGTATTTTGCGAATGATTACGGCACATCGTCTCAAACAGTTTGATCTTGCGTTGACTGACGCCCGCTGGCTTATGGAGCAGAGGCCTGACGATGTTGATCTTCAGGCTGTTGAGGAGTTGATTCGTGTGATTGAATCGAAGGATTAATCTCTCCATGTCGAGTAGCCTTCCAGAGGAAGGCTTTCATTTGACAATTTTTTCCTGCGTCGGTTCGTAGTGCCTCAGGCCTCACATTGCAGTGCACAAACAGCAATTTCCTGCAGTCCAGATCGTAAAGCGGTCGGTTATTTTTTCTTTTTTTTTGTAACGCATCACTTCTGCTGCAGTTGTACGTGTAGAGCAGTTTTGCTGCGGTCTGCCGCAAAATGCAACCTTAATAAGGTGAAATGAGTGGATGCTTGTTCATAAATCAGTCTAGACAAACAGGTTCGTGTCTTTTTTTCTGTTTTGGCACAGTAGATGCAAGTTAGTGCCTTTAAGTTCAGTTACTAACACACCCAACAATGAGAGTACGCCATGGCTTCCGTCGACTGTCCACATGAATGTGACTTTGGATTTGAAGACATTCGAAATGGTGGCAGAGATCCACTCCATCATCAAAGACATCAAAACAAACGTTTCCACCGCATTGCGCATGTTCGACAACGTCAACAAGTAAGTCTTCGTAATGCTTCGCGAAGACTTGGTATATCCTTGGCCGAAGTGCGTCGTCAGGAGCAGGCGGATTGTGATCTTTGTTTATCCCAGCTTCTTAAGTGGCAGCAGGTTTTGGGAGTCCCTGTTGCTGAGCTCTTGGTGGAGGCAGACGGACAATTAGCCGGTCCTGTCTTGGAGCGATCACGAATGATAAAATTAATGAAAACGGCTACTGCAATCCGTGATCGGGCAAGTGGGACAGCCATTGGCAGGCTTGTTGCCATGTTGATTGCCCAGCTTGTAGAACTCATGCCTGAGGTAGAAGGTGTGACGCCGTGGCCCGAGTCTGGGCAGCAGCGACGACTTGATGAATTGGGACGCACCGCCCAGTTTCCCGTCCCGGAGGAGCTTTTTCGCCCATAAACAGCTTGTTTGTGCGATTTTCTCGTCGTTTGATGTGTTTGAAACATCTGTGAACTGCGGCCACCGTTGTCTGGGCACTCTGAAAGTGGTAACCTCCTGCTAGTTCGACAGACCTCGTCTGCACCCTCCGGTCCGATCGGGAGTTGCGGTTCGTGCGATCGGCGATGGTCGATGAGTCGATTTGTTTTGTTTTGCTCCCGGGAATTGAGGTTGCGTTGTTATGGCTCGGAAGATTTACGTGGGGAACCTCCCATGGTCAACCACGAATGCTGATCTTGAGGCGATGTTTTCTCCGCATGGAGCGGTGCGGAGTGCTGAAGTCATTTCTGATCGGGAGACTGGACGTTCCCGTGGCTTTGGTTTTGTAGAAATGGAAACAGACGAAGGTATGCAGGCAGCTGTGTCTGCATTAAATGGCCATGAGGTCAACGGTCGTCCACTTACAGTGAATGAGGCTCGTGAGAGAACGCCTCGCTCTGGTGGTGGCGGTGGCCGTGGTGGATACGGCGGTGGCGGCGGCGGCCGTGGTGGATATGGCGGCGGCGGCGGCGGCGGTGGCCGTGGTGGATACGGTGGCGGCGGAGATCGCTACTAGTTTTTCCTCATCAAAACATTTGTCACGGGGGCCGTTGGCTGTTGCTAAAGGCCCCCGTGCACATTATTTGTGTACCCTTGCATTCACTGAAAAATATATCATTCTATTACTGTGAGTTTGTTTGAACGCATTAGTGAGAAAAAAAGTCTATGAGTCCTCCTCCATCAAAATTTGCGAAGTCAAGCCGTAAAAAAGCAAAGCCTCGTGCAAAAGTAAAGCGAAGAGATCCCGTGTACATTGATGGAGTTCGTCCAAGACCGATGTGGGTTGACTACAAAGATTTGGACTTGTTGGGCAAGTTGGTTAACCGGCAGGCGAAGATTATCGGTAGGCGAAAAAATGGTTGCACTGCTGTCTCTCAACATGCGATTACAACGGCGATCAAGCGGGCCCGCTTCATGGCGTTACTCCCCTACGTTGGAGAGTAGTTGCCACCTGTCTCGTCAGGTGTTTTTAGCGTGACCAATTCTGCCCCTCAGTCACAGCATGCCGGGGGGCCGCTCATTACGAAGCGGCTTGTCGAATTTCGTGATACCGATGCTGCTGGGATTGTTCATTTTTCCGCATTCTTTTTTTGGATGGAGTCGGTGGAACATGAACTTCTGCGAACGGCGGGAGTGCGAGTCGTTGATCGTCTTTCGAGTGGTATTGATGCCAGTTGGCCTCGCGTTTCCGTTTCATGTGATTACAAATCGGCCATTCATTTCGGTGAAGAAGTAACGATTGCAATTGCAGTAAGAAGCATTGGTCGAACAAGCGTTACGTATGCTTTTAGTTTCAAGCGAGATGAACAACTGATTGCAGAAGGGCAAGTTGTCACCGTGCGTTGTTTGATGCATCCCGACAAAAAACCTGAGGCAGTTCTGATTCCACAAGATATCATTGACCGTCTTGAGCCGTATTGTGAATGATTGTCATGAGGGCTACTGTGCTGAAAGTAGATGACCTGTCGAAAGAGTATCCCTCGTCTGCAGGGCCAGTTCGTGTCCTGGACAACGTGTCCTTTGAATTAAAGTCTGGGCAGCGCATGATCGTCATGGGCCCAAGTGGCTCAGGCAAAAGTACACTGCTCTCCATCCTCGGAGTTCTTGAGGACCCGACGAAAGGCCATGTGTCTCTGGATGGTGTTGATCCCTTTGATGCAGTTCCTGCCGGTCGAGCAGCGTACCGTAACAATCAGATCGGTTTTGTTTTTCAAGAACATCATTTGATGGCTGGATGTTCAGCTTTAGATAATGTTGTTTTGCCTGCATTAGCGACTGGTGTTGTAACGCAGAAAATTGAAACGCGTGGGCGTGAGTTGCTCAAGCAAGTGGGTCTTTCTGATCGAATGACTCACACTCCAGCACAGCTCTCAGGTGGTGAACGTCAGCGAGTGGCGGTTGCGCGTGCGCTCATCAATAGGCCGCGTCTGATTCTTGCAGATGAGCCGACAGGTCAACTTGATGCGTCAACAGCTGCAACAATCAGTGATCTTCTTGTTGAGCTAGCTTGCGAAACAGGTGCATTGCTTATTGTTGTGACCCATTCGCAGTCAATTTCCGCGAGACTTGGATGCAGTGATGAAAGCACGGTTTGCCAGTTGGTGAATGGTCGTCTTGAGCCTCCGGCAGTCGGACTGGCATCCTCATGAAGCAGAATTTTAGTGCTGTGCGCTCAGTTATAGGGTTGGCGTGGCGATGCTCACTCGCCTGGTGGCCGCAGGTTTTTGCGCTTGCAGTATCAAGTGGTATCGTCGTAGCAACCATTTCAGGAGCACTTGGTGTCGGTGATGCCATGGAAAGAGGACTTCTCAAAGTAGCTCTCTCGAGGCTCGGTGAGATCGATACTGCCGTGCTATCAAATCGGCCTTTTCGCAAACAGCTTGCCCGTGAACTTGCCGATTGCATTGAGGCCGAAACGGTTGTGCCGGCACTAGTTATGGAAGTGTCTGTTGAGGTGCCTGCTACGGCGCAACGTGGTCGAGTAACCTCTCGAGCAACACTTCTTGCATGCGATCAGCTTTCTTCCCTTGGTTTCAAGCATTCGCCACAACTTGCCTTGAATGAAGTGTCAGTCAATGCATCGTTATCAGAAGTACTTGGCATTAAAGCTGGAGAGCCCGTTATTCTTCGTGTTGTT
This sequence comes from Planctomycetaceae bacterium, assembly GCA_902629495.1. The sequence continues at coordinate 35,690 of CACORA010000019.1, forward strand.
GATCGCCCAGCAATTCCGGGAGATAGTCCGCTTGGGCGACGTACGCTTGAAACAAGAAGTCGAAGACTTGATGTGAAAACAATTCTGCCGAAAGAAAGTCTGGGAGATTTTTCAATTCAGCCGACCCAAGTAACTGGTGGACTAGTTGTGGCATCACTGTCTGACATGCAGTCTATTCTCAGGAAGAATATAACTGCTAATGTTTTGTTTTGCATTGCAAAAACGAGGCAGCAGGATTCGAGAAACGATAGTTTGCTGCAGCAGGTGAAGGGTTGTTTGAGGCCAACGCTATCAGATTACGGCCTTTCGCTCACGGTTTCTTCAAATAGGGCAGATGAGTCGACCACACTTCGTCTCGTGAGCAAACAACTCCTGTTAGATCGAGATATCGATCAGGTTGCGCAGCAACTATTCGAACCTCTTGGAGGGCATCGCTCATTTGTTTTTCTTGCAAATTCACTGAGACCACAAAATTCAAAATCAAAGATTCCGTACTCGACTGTCGTTGGACTTGATACGGTTGATCATCCATTGGGAAGGCTCGTAGGAGAAGATGCCGAGCCATTAGAGTTGCCAGGTTATGGTGAAATCATCATAGATCAATGGATGGCTGATGATCTGGCTGCGCAAGGAACTCCGGTGAGTATTGGTGATACGATCGAAGTCGCCACATTCCTGCCCGAGACTCTCCACGGTCGAGTTGAAGAACAAATCACAGCCCTTCGGATCAGCGGCATTGCTGCTATGAAGGGAGTTGCAATCGCGAGGGAAATGGTTCCTGAGGTTGAAGGTATCACGGATGAAAAATCGATAGCGGATTGGGACCCGCCCTTCCCTTTTAATGAAGGAATCGTTCGAGTTACACCACCAAATGATCAGGACGATCGATACTGGCAAGAGTATGGTGCAAGCCCAAAGGCATTTGTGTCTTTAGGAACGGCACGTGATATTGCAGGGAGCCGCTTCGGAGAAACAACAGCGTGGCACGTGCCTTTTGGTCAAACGGTGGATCGAGATAAGCTGGAAAAGGTGTTTGCAGAATTACTCGCCGAGCAAACACCGGGCTTTCGCGTCGTTCCTCTGTCTCGTAGGGCGGTTACTGCTGCCCGTGGATCGACACCCTT
>CACORA010000020.1 GCA_902629495.1 Planctomycetaceae bacterium
ATACGGCCGGGTTTTCCAATGACTATGAGCGTTCGAACGCCTGGCGATATAGGGATTATGTCATTCGCGCCTTCAATGCGGATAAACCATTCAATGAGTTTGTCATTGAGCAGATAGCAGGCGATGAGTCTCAACCAGATAATCCTGAATCCTATCTCGCTACCGGGATGCTTCGCATGGGCCCGTGGGGCACGGCCATGATTCCTGTGGAAGAGGCGCGGCAGATTTTCCTGGACGATGTTGTTCACAATGTGGGTCAATCCTTTCTTGCCATGCCGCTTCGATGCTGCAAGTGTCATGATCACAAGTTTGATCCCATTCCAACCCGAGACTACTACGCCTTTTACGCTGCCTTTGCAGGAACGCAGCCAGCTGAGAGGAAGGCCGATTTTTTACCGTCGGAGAACAGAACGGGTTTCGAAGATAAACGCAAACTGGTGGAAGAACTCCTAGACTATGCAAAAGCCGAACTCAAAACGGTTAATGACAAGCAGGAGTCTGCTGCAAAGCAATGGTATGCCGAGCATGATCTTCCGTACAAAAATGAAAATGCTCGCCGAAAAGATCCTGAAGATATGAAGCCGCCCCGGCATGTCGGCTTATCACCAGCAGAGACAGGAATTAAGAAAGTACGTGAGCAGGATGTTTGGATTTGGGAACGGCGACTTGAACGTTATCAACCTCTGGCACAAACAGTGTTTAATGGTCCGATACCAAAATCACTCAATGGACGAAAACTACGTAAGCCAGATGCATTCGATCGAACGTGGACGCCTGAAACATTTATCCTCGGCGGTGGCGCACTGGATGCTCAACTTGACGCTGTTTCGCCAGGTGTATTGAGTGCCATCTCGTTTCAGCGTGATACCGGTGCGTTACCGAACTGGCGTATTACGAACGATTTAGACGGTCGTCGTTTAGAGCTAGCACGATGGATCGCAGCAGACAAAAATCCGCTCACGGCACGCGTCTTTGTCAATCGAATATGGCAATCACATTTTGGGAAAGGCCTTGTGGCCACGGCCAATAACTTTGGTGCGAAGGGCAGTAAACCGACACATCCTGAATTATTGGACTGGCTAGCGGCAGACTTTATTGAACACGGATGGAAAGTGAAACGGCTCCATCGATTGATTGTAACCTCCCAGGCCTATCAGCGATCTGGAGTTCCAGTCGACCAACGCCAGGCCGATGTTGATCCAACGAACCGCCTCCTAACATCATTTCCGCAACGTCGGCTTTCCGCCGAAGAACTCCGAGACAGCATTCTGCTGGTCACCGGTGAACTCAACAAGGAATCGGGTGGTGTGCCAATCATGCCAGAAATTAATATGGAAGTTGCACTCCAACCTCGGATGATTCAGTTTTCTATTGCACCTGCGCTCCAGCCCTCTCGTACACCCACGGAACGCAACCGTCGAACAATTTATGCGTATCGAGTTCGAGGTCAGGCCATCCCGTTTCTTGAAACCATGAACCGACCAAATCCGAATGAATCATGTGAGTTACGTGATGCCGCATCAGTGACACCGCAGGCAGTGACCCTTCTCAATAGTGGCTTTATGACCGACCGTTCCATAGCGTTTGCGCAGCGGATTCAACGAGAGGTTCCGAACACTCCAACGAACATGGTGCGACGCGCAGTGCGTCTTGCGTATGGACGTCTCCCAGGGAAAGACGAACTCAATCGACTTGAGAACTATTTTGGTGAGATGAAGACGTATCATGCACAGCACAGCCCAGAGCCGGTGGATTATCCACGAGAGGTGGTGCGGTCACTCGTCGAGGAGTTTACGGGAGAACCATTTGAATTTATTGAAAAACTCAATGTTTATGAAGATTATGTGCCTGATGCAAAGCCGTGGACCGTTGACAGTGAGACGCGAGCACTGGCAGATGTATGCTTGCTCTTGCTCAATTCAAATGAGTTTATCTATGTGTATTAATGAATGAGTTACCGAGTCGAGTGTTATCATGATGAATCAGACAGCTGTTATTCCACGAAGAGACGTACTCTATGGCCTTGGGTCATCGCTTGGAGCATTGGCGCTGACTGATTTATATGCGTCTGAGAAAGCATCTGGCCCTCTTTCCCCAAAGCCTCAGATGCATCCCGCAAAGGCGAAGGCAGTCATTATGCTGTTCATGGAGGGTGGTCCCTCGCATGTCGATACGTTTGATCCTAAGCCCGTGCTCAATGCAAAGCATCTTACAGAGTCAACCCGCACTGCTGGCCTTGCGACGGGTAAACGGTTTTTTGTTGGTAGTCCGTTTAAGTCCCGCCGCGTTGGTGAGTCAGGTATTGAGATGTCGGTGCCATGGAAATTTCTTTCTGAACCTGAGGTAGCTGATGAACTGTGTATTTATCGTGGGTGTCAAGCTGAATCCTTAAACCATCCTGAAGCACTTCTCCACATGAATACAGGGAGCCGACTTGGTGGTGACCCGGGGCTTGGTTCGTGGGTGACCTATGGGTTGGGTTCCGAGAATAAGAACCTTCCGGGCTATGTTGTTATGACGGAACTGGCACTTCCTCAAGCCGGGCCGGCAAACTGGACCAACGGTTTTCTGCCAGCCTTTTTTCAGGGGACCCGTTTACGTTCATCGGGTTCACCAATTCTGGATTTGTCACCACCGGCATTTAAAACCCGTGTCCATCAGCGAAAAGCCCTTGATCAGCTTTCAGCGATGAATGCGAAGCATGCAGCAGCGCATCCTGAGCATGCTGAATTAGCTGCGAGGATGGAAACATATGAACTGGCGTACAGAATGCAAACGGCTGTCCCTGGTGTCATCGATATCACAAGTGAGCCAGACCATGTTCATGCAATGTACGGGCTTGATCGAAAAGAAACGGCTTCTTTTGGAAAACAGTGCTTAATGGCTCGAAAACTGGTTGAAAAAGGCGTGCGATTTGTCCAGATCTTCTCAGGGGGATGGGACAGCCATGACTACCTTGAACGAGGACATTCAGCTCGGATTGCCAGTGTCGATCAGCCGATAGCAGCGCTTATAAAAGATTTGAAGGCGCATGGACTCCTTGACAGCACACTTGTAGTGTGGACCGGCGAATTCGGTCGAACTCCCGACAACAATTACAGAGGTGGCGTCACCGCCCTGGGGCGTGGCCACAACGTTGAAGCAATGAACATGTGGTTTGCAGGTGGTGGTGTCAAAAAGGGTTCAGTTGTTGGGGCGACAGATGAAATCGGTGCAGAGGCAGCAGAGGTCGTCCATCCAATTCGTGATGTTCATGTCACGCTGCTCCACCTTCTGGGTTTAGATGACAACAAACTTACCTACTTTCATGGGGGGCGCTATAAGCAGTTATCACAGTTTGGCGGAGAGGTCATTTCAGAACTCATTGCGTAGTCACCCGAGAACATTCTTGCCAGCAAACCGCTTCAATGCCCGTTTTTAATTTTTCGTTTGAGGTCAATGCTCCACAAAAGTCCGTTCGGGATTTTCATCACGCTACCAGTGCGCTCAAACGACTTACGCCCCCACCAACCATTGTGCAACTTCATTCCGTAGAGCCGTTAGCAGAAGGGTCAATCTCTGTGTTCACATTATGGATTGGTCCATTGCCATTACGCTGGACGGCCGTTCATCGCAATGTATCCGACGCGGGCTTTACGGATATTCAGACATCTGGACCAGCAAAGAAATGGGAACACACACACTCGTTTATTCCCATTTCTTCTACCACGACAAGAATTCAAGAACATATTGAATACGAACACAAGTCTGGCTTTTGGGGCGTTGTTACCAGAACTCTTTTTTCCTGGCCGAATCTGATGATTATGTTCACCTATCGGAAATGGGTTACCCGGTGGGCCCTGAAACATCGATCAACTCCTAAAGAACGTTCTTGATGCCCTCATTGGTTTCAACATCCCATGGACTCAAGCGAAGATGCCGACTGTGTGGATGGATTGACAGTTCCTCGGAGGTGATTGGTTGACGCGTGGACAGTTGTTGACGCGCGATGTCAATGGAAGCATCAGACGCATCCGCGTTTTCTGCACGACGTTGGGCGATCCGTGACAGGAGAAACTCGGCTGGAATATCAATTTCGAGCCATGTGACTGGTAGATTATGCTCAAGGGCCATTTGGGCGAGTATGGCGCGGTGGTGTCGTTCATGGTATGTCGCATCAACCACAACATCATACCCAGCATTCAGAACAGTCGATGCCAGCTCAGCAAGTCGTTGATATACCCGAAGGTTCATTGCTTCTGAGTAGAGGTCTCTTCGTGTCTTTTCATCACGTGGGCGCTGCGTAGGGGCCATACCAGCGAGACGTTTCCGTTCAATATCACTTCGTAGCCGGACTGCGCCACAGGTATCGATCAACCGGCCAGCCAGCGTTGTTTTTCCAGACCCAGATACGCCCGTTGTTGCAAAACAGCGAGGTGAATGTCCTGCTGTGGAGCCTAAGGCTATGTTGAGATAGTGCTCACACTCATCGTTTGTCTCGGTGATACTCGAATCACGATCACCGTGATTCAACTGTCTCCGCCGAATTGCTGCGACTGTCGCACGTACAACAGCCCGATAGGCCGTGTAGAGTGGAAGAAGTTGAAGGGAGCTATGATCGTTTGACGATTCGATCCAACTACTGATCACGCGCGATGAGAAGTCACGCCGGCCGCGCGACTCCAGGTCCATGGCAAGAAACGCAATGTCACTTGCCGTATCAATCCAGCGGAGAGAATCATTGAACTCAATTCCATCAAAGGCAAGAAAGTGCTGGCCATCTCGCAGGACGTTTGCAAGGTGCAGATCACCATGGCATTCGCGTATTTTCTGATTGTCTCTCCGCTGTACAAATGTGTCCGTATGGTGTGTCACACGTGCCTGAAACCATTCATTGAGCACCCCGATCATTGTGCGAAGGTCTGGTCGTATCTGATGTAGTTGGTGAAGGTTGAGGTCTACCGTGTGCAGAAACGTGGCTGAATCTCCCCATGGGCTATCTTTGTCTGCCGCCACGAGCCTTTCCTGCATGTGAGCGATGTCACTGCCAAGCGTCTCGCAATCGCTGGCCGTGAGCGCCTGACGATCAAACAATGCATCAAGCTGATCTGCTCGATCAAACTGCTTCAACTGTACAGCCCAGTCCGTCGGCGGTCCCGCCCCACCAACAACAGCGTTTTCTGGTTGTCCCGTTATCGGAAGGACAGTTTGATACAGGTGTGGGGCAAATCGTTTGTTCAGACGTACTTCCTCCTCACAGAAATGCTTTCTTTTTTCCAGAGTTGAAAAGTCAAGAAACCCATAGTGGCACGGTTTCTTGACTTTATAGGCCAGATCGCCAGTAAGAAAAACCCAAGAGACATGTGTCTCAATGACCTCAATCGTTCCAGTGGTATGCCTGTATGCATCCGGAGATAGAAGTCGCTTGATAAGTGACGAGGTCTGTTTGTGTGTCACGATGTATAGAAAGAAACTGAAGCGGGATGTCCTGAGGAGTTCAAATGATAACCGATAGAAAAAAGCTAACGACGTTTCACAACACCATATTCGATTCTCTTGGACTGATCGGAATCGCCTCGAAGTGTGATAATCATTGGAATGTGGAGAGCGGTCAGTCGAAAGCGAAGCGTTTTGGTGATCAAAGACTCTCCGGCATCGCCATTGGTGTTGTGTTTGAGGTACAGTTGTGTCTGTCCTGGGTAACTTCTTGTCACAATACCATTCCAGTACAGGACAAATTCATGCATTTTCTGGCTACCCCGATACTCAACATCAATCGACAGTATGTCATCGTCAATCTCTGCCGTGATGAGTCTGAATGACTCAGAAGGGATCTCATTGATCCGTCTATTCGGTGGTATTTTATTTATTTCCTGAATCGTCGTATCTATTTGTTCACTCCCAATGCTCATGAGGGACGATGCGATGACGATGACTGTCATATACAGACCGACACAAGTAAATCTCATAACCATTGCAATGCCTCGTATAACGGGTAGTGGGGAAACATTGGCCTACGACGGTTTCGCGTCGGCTGAGCGGCGATCTTTCTTCTGAGGGTCACGGTTTCCCGGTCGCTTCTTGGCCTGTCGTTTTTCGTTTTGACGGGTTGTCGCGAGTTCTTCGGTAGCAAGCCCGTGATCGCCTTGCTGTTGCATCCAACCCTTCAGTTCCGCAGAGAGTCTGGATTTGATCTCTGCAAATGCAGGATCCTTCGCAAGATTGTGTGTTTCCAATGGGTCGGATTGAAGATCATAGAGTTCTTCTTCTGGACGATGAGAAAGCCATGTAACTCGTTGAGCGAGCATGGGGTCGTTGGCAGCATCCTTTTTCCAGGATGTGAACGGTTCTCCTTTATGAATGCCGCCGATGCTGTAGGTGTTGCTCGAAGCAAGATTCCGGATGAACTTAAAGCGTTTATCACGAACAGCGCGCATCGGATAGGGCTCGAGATAGCCGTTGATGCCAACGGTCGTATGCTCTGCGAAGACATATGAATGGAGCTCCTCCTGCTCACCCAGGAGGACTTTGAGAAAACTCGTACCGTCAAACCCGCGGTTTCCAAATGCATCTGGGCAATTCGGGTCGATCGTCTCAGGATTGATGCCAGCAGCCTCGAGAAGTGTCGGCGCAACATCTGCATATTGCATCAGGGCCTCGGTCTGGCTGCCAGCAGCGATTTTGCCCGGCCAACGCACAAGGCCAGACACCCGAATGCCGTTGTCATACAGACTCCATTTACCACCATACGGAAGCCCACTTCCTTGCTCACTGAGAAAGATCACAACGGTATGATCCTCTTGTCCCGATTCCTCGACCATCTTGAGGAGCGCCCCGACCTGTTGATCGAGTTGAGTGATTTCACCGTAGTACTTGGCAAGAATGGAACGTGTCATTGGGTTATCGTGAAGATACCTGGGTACTGAAATGGCATCAGCATCATAGGTCGGACCACGTGTGTACGGACCGTGAGGATCATTCGATGCAAATACAAGCAGCCATGGCTGGTCTGGTTTTCGCCCTACAAACTGCGTGGTCTGCGCGAGGTCAACTCCTTGGATGTATTCATAAGGAAAAGAGGCCTGTGGTCCAATGTGCCCTTTATTTTGAAGGGCAACTCGATAGCCTGCCTCTTTCAAATGAGTAAAGATACTTTTTGTTCCCTCATAGACCCGCGTGTGGTTTGGATACGCACCACTTCGAACCGGATTGAGACCCGTATAGAGCGTATGTCGACATGGCGAGCACATAGATGCTGGAGTAAACATTGCCTTGAGGTGCATCGATTCAGTGCGAAGCTTATCAAGATGTGGCGTTTTCACATCACCATTTCCCTCATATCCAAGGTCACGCCAACAAAGATCATCTGCCATGATGATGAGAAAATTAGGTTGGGCTGCTGTGCCAACAGTTCCTGAAAGGCATACCCAACAAAAGAACAAACAGATAAGTGTGGGATGTAGGATACGCCTATGGGATTGAAAGCAGGTTATACATAGGCGAACATTCAACGGCATACGGTCTCTCAAGCCAGAACATGCTGGGAATCTCATGAGGCATCCTTTGTCAGTTTTTCAGGTTATTCTTTGCAAAATCGCGAGGGAATAGAAATCGGCTCTTCACATCACCATTGACTGCACGATGTTGAATTTCGAGTGATGGTGTCTTGGTCCGAGCAGCATAGGTGAGATGCCCAGTGAGAAATCCCCCAGCCACCCGAAGGAATTCATGCACGGGGCGAACATCTCCTTTTTTCCATCCCAGTTGATGCTTTTCACTGCCGGGACCACACCCAAATTCCCAGAGGCTCGTTTTGGCATCCGTTGATGCGTATTGCCAATGACGGTCTCCACAAAAGACAATGACCCCCGAGATTCCCGAAAGGACCTCACGAAGTTCATTTCCTTCCCATGCAAATACTGCATTTGCGTGATTATCTTTTTTATTCTCTCTATCAGGCCCCACAATAGGCGTGGGACTTAAAACCAACTTGAATGCTGCATCGGACCTTTGCAGGGAGTCTACAAACCACTGCTTCTGCTTTTTCCCAAGAATGGTTTTCTCAGGGCCATCGGGCATGGTATTGGGACTTCGATAATCACGGCCTTCGAGGAGCCATATTTCGAGATCACGCCCCCAGCGGATATGCGCATACCTTGGGTCACGGGACGGAAACTGCTCATCATTAAAAAGATGAACGCCTTCGGCAAACGAAACCGATCCATACGTCTGGCCAGGCCAGGAATCATTGCAGAGTGTGTCGTGGTCATCCTTGATAAAGTAGGTTGACGTGTGGCTGTAAAAATCCCGGTTGTTTGGGAGAGCAAAAATACGTCCCCACTTAAAACGCATGAGTTCGATTGTCATCGCCCATGGATCTGGCTTATCGTAGTACTCAATATCACCGGCATGCACAACAAAATGCGGATTCAATCGCTTCATGGCCCGATAGATTTTATGACCATTTGAATCATCATCTCGTCGTATAAAGTCATGGCAGGTTGTCACACAAAAGGTGAGCGGTGCTGCGGTATGTTGTGCCGGCGCTGTGTGAAATGCCCCACATGCAACTGAGGCGGCCTGGCCAGCTTCTGTTTGAGCCTCAATAATCGTGCAGTACTTGGTATTCGGCTTCAGGTCTTTGAGTTTCCATTGGGCTGTGTAGTCATGCTCTGCCGATGTTTGGACCCACGACAGATGTTCGATCCGATTCGGTCGCCCTTTCGGAAAATATGAGAGACGTACCCGTCCTGTTGCACCAGGACATGCACCAAACATTTCATCAAGGGATGCTCCGTCTGGAAGCTGCTTGCGAAGAAGGACTGCTGGGTCGTTTTGTTTTGAAAGTGCCTGTGCTTCCTTTGTTGTAAGAGTGATAAATGGTTTGCCCGAAAGGTTCATCTGCGGATGCTTCGTTGTACGTGTCCAGATGACAATGCTAGTGGAGTCAACCCAACCATTTCGGCTGCCATTGGCAAGGAACGGCCCGGAGAGATGAGGAGGGCTTTCCGACGGTTGGTCCTTGGCGTGAAAAACAAAGTTACGATAGCTGACACGCCCACCATGGTCTGTCAACATAAATCGGTCACCATCTTTTGGGCTTCCGAATTCCAGACACCCATGAAACTTGCTGAGTGCTACCTTTGTATCCCATTCAGGACCTGCTGTGACGGCGTGCGTCACCAGGTCACCATTGAGATAGTGTTCCACGTGGTTTCCAACTGCAATAATTTTTGATGTATTCCATTCGCCGGGTGGATGGAGTGACTTTTCTTCAGTAGGTGATTCCATCCCATACAGTGCGGCAGTTGAATTGAGCGACGTATCCGTTGGCTTGCTATCGATAATCTGATATTCAAGACCAAGATAATTGTTATTGAATTGGGATTTCCCAAATCGACGAACCCGGTATTTGAGCCCACTGTTGACTCGGGTGTCTATCTTCCACTGCCACTGGAGTTCAAAGTTTGGGGGAAGGGGCTTTGAAATAATATTTCCGCCTTTGCGGGGCGTCTCAAGTACGATCTCACCATTCTCAAACGTCCACCCCTCAGGCACATCTTTTCCAGTTGTTGTTTCCCAGAAACTGCGCTGGCACCAATCCCGTGACGTGGGATCATCGTCATTATGAACATCGTTGTTGGCTACCACAGCCCCAGTGATGAACAGTGTTGTCAAAAACACGCAACAGTGCGTGAAGTAACTCTGCCGGAGCACGGTGAATGTACGGTCAATATATTTTTGCATCGCAGTGTCCTTAGTAACATCGATACATCACTTGCTTGTGAGATCAAACGTGCCAGTTGCTGTACGCAATGACACCTTTTTAATGTTTTTCTTCCTCTTCGGCTTCGGTCGACTGGCTTTTCCTTCAATCAGTAACGTTTGGTTCCATTCATCGAGCAGTGATTTCCAATCCTCCAGTGACTTCGTTGGATAGGTTGATGGCCAGCCACCAGATCTAAACACCTCCGTTACCCCGTCGTCGTTCATTGTAGTCCTCCATTGGTCAATCTCATGAAGCAGGTCTGCTTTTATCTCTTCATAGTCTGCGTCATCAGCTACGTTGTTAATCTCGTGAGGATCCTTCTCCAGATCATAGAGCTCCAATGGAGGTTTTTGTGCATTCATAAAGTGAGCCTGTGCGTCGGTCAGTTGCCCCTGCATGGCAAGAACATTCATGAGTGCCAACATTGGGTAGCTTCGTTCTTTGTATTCATTGAGTTGGCAGTAGGCTCTTTCTGGCATAAGATTTTGGATCAATTTGTATCGCTTTGAGCGAACAGCCCTCATCGCATCGTGGGTGTCATCCATCTTATCGCGATTGAAGTGAACGTATTGCCTTCGAGGAAGTTCTTTCCCAAAGAGGTATGTTCCATGGAGAGGGTGCTGTGGACTGGCACCTGCAAGCGTGACAATCGTCTGACAGATATCAAGTGTTGAAACAAGATCAGAAGAAACACTGTTGGGGAGAATATGATTTGGATATCGGACAATCAGTGGGATATGAACTCCTGGATCATATAAAAATTGTTTTCCACGGATGTGACACCGCCCATGATCACCAATCAAAAACACAAGCGTGCTCTCTTTAAGACCATCGGCTTCCAGTTGATCGAGTAACTCACCTACCTGTCGATCTACTACCTGCACCGTTTCCAGTCCATTGGCCCAGTCGCGTCTCGCTAAGGGGACATCAGGGTAATACGGAGGAAGAACAACATCGTTTTCATCAATGGGGCGAATGGGATCCCGCACAAAACCTCGATGTGTTCCCGCAAATGTTGCCTGAATAAAAAATGGCTGCCCATCCTTTCGCTCTCTCCATGAATGGCCATCAAAGAGGGGCTGCTTGGTTGAAAAATTACAGTCCGTCTTTGCGCCCTTCATCGTGCCTGTGAAATAGCCTGCTTCCTTCAGGAGATGTGGAATCGGACGAATGCCATAGGGCAATGGTTTTTTGTCTGCTGTGCGATGTTGGTGAGCGTGAATGTAGTTCTGGTGAAAGCCAGTCATCATTGCAGAACGTGACGTTGAACACACCGGTGCTGTAGAAAATGCAGACTCGTACCGAATACCTTCTTCAGCTAAGCGATCAATATGTGGCGTTTGCACCAAGGGTGTTCCGTAACACGAGAGATCTGTTGACCAATCCTCCAGCATGATCCATAGAATGTTCGGTTGTGAGCCTCGCCAGTGTTCTTGAGGATCTGGAACATTATTGTCGCGTGCAAAGGTCTGTGTCGGTGCTGTTTCCACTACGAAAAGTAGAAACAAAACGAATGCGAGACATTTTTTCATGACGGATCAGTACTCACTTTTTGCTTGGATTTTGGAAACATTCTACTTTCGCTGTAGACTCTGTTCCCCAGAAAGACACAGCGTCACGCTGTTGCTTTTCTATGATCATACTCGTTCAGGATGATTTTCAAAAAAATGCGTTTTTCCCTCTTCACCACAGTTATTTTGATTCACGTGGTCACCTGTGTCAGCGCGGCGGCAGCAAAACCACCAAATGTCTTATTTATTGCCATTGATGACCAGAATAACTGGATTGGCCATCTTGGTGGCCACCCGATGGCGAAAACCCCAAATCTTGACCGTTTGGCGTCCCAAGGAACAACCTTTCTCAATGCCCATTGCCAGGCTCCATTGTGCAATCCTTCGCGGGCCAGCTTGCTGACTGGACTCCGCCCATCAACGACTGGTGTGTATGGTTTGGCTCCATCGTTTCGAACCATCCCCAGATTATCAGAGCGTTTGACCATCCCTCAGTATTTCGCGGCTCATGGATATGAGACATATGGTGATGGCAAGATCTTTCATGGAGGTACACGATCCGGTGGAAGAGGAAAAGATGGTCCGCAAGACTTTCAACATAATGGTGGGCATCGTGGTGTCGGTTCAAAGCCACCTGAAAAACTCATACCGGAATCCCCTTTTGTGAATCATAAATTGATGGATTGGGGGGTATGGCCACCAGACAATGATGATACGGTGAAAGGTGATTATCAGGTTGCTACGTGGACAGCCGAGCAAATTGCGAACGCTTCTGCGGAGAAGCCATTTTTTATTGCAGCAGGGTTCTTCCTGCCGCATGTACCTTGTTACGCAACCCAAAAATGGTTTGATCTTTACCCGGATGATGATTCTGTTCTGCCGCCAGTACTTGCATCAGACAGGGACGACACGCCGCGGTTCTCCTGGTATCTGCATTGGTCGCTTCCTGAGCCGCGACTCAGTCAGATCCAAGAACTTGGAGAATGGCGAAATCTCGTCCGAAGCTATCTTGCCTGCACAAGTTTTGTTGACGCCCAGATTGGTCGCCTTGTGGATGCCTTGGAATCGTCCGGGCATCTGAATGACACAATTATTGTAGTGTGGGGTGATCATGGCTGGCATCTCGGGGAGAAAGCCATCACCGGCAAAAATACACTGTGGGATCGAGGCACACGTGTTCCGCTTATCTTTGCAGGCCCCGGTGTGACATCACACCAGCGATGTAATCAGCCGGTAGAACTGCTGGATATTTATCCGACACTCATTGAATTGAGCGGCTTGCCGCCTCAGGATGATCTTGAAGGGATCAGCCTTCTTCCACAACTACAAAACAGCCAAACAAAACGGACACGACCGGCAATCACAACCCATAACCAGGGAAATCATGGCATCCGAAGCGAGTCATGGAGATACATTCGATACGCAGATGGATCTGAAGAACTCTATGACATGAATGCGGATCCAAATGAATGGCACAATCTGGTAGGAGAGGCAGAATATGCCACGGAACTGGACCGCCATCGGCAATGGCTACCAGCTCCTGATGTCCCACCTGTGAAGGGAAGTGCATCCCGAGTCCTTACATACGATGCTGCGACGGATACCGCCACATGGGAAGGCTCTGAAGTTACGCGTTCAAGCCCCATTACAAAGTGAGAGCCAAACGGCGTTCAAGGGTTTCAGATTATTCCGCCTCTTGCAGTCGCATTCCACGACCCATCAATTGCGACCGCACTCAATGAGAATTAGACTACACGCAAACTGCTTGTCAGGCGATGGTTGTCAATGAGCAGTCAGTCACGTTGCTCCTTGCGCCTTTCGGATGACGGATCATGTACTTTTCGCTAGCCTGTCCTCACTGCCAAAAGAATCTCAAGGTGCGAGACGAGCTTGTCGGCAGTACTGCACGCTGCCCGCATTGTCGGGGAACGATTACAGTCCAAAGACCAACGCTTCCCTCCATTGATACTGGAACTCCTGCAGTATCAAAGAACGCAGGACGAAAAAATGTCGGCCACACGGCAAAAGTAGAAACACATGAAAGAAATGTCACAAATGTCCTCTCGGTGACTGCAAATACCAACGTAAACGTTGGTATTTTTGCACTCGTTGGCCTTGGCTCAACGATACTGTTTTATCTTTTGCTCTGGCCATTTGCTGGTTCACCCGCTGATCGCTCGTACCTTGGAAGGTTGTTTCTGGGTGGAGAGAATGCATCAATGGCGACTGGCTTATGGGTGCCGTACACCGAGGTGTTCTTATTCTTCTGGGCAGTAAGCATGCTCGTTTCAAAGTATCTAAAAATACGCCGACAACGACGCGCGCTGCTATTCGACGTCCTGCCAAGTGATATTGGCGAGAAGATTACCGCCACCAACCTAGACACATTTCTCACGTACATTGGTGAGTTGCCACACGATGCGGTTGGCAGCTTTCTAGTAACCCGATGTGTGCGTGGCCTTGAACATTTTCGTGCTCGCCGTAGCGCTGCAGATACAGCCACAATGCTCTCGAGCCAATCAGATCTGGATGCTGGAAGCGTTGATGGAAGTTATACGCTCTTTCATGTTTTTATTTGGGCAATACCAATTCTTGGATTCCTAGGGACGGTAATCGGTGTAAGCGCAGCTGTAGGTGGCTTTACAGACACGCTCAGCCAATCGAGTGACATGGAATCACTCAAAGCAGGACTGAAGAATATTACCGGGGGCCTTGGTACCTCTTTTGATACAACGCTAGTCGCATTATCGATGGCAATGATGCTGACTTTTCCAGTAAGCGCCCTTCAGAAAATGGAGGGGGATCTCATCAGTGAGGTGGATGAATACACAAATGAGTATCTACTCCGAAGACTCGATGACGGTCGCGGTGGCCCTGAACAAGGTGCAGGTGGTTCGAACGTAAACCGGATCGATATACAGGAGGTCGTCAATGCAGCGCTCACTGCCCATCGAGCGGAATTGGAATCGTGGGGAACACAATTGAAGGCACTTGGGAGTACGGTGGCAGCCGACCTTTTGGAATCATGGAAAAAAATAGATAAACAACAAACCTTGAGACTAGCAGAGACTGAAGCCATCCTGGGCAAATTTGTTGGTCAACTGGACGGAGTGGGAGAAACCATTGGCAAGAAGGTCGAAGCCGGCTGGCTCCACGTGACAGATGCAATGCATGCCAAACATGCCGATCAGGCTGCTCAACTCAACGCGATGCTCACGCATAATCGTGATGAAATCACAGCGATTGCCGTTGATTCAGAATCAACACGAGAAAGAGCGTCACAAGTCATGAATGAAGCTGCAGAAGAAGTGAAATCCTTTTCAACCACCCTCCGGGAGAGTCTTTCGGGTCTGGCAACAACCCTTGAGCAACTCAATGGCAAAACCGTCTCTGTGGAACTGAAACAGCGGTCATGGTTCGGATTCGGTAGAGGCAAGTCACGAAAGCCACCGCGTAAGAATAATGTGAAGTTTCGATCTTAAGTGTCAGTGCCGAATGGCGTTGCTCAAGCGGTGCAAGAGGATTGAAAAATGGCACGAAGAGAAAAAAAGAAACAGGACGTATCACTCTTTCCATTTCTTGACATTCTTGCATGCGTGATTGGCAATCTCATTTTGATCATCACCGCAGTTGTTCTTGAGCAGGTCGACACCCAGCCGGTAGCAGACGCTGCTGCATATGAAGCAAAACTTCTCATTCAGGAAAATCAATTGCAGCAGATAGAGATGCTTCAACAGCAATACGACTCCATGCGAGCACAAACTGATGGGCGCGATGTTGAAATAGAAAGACTCGAGCAACAAATCATTGAAGCTACATCTGAGCTGCAGGAGGCTCAAAGCCAAATGCTAACGCTCCCAACGGTGCCACCACGAATCGATCCTGCGCTTGTGCAGGAAAAAAAACAACGGGAAGAACAACAACGGAAGATAGAGGAGGACATCACAAAAATAAAAGCTGATATCAAGGACCGAAAGAGTAATCCGAAGCAATCAATCGCACTGCTTCCAGGAAACGTACGTGGGCTCGGTGGTGATGGTCCCACACGCGCTGTTTTTGTTGAAATCAACAAAAATGGTCTCACGATCTATCCTGATCAGCCATTGTGGAAAGAAACGAAACCACGGGTCATACCATCTGCATCAATTCCCAATGATGGTGCATTGAAACGACTGATGGACGCCGTCCTCGGGGATGAGGATGCGATTGTGACATTCCTTATGCGTTCTGATGGGCTCAACGTCTACAACACTGTTCGCACCCGTTTTGAAACTTTTCAGAAGAACAATCAACAGAAATTGATTCGTCCGATTGATCCGACAAATCCTGACAGCGATCTCCAGCTCAGGAAACTCTATGGCGTCGTACCATTACCAGGTGACGGTGTTCTTGATTTTTCTGCCATTCGAGGTGACAGCGATGCGACGCCGACGCAATAAGACTTCCGCCACCAGTGGCAACATGGATTCACTGTTAGACGCGCTCACGAACGTCGTGGGAATTCTTGTGATTGTGCTTGTTGCCGTTCAGCTTTCAAGTCAGGAGGCTGCGAAAAATATTGTAGAAGAATTCGAAAAAACAATTACGCCGGATAAGCAAGCTCAGGCACAGCAGAAGGCTGAAGAGGTGACACAAGAACTCGTACGGATGGAAGCGTTGATCGAGCGCGAAAAGCGCATGCAAACTGGGGATCCAACGATGGCAATCAACGCTTTACAAGCCGAACTTGGCCAACTTCGAAAACGCATACGACGTGAACAAGACACTTACGAACAGAAACGTAAAGACGTAGCACAACAACAGACGGAGGTCATGAAGCAAGTCGATGGACTCTATAAACAGATTGCAGAACTGGAGAAGAAAACTGACTTGGCAGAGGTCCAGCGTGTTGCGCTTATGACGGAACTGAATACAACTAGGCCTACAAAGGCACCGCCCGTCAAAGAGGTCCGGCTGCCTTCACCCAAGCCGTCATTCATGTTTGTGCCAAATGCGAAGGGGGAACCAGAACGCAAAGATTTGAAGCCAATATTTGTTCTCTGCCGTGGCACACAGGTCATTCCATTTCCAATCAATGGGCTCTCCTTAAAGGAAAACCCAGCGCTCAGCAGGTGGTTTAGCCGAACGCTTACGTCACTGAAACTCATAGCTGACACAGACGGTTGGATTAGTCCCAATCCACGGTTACCAAATAAAGATCCACTCACATCGAATGACGCTATTGGAGATGCCATTGCTAGAAAGTCCATCGAAACGCCCCCTGTTTTACCAGGCTACAATGATTTTGAGTTTTCTATCACCAAGCGTGGCCGAGACTTAAGACTTGTGCTCACACCAAAAGAAAATGCAGGCGAAAATATCTCAAAAGCATCATCAAAGGGAGGACAATTGAACAGAATGCTTTTCGAGATTGCCAAGAGTGACAACCCATATCGGTATATCAAATTTCTGGTTGAGCCTGATGCATTTGAAACATATCTTGAATTACGTCAGTTCACGGATACGTGGACAATGCCTGGAAATACAACCGTCGAAGGATGGCCTGCTGGTTGGGAGCCTATTCAGCCAGAGTCCTATACACGGGAATACTCCGTCGGCGCACGGGCTGGTAAAAAACCACCTCCTTCACCAAATGCTCCTCGTAAGTCAGGACCACGTGTTGTTGGGAATGAACTTGATTAGCCGGATTACTTATCACTGAGTATCACGGCCCATCCTTCACCTCCATCAATGTGGGTCAGGACAATTTTGACCGCAGCTAACATGGGATAGGCAAGAAGCAGGCCAAGTACACCCCACACCCATCCCCAATAGGCCAGCCATAAAAACATAAGCGTTGGGTCAAGGTTGAGCTGCTGTCCTGACATTTTTATTTCAACGAAATCAATCCAAACAAAACGGTTGACAACAAGGACGACTCCCATCAACACTGCTGCACCAATACTTGGAAGTGCAACAAACCCAAGTAAGATTGGTGGGATGCATGCTGCAAGGCTTCCTATATAGGTAATGTAATTGGCAGCAAAAAATAGAAAGGCCCACAAAAGCCAGTAATCGAGTCCACTGAATGCCATAATAAGCCCTGCCGTTGCTCCCATTCCAATCCCGACGATTGTCTTGACGGCCATGAATCGCTCCATGGAGTCCGTGATTCCTTTTCCAATGCGCAGTAATCGCTCGCTCCGCTCTCCTGGAAACCCACGGGTGATTTTGTTGGGCATTCTGCTGCTACCCATAAAGAGAAAGACCAGATAGACAAGGACCAATGTGAAGACCTCAACAAACTCAAAACTATGTGAAAAAACATAATCAATTGTTTCTTTTGAGACACTTCGAAATACCTCTGTATATAGGTTATTGGCAGGTGTGAGCGTAGCCGTATCCCGTTGAGTTAGATCCGAATCGGAATCATTAGAAAGTGCATCATTGGCTGATGCGTTGTTGGTCTCACTTGGTTCAGACGTAGTTGGTGCGTCTGTTTCCGTCGTTTCCTTCTTTTGAGATTTTTCCACTGGGGACCATGGTATCATCTCCCCAATTGGCGGTACGCGCTTGATGAGTCGAGCAATACTTCGCTCATAATCTGGCCATCGCTTCTGAAAGGTGGATGCCTCGCGCGCAACGAGTTGCCCCACAAGAACAGACGCCAACGCAAGGCCAAGAAGAAGGACAACATACGCAGCCCGTCGACCAATACCGAGCCTCACGAGTGAATTCACTCCGAACAGTGCTGCATAGTAAAGGAATACAGCGAGAAGAAATGGCTTGAGTACTGGACCGAGAAGTGTGACAACAGCTCCAATAGCCAGTACTGCTAATACAACGAGTGCTGACGTTGCCGCTTGAATCGGCTGGAAAATTGTATTGGATTCTGTATCGTCTTGTACGGCATGCTTCATGGTTTGTCCTACTTCGGTGTCGTATCATATGTCAGGTCCTCCATTTTCTACCATTGCATCTTCAAACGAATTTCCAGCGTGTCCTGGGAAAACGCGTATCGGTTGGATCGGCTTGGGCGTTATGGGGCGATCCATGGCGGCTCATCTGCTCAACGCTGGCTATGAGATGTTCGTACACACCCGGCGGAAATCAACCGCCGAAACATTACTGGAACAGGGTGCTACCTGGTGTGACTCTCCCTCCGCAGTCGCCTCCGATACTCATATTGTATGTGTGATGGTCGGTTTTCCAGATGATGTGAGAAAGGTGGTGTTGGGACCTCAGGGTGTACTCAATGGTGCTCGGGAAGGCATCATCATGGTGGATCACACCACCAGCTCCCCTGCCCTTGCGTCTGAGATTGCTGAGAAAGCGCTTTCTCAGAATTGTGTGAGCCTTGACGCTCCGGTTTCTGGCGGTGATATCGGCGCCCGAAACGGAACCCTTACGATCATGGTTGGAGGTGACACACAGGCACAGAATGCTGTTGCTCCGTATTGGAACATCCTTGCAAAAACGGTTGTCGCATGTGGAGGCCCTGGTGATGGGCAGAAAACAAAGCTCACAAACCAAGTGGCGATTGCGGCCAGCATGGTTGCCATGTGTGAAGCACTCCTTTTTGCCTCGCGTGCTGGACTTGATATGCATACCACACTTCAAGCTATTTCAGGCGGAGCCGCAGGCAGTTGGTCACTGTCAAACCTTGCGCCACGTATCCTTACACATGATTTTGATCCTGGTTTCTTTGTTGAGCACTTTGTGAAGGACATGCGGCTCGCACTGGACGAGTGTCGCCGCATGAAGCTCATACTTCCCGGACTGGAACTGGCCTCTACGCTGTATGATAAATTGATGCAACAAGGCCACGGTCGTCTGGGCACACAAGCACTTATGCGCGTACTTGCTGACATGAACAACGCATCTTTGCCAATGTCTTCGTAGTCATTAACTACAGGAAACAACTGCTATGAACACACTCAATCCGTGGCTTATTCTCTGCATCGCTATTGTTGTAGAAGTTGCAGGGACACTCTGCTTGAAACTCACAACTGTCGTTGATGGCGTGCCCACTAAAATACTGACTGGGACCGGAGTAGGTGTCTTCTATCTAGCAACATTATTTCTCATGACAATCGTCGTCAAACAGCTGGATGTTGGAATAGCGTATGCCGTGTGGTCTGGTGTTGGCACAGCGCTCATTACAATCTCTGGAATAATTCTTTTCAGCGAGAGTATCGCATGGTCAAAACTCGCTGGGGTGGTATGTATTATTGCCGGCGTGGGTTTATTGCATGTGTCTTCCAAAGAGTCTACCAGTCGGGCCAGCGAGCAACGCAGGCAAGAAAATAAGGTCTCCAACGAGAGCCATCCCCAGCAATGATGCGAGCAAGTAGCCAAACTGAGAGATTGGCTGAAAATCACACAATGCGAATACCGCAAACGCGAATCCTAAGATAAGTGACGTCCGCGTGATTGGAACAGCAGATCGCACGAGTGCCTGATCAATACAGTTGTCGATCGCGTCAGGGTGTTTCTTCCCTGCACGCTTAAACCACGTAAGCAGATGTGCCGTATCATCAACTGAAATACCGAGTGCAACACTTGCCGTCATCATGCCTCCAACATCAAGAGGCCTACCGAGCCAACCGAGCACACCAAAGACACATATCGGAGGCAGAATATTAGGGATCATCGCGAGTGTGCCAGCAATGGGACTGCGTAAAAAGAGAGAAAGAACACCCACGATTGTCACGAATGCAATGGCAAAGCTCTTCAGGAGTGATTCGAGTAACTCTCGCTGGGCAGCGATCACCAACGGCACTCCTCCTGTGCATATGAGCTCATCCGGTTGCGCGACATCAAGAAAGGCAGCCGCCCGTGCAACGATCTCTCGTATCGAGCCCTCAAGCTTCTGCTGTTTTTGAGCTGTGAAATTTGCCACTCGAAGTGAAATTCTCCAGAGTTGTTGCCCATCAGACTGCGCCACCATTTCTGTGTCGATGAGCCTCTCAAGATTGCGTCGCAAACGTCCATCCACCACCCCACGGCGGATCACAGACTGGACCTGGCCACGATCAGCAAACCCGATAATGTCATCCGGCAAAAATGTTGCTGCCGAAATAGTTCCGCGTATGTCTTCAAGTGGCATAAGGCGCACCTGTGTTTCCTGCGTAAGTGCAGCACGATCGCTCAGGCCTGTGTGTGGTTCATTAAAGACAAGGACGGCGTCAATAGTCTGAAATGGTGTTATATGTGTGTTAAACCATTGGAGATCTTCTATCCAGTGGCTTTTCGGTGGAAGAAAGCGTGCAGGACGTACTTCTGTATGAATTTGATACAGTCCAACGCAGCCAAGGATGAGTGCACCGAGGCACAGACCTGTTGAAAGTCGGTAGCGTGCAACCAGCCGCCGTATCCATTGCGTAAAGACTGGCCATGACGATGCGTGTGTTGTTGCCACCTTCCGAGGAGGAAATACCTGCAGTAATGCTGGCAGGACCGAAAACACAATGAGAAAAGAAAGACTCGCTCCCAAGGCCGCAAAAATTCCAAATTCCCACACTGGTCTGACTTGGCTCACACATAGGGATAGCATGCCAAGTACTGTGGTCAGCATCGCAATGCTTCCCGGCTGCCATCCAAGGGACACTGCAACTGCTGGGGCATCTTGGATTCCATGGCGCCTTACCTCATCATTCCAGTAGGACACAAGGTGTACTCCTGCAGAGATGGAGAGCACGAATGTCACAGCAGGCACAAGTGTGACCAGCATGTTCATCGATGTTCCTGAAAAATACACCAACGCTTCAATTGATAGCGAACAAACCCCGGCTACCGCAATCACCATCACGCCAAGTCGAAGGCTCCCCAGTGAAAGACAAGCAACAAGCAACGCAACACCCATTGCCAGATTCGACCACGTGGCTGTGGTACGTTCGTTTTCAATGTCAATCGCAACGCCAATGACAGCGTCACCAGTCAATCGAATTTCATCGCGGGGCTTCCCAGACTGTTCGACGGCTTTGTTCTGTAGCCAGAAATATGCATCTTGACGGCTCGCGTCATCCAGTGGGAAGAGTGTCACGACGCAACATGTTGTCTGTCCATCCGGTCCTACCAATGCCCCACGGAGCCTTTCTGTTGCGTTTCGTCTTTCTACGGCGGCCACATCAACAATCTGATCCCGAAGCCGCGTGCCAGTGGTCACTGACGCAAACCAACGCGGCAGTCCACTGGAGTCGGCCTGGGACTGACGTTTCTCTATGCTTGCCGCCAGCCGTTCAAGGAGCGGATTGTCGAGTGTGCAGCCATCCCAACTTATGAAAATAGTTTCATCCGGCCCAAAGTCACGGAGAAAGTCTTGGTATGCCTGAGTCACAGGTGAACGTTCTGGGAGCCACCCTAAAACGCTGTTATCCCGTCGATCATATGCATGGTGGGATCCCCAACCAATGATGGGCAGAAGACAGAGCGTTGTCAGCAGAATGTGTTTGGAATAACGAGAAAACACATGGCTATCCATGACAGAATCCACAAACATTCTTAGCGCAAGACGTTCACAAATGAATTGAAAGAGGGTACCCTGCTTGCCTCAATCATACCATTGCATAGACGTTTTTTTCGTGCTCCGGTGACTCAATGTCGAATCGTCGTCGTTTGATATTTCCCATGTGGACAGGTGTTCGATTCCTTCCATGGATCCAACGGCTCGCTTTACATAACTTCCGTATTTCACCGTCGCGCATTCCCCGCGCTGTATTCATCACTCTGTTGAGTGCTGCGGGAGAACTCTTGGCTTTTATGCAATGGTTTATTTGGGGACATGGGCTGAAACAATCGGCCATCGAGTCCGATCCTATTGTTATTGTTGGCCATTGGCGAAGCGGTACGACTCTTCTTCATGAGCTTCTTGCGTGCGATCAACATCTTTATGCCCCAACAACAGCACAATGCGCCTGTCCAACGCATTTCGTTTTATCAGAGCAGTTTGCACATGACTGGCTTGGAACGCTTCTTCCACGCAATCGACCGATGGATCAAATGCCAATGGGATATCAGAAGCCCCAGGAGGATGAACTCGCACTGTGTAATCTTGGCATGCCCAGCCCATGGTGGGTTATTGCATTTCCAAACGAACCCATCCCCGATACGGACTATAAAGACCTTGAGCACGTAGCACCGTCGGCTCGGCGACAGTGGGTTCGTGCGTGGACAACTTTTTTAAGGCATGTTCAATTCGAACACCGCGGAAGGCTGTTGCTGAAGAATCCACTGCACTCGTATCGCATTCCACTTATTCGAGAGGTCTTTCCAGAAACCCATTTCATTCACATTGTTCGTAATCCCTATGAGTTAGTCCCATCGTGCTTACATTTTTGGAAAAAAATGTTTGATCAGTATGGACTCCAACGGGCAACATGCGAACACCTCGAGGATCAGGTATTTGCATCCATTATTGAAATGAACCAACGACTTACCGACACGTGGAGCCAGGTGTCCCCAGCCCATCGTCTGCGAGTTCGGTATGAAGACCTCACCCAGCATCCATTAAACACACTGCGACATATCTATGTTCACTTTCAGTGGCAGGGAATTGAGGACGTCCTGCCGAAGTGGAAAGCCTATCTTCAGGCACATCAACACTATCAACCAAACAAATACGACGTCGACCAGTGTCTCCGAGAACGTATCACAACACAGCTTGGGCCTCTCCTTAGCGAGTATGAGCACTCATTGTCTCGTCCGTCATAAGGAGTGACTGAAAGGCTTCAGCACTTGAGTGATTACACGAAAAGCCGCATTCATTGTGCAAGCGATTTCCAGTCATAAGCCATGGATAGCACATATATGAGACTAATCCCGGAGGCACAGATACCCATGGCAAATGAAGCGCCCACCATACCCAGGCGATTGACATGAGCATGGAAGAAGGCATCCGTATAGCAGGAATACCCATCGCACGCGCAAGTTGCGTTTGCGTAAGTGAATCTTCCGGGGTCAAATTGTAGGGACCACGTCCGGCATGCATGAGGATTGCCATGGTACCTCTTGCTACATCTTCAGCATGAATAAACTGAAGAGCGGTGTCCCTCCCATCTGGAAGCACAAGAAACGGAACTGTCAGAAAAATATCCAATAAAAAATTCTTCGCCTGTGGACTACAAATGATGGCGGGCCGGGTGATTGCCACCGCAATATCTGTATGTATGTGTGCGAATGACGCCACATCGGATTCCACAACACCTTTGTCCCGTGCATAGTAGTATTGTGGACTTGGACGCAAAGGGGCATCTTCCGCATAGCCACCGCCTGCCTGAGGCCTCGCACCATAGACAGTGCCGCTACTGGCGACAAGCAGTTGCTTTGGTTGACAGGCCGCCGCTGCGGCTAAAACAGCTCGTGTCCCATCAATATTGATAGACCGCATCTGTTTTTGATTGCGCTGAGGCTGGACCGCATACGCGAGATGAATGATCGCATCAGGAGCGTAATCGACAATAGCCTGCGTCGCGCGTTCCTCTCGTATATCATAATGACACAGAACGTCTGGCTTGATTGCATGATGTGTTCCAACATCTACACCAAGCACATGAATGTGCGGGTGGTTCTTGCGTATTTCACCCAACAAGGCTTGGCCGTAAAGCCCACCACTTCCTGTGACTACCATTCGATTGAGTGATGGCATACTAGAATGCCCTCCGCCACTGTTCAAAATCAGTCTGGACAGTCGTCCATTCGCTGAAAAAAAGATGTCCGGCATTCGGATACGTCTGCAGCTGTGAGCCTGCAATCGCCTTACTTAGGCCAACCGCTTCAGCGTAGGGTACCACCGGATCAGATTCACCCGCCGCAATCCATGTTGGAACTGTTATCGCTGATAGATGGTCTGTTATGTCGAGCGTGGGAAGCGCAGCAAGAAACCATGTCAGAGCATCTGCGTCATGTTTTCTGAATTCCTGATACATAGTCGATGAGGTAGCATGTGGAATACGCGTCGCAGCTTTTTGGTCTGCCGTAAAGAAACCCAACATGAGGTAATACAGGCGTGGCCAGGCAGCGCTGAGTTGGATCCCTCTTTTCATCACCATTGATCCAAGAGAAACTCCCGACAGCCAAATGAGCCAACGCATCATGTCTGCAACCTGTCTTCCGCAGGAAAAACCAGCAAGACTCGCGATTGCTCTCACGCGCTCGGGATAACAAATAGCATGATTTATTGCCATGAACCCACCGGTTGACCAGCCGGCCGTAATCACAGGTTGGCTTCCAATGAGTTCACCTAATGCCTCTTCATAAAGAAATCCAATCTCTGATGGGTTGAGTGCAGGTTGACCTTCTGGGAATTGCCAGGTGCCGGGGAAATGCCCGGGCAGACTGAAGGAGATCCAGGACTCAGCCGATGGATCAACAAACAATTCTGAAGCAATGCTGGTTGAAGACAGCACGCCATGAAAGAATACAACTGGTGTCTGATTGCTGTCTTCTTGCAAGTGAACGTCTGCGCCAATGATATGACCATTGATCGGGAGATGGACTCGGCGGATAGCAGGCGGAACTTGCAATATTCACTCAGACTCATTGTGATATGACAACATGATTTCGAAAAAGTTCTGGAATGGCAAATCCGTTTTCATCACAGGCGGCTCCAACGGCATCGGTCGAGCAATGGCGATGTCGGCTGCCGCAGTTGGAGCCCGTGTTGGGCTTATCGCCCGTTCCGAGCCATCACTCAATGGTGTCATGGCTGACATCCGTTCAGCGGGTGGTATTGTAGAGAAAGTCTCTTGTGACGTGACCGATCTGCAGGCACTCCACCTCGCCGTACAAGAGCTCGAACAACACCTCGGCACGGTGGACGTGGCTATTGCCTGCGCAGGGATTCATCGCGTTACATGGCCTCTGGATGCGCAGCGATCGCACGATGTCATGGATGTGAATGTGAATGGGACAGTGAATTTCTTTTCGGCCGTCATGCCAGGAATGCTCAAACGGCGTTCTGGATATCTGTGTGGTGTTGCGAGTCTGGCATCACTGGTTGGTCTCAAAAAAAATGCTGCATATGCTGCCAGCAAGGCTGCTGTAGTCATGTTTTTGGAAAGTCTTCGTATCGATTGTCGTCGGCATGGCATTTCCGTCACCACCGCATGTCCAGGATATGTAGATACGCGAATGATTACCCCAGAAGAACGTGCCTCCGGGATAGCAATTCCAGCTGATCAGGCTGCTGCCAAGATCCTTGATGCCATTGAAAAGAAATATCCCGAAGTGTGGTTTCCACGTTGGACCGCTTTTCAGGCTGGCCTGCTGCGGCTCCTCCCACCGTGGCTTCGAGACGCTGTTGTCACCCGGCTCCCTCCTATGGAAGAGGCACCACTACGTGAGTGAGGTTACGGAGTCCGGTTTAGACTGGCGTGAAATCCTTAGCTCTCTTGTGACGTCGTCGAGTGCGTTGAGTAGCCCATCAATCGCATCATATGAATGATTGGCATTTACTTGGATTCGAAGGAGTCCTCCATTGATGGGGACAGCTGGATAGGTAGCCGATTGAACATAAAAACCCCTCTCAAAGAGCTTTTTGCCTGCATCAAAAGTCTTTTCAATATCGCCCACCACGACTGACACAATGGCCGCATCCCCACAGTGGTAGGACAGGCCAAGTGCATCAAGTCCGAGACGCACCCGTTGAATTCGTTCACGAAGTGACTTGAGGATCATTTCATATTCAGGCGACATGAAAATATCACAGACGGCACAAATGGCAGCCAAATAGGGCGGCGGGACAGGCCCACCAAAAATAAACGTGCTCGAACGAATTTTTAGAATGGTCTTCAAGTCCGGTGTACATGTGACAAATCCACCGAGACACGAAAAGGCCTTTGAGAGCGATCCAACCATGAGAATATTACTGAGGGACCCGAGCGCTTGATAGGCAGCCCCACGCCCTTGTGGTCCAACGACGCCTGTACCATGGGCGTCATCAACATAAAGGATTCCACCATGCCCACGGACAGTTGCATCAAGGTCGACAAGATGTGGTGATTTTCCAGACATGCTGTAGACGCCATCAATGGCCATAACGGCAGCCTTTGCATCAATACGCTGAAGCAGATCAGAAACACATTTCGCTGTCGGTGTTATCACCTCTTCGAGGCGTGCGCCACCAGCTGCTGCGAGTCGGGCACCCTGATGAACACTATCGTGCGATTCTCTATCCACAACCAGAACATCGCCCTTGCCAGCAATGGCAGGAAGGACCCCTATGTTTGTAAGTGTGACACTTGGAAAAATAAATGTATCTGTTACCCCAAGCCATTGAGCCAGTTTGGCTTCAGCCTCATCCGTAAGCCGAGGGCTTGAAAATGCTCGAGACGCTCCATTGTGCGATCCCCACTCTGGAAGGGCGTCTTGAATGGCTGCGTGAACACGTGGATCACGATCGAGACCCAAGAAGCTGTCTGATCCAAAATTCCAGAATGACTGACCTCCGTACGTTGCTCTTCGATCATCTGTCATGTCCTCAAGCCCAATGTCCTTGAGGTGCCGACCATCGTTTGCTTCGAGAAAAGAGAGTGCCAATCGCGTAACCTTATGATCCGACAACCGCTCGACAAGCGGGTCCAACCCCTCCCCAGTCGATGACCCATTACTATCATGTCGAGAGCCGCCCATAAGGCGTTGCATCAACTTGCGAACAGAAATTTGACCAGCCGTCGCCATACACGTTGTTCCCAACCAGAGTGTTTCATACGGTGAGTAGAAAAATACCAGACACGACATAGTTTTGACCACCATGTAGGAGGGAGTTTTCTTTTTGAGAGATGGAGGACGTCCACACAATTCTTGAAAAACTGGTTAGACTCGACTGAAATACCCAAAAAGTTCTGGATGGAGCATCCAATGCCACAACAGACAGACGGACAAGGTCCTATATTTTTATCCTCGACTGACTTTGAATTGCCGAAGCACATCCCTGATGGCATGGAAAAGTACACCAACTTCTCTACCATGGCCAAAGGTGGGTCAGCCATCCTGCAAACCTGTTTTGATCAAATCACAGGCAGGACCGTTGTAATGAAAACCTTGTTGCGGCAGTACCTCATGGACAGGCAGGAAAATAGGCGTTTACTGCGAGAAGCACGGATTACGGCGCAGTTGCAGCACCCAAATACTGTCCCCGTGTATGAAATCGGAAATGATCTCAGGAAGGGAATCTACTTCACCATGAAGCGTATTTCTGGTGAAAACTTTTATGAGATTCTAAGACGAGCGTCACGAGGCCCTCAGGATGCCGTTAGCTATCCGCTCAAACGAAGAATTGAAATCCTGACATCAGCCGGGCTCGCACTGATGTATGCACACACTCGCGGCGTGATTCATCGTGATGTAAAGCCTGAAAATATATGGGTTGGAAATTTTGGTGAGGTTATTTTGCTTGACTGGGGAGTCGCAAAAGTCTGGGGACAGCGTGACGATACTCCGGAGTCTGAACGAAATGTGGAAAGTGGACGGTTTCAAGCCATTACGATGACCGGTGATCGTCCAGGTACGCCCCTCTACATGTCACCCGAACAGATTTCCGGGAATAGACAAACCGTTGATGAGCGAACCGATATATTCAGCATGGGCGTGGCATTGTATGAGGCAACGTGTTTTTCCGAGCCGTTTCGTGGTCGTGTCATTCAGGAAACATTTGAAAACATTCTTAACACAACGCCACCCCTTCCATCTGAGGTACAGACACATGAGCCAGTGCCGCCTGCCCTTGATGATATTATCATGAAGGCGATCGCTAAAAAGCCGTCCCAACGGTTTCAGACAATGCGTCAGATGATTGACGCCCTTCGCACAATTCACTTTGCCACGTCTGATGAGACATAATCAAAGGACTCCTCCCAGGCGTGCCTGAGAGGAGTCCATGTCAAAACTGATTTATCAAAAACGCATTCAGACGGCTGCTGTGGCAACTGCTTCCTTGACCGTTTTCACGATCGCTGCAGCAACCTTATACGGGTCTGCATTCGAAGCAGGACGTCGATCTTCAAGACGACCTTTCCAGCCATCTTCAATCGTTCCGACAGGAATACGTATGGAAGCACCACGATCAGAAACGCCAAAGCTGAATTCGGAAATGCTTTGAGTCTCATGCTGACCGGTGAGCCGTTGATCGTTGTCCGCCCCATAGACGTTAATATGACGATCAATCACCCCTCCAAATCCCTCACAGATTTTCGTGAAGACATCTTTGTCCCCACACGTTCTCATGAGTTCATTAGAAAAGTTTGCGTGCATGCCTGAGCCGTTCCAATCCAACTTGCCAAGTGGCTTTGGATGCCATTCGATGGCCAAACCATACTTTTCACCAATCCGTTCAATCAAATAGCGAGCGACCCATACCTCGTCACCGGCACGCTTTGCGCCCTTGGCAAAGACTTGAAATTCCCACTGTCCAGCGGCAACCTCTGCATTAATACCTTCGACATTGATCCCTGCGTCAAGGCACGCGTCCAGGTGCTCTTCAACACATGCACGGCCATGGGCATTTTGGGCACCAACCGAACAATAGTAAGGACCCTGTGGACCGGGAAACCCGCCTGCAGGAAAACCTGGAGGGTTGTGATTCTCCGTGCACCACAGGAAGTATTCCTGCTCAAATCCAAACCAAAAGTCACCATCGTCGTCATCGATGGAAGCACGTGCATTGCTTTCGTGCGGTGTGCCATCTGCATTCAAGACCTCAGTCATGACGAGATAGGCATTGACTCGACCGGGGTCAGGAAAAATGGCGACAGGCTTGAGAAGGCAATCAGAATCACTTCCCGATGCCTGCTCGGTACTACTTCCATCAAAAGACCACATTGGGCAGTCTTCGAGTTTTCCACCAAAATTATTCTCTATACGCGTCTTCGATCTCAAGCTCTGTGTGGGCTTGTACCCGTCGAGCCAAATGTACTCCAACTTCGTCTTCGTGCTCATGACTGAAGCTCATCCTTATCTACGAGGAAAAATGAAATGCACACGGGGCCTGTTGACCGACAGGACTCCGCGACTTCGACCTACGGGGTTCTCAAGGCTGAGAAACTCCGGTAGCCGCCTTATCGTTGTCTGCAGGGCTTCAGGCTTTGTACCATTTCAGCAAACGGTGTGCCAC
Source organism: Planctomycetaceae bacterium (assembly GCA_902629495.1). The sequence continues at coordinate 29,348 of CACORA010000020.1, forward strand.
TTCCCCCCCAAGAAATACGGGAAGCATGCACGCTATGGAAAATCGGGCATTTTGATCATCACCCACAGATGCTGAGCCATGATTCTGAGCACTGCCGTCAGCGTTCTGCTTGAAAAATGAGCACCGTAATTGGGATGGCCGTAGTCACCATTCGCTTTCGACACACAAATCCTTTCCAAACATGTGACATGCGTATACAAAACTGGCTTTGCGAAGGGCGATATATGACTGATGTCAACGATCAAAAGCTGGAGACCCTTTGGTTGATTGTAAAATCGCTCTATCGGGCCAGTGTTGTTGGATTCTTAATATTGATAGCATTCCTTCCGTTTCTGTTCATGACAGATTTTACGTATGCCTATCACAATTCCATCATCCCAATGGACCGACCAACCTACAATGCAACCATGTTCTATCTCTATGCAGAAATGAAGATTTTCATCATCGTCTTCTTATTCCTTCCGGCCGTTGGCCTCCATTGGACACTTGCAAAGCAACGTCGTACATCCCGAACGAACAACGTGTCGTCATAACAGTCTCAAGCAAACCAGAATCTTTCTGCGGCTACGATGGACATCTGGCCTATCACGACTGCTTTTTCCATACCCAGTAGTCCCCACCAGGTATTGCTCGGGCTTTAACAAGCGAACCACAATAATAGTAGACCCATGACATAACTGTTTTTCCCGAGTGAAGGGTCGCAAGAGTAGTTACCCTTGAATAGAGAGGTGGGTCAAGGCAACACCCTTCATACTCGTCAACCAATTTGAGCATACCATGGCTTGGTAACCATAAGACATCACCAGCCACAACGCCTGGACCAGGTGTCACTCCTGGGTACTGGATCAAATCGTAGAGCACGCCAGAGATTGTCGCTGGCCCAACCAATCGAAACTCTTTCGTGATTTTTTGTTGCTCAGATCCGGCAAGGCATGGCCTGAGCGTGCCATAGACAAAAAGATACTGAGGTGTCTTTTCCATACAGCGTGTTGCTTTCGTGTCAGATAAATGACGGTTTCTGAGATATTTTATCACAGTTTCTATAGTGGCTCGGATCACCTTGCACTGGCCGCTGTTGCAGAAATGAGTCTGATTCGCGACGCTCTAGAGTTTTTGAAGCCTCTGCACGGTTCCCATCCCTTTCGTTGTGAAGGAAAACCCTCATGTTCAAATTAGCACTGCATTGGCAAATTCTCATTGGCATGCTGGCGGGAGCGGCAATCGGCGTGACGCTGAATGCTACGGGTGGACGTTCACAAACGGTTATCTCCGATGGCCTATCTTCAGACGTCAGTGCTGTAGTAATTGATGACACGCACGACGCTATCGAGATCAAGGAGCAACTGAGAGATGGTACGAGTCGTGTCTTCATTATTGGGCCAACTGGAACGCATCCGGAATCCAGCCAAGCGATACGACTACCGAATATAGATGCATTGAGCCATCAAGAACCCGCGTTGTACAACCTATTTCAATCACGCGGACAAAGTGTGGCGCGAGTGTGGGGTGAACGATTTCGTCGCATTGGTGGTCTTTTCTTGCGGCTTCTCAAAATGGTTGCTATTCCTCTGATTATTACCTCGCTTGCCAGTGGCGTGCTTGGCCTTGGGGGGACAAAAAGTATCGGGAAAATGTTTTCGCGAACACTTGGTTACTATGTCCTCACCAGTTCGCTCGCAATCCTAACAGGCCTGCTTGTTGTCAATATTGTGCAGCCCGGTTTGCGGGGCAGCAACATCCTGGCAATGACAACACATACGCCTTCTGCCCATGGTACAGGAAGCAATTTAGGGGACGTGCTGTTTTCACAACTGGAGGCCATGATCCCAGAAAATCCGTTTGCAGCTCTTGTGGAACCAAATTTTCTTTCAATTATTGCATTCACAATTGGTTTTTCAATTTTTGCAATGTTGGTGGGTGGTGACGTTGCCAGCGCTGTTCGCCGGGCTGCGGACATTGGCTTTCGGGTCATGATGTCCATGACGACAGCCATTATCAATCTCGCACCAATTGGAGTATTTTTTCTTGTCGCCTATGTCACAGCAACCCAGGGGCTGTCAGTCTTTCAGTCACTGGCGTTCTATATGCTTGCCGTTGCTATTGCACTCTGCATTCATGCAACAGTGACACTTCCGATCATTGTGTGGCTTACATCCCGCCGAAATCCACTTGCTTATGCACGCGCTATGTCACCGGCACTCTTGACTGCATTCTCAAGTGCGTCAAGTAATGGAACACTCCCACTCACTCTTTCATGTGTCGAAGATCGCGCAGGAGTGCGAAACCGAACAGCATCATTTGTTCTGCCATTAGGTGCGACCATCAATATGGATGGAACCGCACTCTACGAAGCCGTTGCCGTGCTTTTCATCGCTCAATTGCACTTTGGCGAAAGTCTTCCATTGATACAACAGGTGATCGTGTGCATCACAGCATTGCTTGCAAGTGTTGGAGCCGCTGGAATTCCACATGCAGGCTTGGTTATGATGGCAATCATCCTACAAGCAGTTGGACTTCCAGCAGAATCACAAGGAATTATTCTTGCCGTTGACCGCGTCTTGGACATGATGCGCACAGCCGTGAATGTGTGGAGTGACAGCTGTGGTTGTGCAGTGGTAGATGCATGGGAGCATGAAGGGGAGAGCTAGAACGTCATGACTGACTCAATGAATAAATGGTGCCGAAGTGATGATATCTGGGCAATGATTATGGCAACTGCATTACTTGCCATAACCTGGTGGTGTACTGCGCCGGCACCGCTTTCCGAATATCAAACAAACCCATATGCCAATGCCATTGCACCATGGTTGACAACCCCTGGTGCATGGTCCCTTAATCCAATCGAAGCATTCTCAAGTGGCCCAAACGAGCCTGGCCCTCATCGTGCTCTTGCTGTCCTGACAACAATTCTTGGATGTGGTGTTGTATTTTCATGTGCATTGCGTGGCCTTGGCGTCCCTCTCCGGGAAGCTGTTCCTGCGGTACTCGGCATTGCTGTGCTCGCCACAACGGCCTGGCTCATCAGCCGACAAGTCGTCATCAAGGGCTTCCAACTCGAATACGTTCTCTGGGCGTTCGTCGGAGGCCTGGTTATCAGTAATATTTTTCAGGTCCCCGAGTGGCTCAAGCCAGCATTACGAGGAGAATTGTATATCAAAACAGGGCTCGTTCTGATGGGATCCGGACTCCTTTTTGGCACACTCATGAAACTAGGCCCACCGGGGATCCTCGTTTCGTGGATCACGACGCCTGTCGTCCTCATTAGTACGTATCTTTTTGGACAACGCTATTTGAAAATTAAATCTCGTTCCCTCAATCTTGTGTTATCAGCAGATATGAGTGTGTGTGGTGTCTCCGCCGCTGTCGCCACAGCAGCAGCCTGCCGAGCCAAAAAAGAAGAGCTCTCTATTGCGATCGGTATCTCATTGGCTTTTACCATTGTCATGATGTTTACACTTCCTGCAGTCATAAATGCTGTTGGACTTGATCAGGTCGTGGGCGGTGCCTGGATAGGCGGCACTGTTGATTCAACGGGTGCTGTCGTTGCAGCAGGAGAATTGGTTGGCCCCGTTGCTCGAGACGTTGCCGCATCAGTGAAACTCATTCAAAATGTTTTGATTGGTGTCATTTCTCTTTCCGTTGCAGCCTGGTGGGCAAAAACGGATAGCGCTCCACAGGCACAGGACAACAAGAAATTGTCAGCCAGTCACATGGCAGGTGAAATCTGGCGTCGTATGCCCAAATTTGTATTCGGATTCATAGGGGCATCTGCGGTATTTACCTATCTCGCATCGACCGGACCAGAAGGCCAGGATGTAGCAGTGGAAACGATGGTAAAAGGACCGGTGAAGATGATGCGCTCATGGTGCTTTTGCCTTGGATTTGTAAGTATCGGACTTGAAACAAATGTTCGCCAACTTGCGGAAGCAATGGGTTCATGGAAACCCGTGGTGCTGTATCTTTGCGGACAAGCACTGAATCTCCTGCTGACATTCACTATGGCTTGGATTGCGTTCCGCGTGGTGTTTCCTGACGTAGCAGAAAAAATAGCGACTGGCGGCTAACCCCTGCTGCACTGACCGCCACGTCACCCTATTTCGTACGGATTGCATACAGTGCTTCCGATGTACGCATCAGGAGCGTATCGTGCGCCACGAGTAGTGATGCTGAGATCGCTTCTCCAATATCAATGGAATGGAGCAGCTGAAACGTTCTCCCGGCCTGTACAACAGATACCCATCCATCATTTGAACCAAAATACAATTTATTATTTACCAACAACGGGCTCGTGCGGTGCTGACCTGTATGCGTTCGTTCAAGATAGACATCTTCTCCACTCTCGAGGTCGACGCACTGCAGTTTTCCATCCTTATGAAGCAAGTACACAAGCCCGTCATGAATAAGTGGAGTGCTTACGTCAGGAGTTATTGGATTCACCCATCGCAAAATCGATTGCTTGTTTGAACACTCGCCTACAAGTTCGTCGGTAACCCGAAGACCAACACATGGCCCTTTCTTGCATGTTGGAATAATAATTGCCCCAGGAACAACCCCGGGTGATGCTACGAGCCGAAAGGTCATGTTATATGGCTTAGGATTGACTGCCGACGGTCCGTTCAATCCACCAAAGCGCCAGATCTCCGAGCCATTACCGAGGTCGTGGCCAGTTGTGCAATCAGCTCCATGCACGACAAGAAATGAACGATTCTCATCACGATAGATAAATGGTGAAGCATATGAATGCTTACATTCGAAGAGTGCTTCTGTCTCACGATCAATCGCCCACAGTGTCTTCCCAGTCGACTTGTTCAGTTTGATGACCTTTCCGGTGCGGGACGGATCGTCCATTTTCATTGGACCATGAATAAGTTGGAGGTACAGAAACTCTCCGTCCAAAACCGGCGTGGAGGTCATTCCAAACTGAATGTCAATCTTTCCAAAGCGTTCGTTCAGATCCATTGCCCACACGTGCGATCCATCGACAGAAAAACATGCCAAAATGCCAGTACCAAAACACACCCACACATGCTTACCATCAGTGATTGGAGAGGGTGATGCAGAGTTTCCTTCTCCTGCTCGCGCATCCTGATTACCTGAACAGACCGTTTGCCTCCATGCAATCGCCCCGTCATCAAGACTGATGCAGAGAAGCACGAGATCTGTTCCATCGTTGCTCGTGACAAAGACGTGTTCGCCCCAGGTGCATGGGGTTGCTCCCCCCCGCCCTGGGAGTCGCGTTCGCCAGTGGACATTTTCTGTTTTTGACCACACCGACGGAAGCTTTGTCGATACACCTTTTCCATCATTGTGCATCCCTCGCCATTGAGGCCAGTCGTCGGCACACAGTGCATCAACACTCACACAAAGAAAACCGAGAGACACCAGCACACTGATTGATAGGCTTACCTTCCGAACCACCTGCCATTGCATGCTTCACTCCAATATGTTGATGAGACAGACGGCATTCAATCATCAGAAAAATGATGGCGTTACGAGCCCGGCTGATCTTGTGCGGTGTCTGCATTCCGTGCAGCCATCCTTGCTTCTGCAACTTCATCAAGAAATTCATGCGTCATGGCTGTAAGTTCCGCCTCCGACATCGGCTCCACTTCATCCATGATCAGAAGCGATAGCTCTCCGCGCAACTGCGCTGCCATCAGCGTTTTATATTCCTCAAGTGAAAGGTCATCATGATCGTCATCTTCACTGCTGAGGAATTCAAATCCAATGCGCTCTTTCTCATCCCAGCCATCAATGTGGAATTCCACTCCATATTCATGAAACATCACATTGCGCGAAATGTTATAGCCCCTCGCCCGAAAGAGACGTGAGAGAATATCGCATGCATTCATTTCAGAGATTGTGTCAGACATCAGAGAACCTTTACGGAAACAAATTTCAACTCGGTCACAGTTTCCCAATCTTGTATGAGAAGACTATTAGCGTATCCGAATGCAGCAACTTGTTCCATAAGCCACTCTCTTTGTCCGTAAGTCCTTGTCGGAGATCATTGGTGAAGCCAACAAACAGTTCGTGAAACGGTAATGAAACACGTGAATTATGACATTTCAGGATGCACAGCCATCATGCAACGCGTGACAAGCCGCCAGTGGCTGCAGCGTCATCACAATCTTCACTTGCATCTTCTCTTGACAGGATTTCCGACATTCCGTCACTATCTTGTTTGTTCTGCGGTTGCAGAGTGCAACAGTTTGTATTACGCCACACATTTGAGGACCAGACATGACTCGCCGTATTGGTATTTCTGCATTGTTTGCCGTATTCGTTTTCGGATTCACACAATGCTGGGCCCAACCAAAGCAAACAGTAGATGCAGAACTCGAGCGACTCTCTGGACATTGGCGAGTCCTCGAACTGATTGAAAATGGGGAAGAAGTACCTGAGTCACAAATGTCTCATTGGTTACCCGGTGGTGGCACCCTAGAGATCGTGGATTACACAATCATCTTTGAATCCCCAATGAGTCATGTCAAA
>CACORA010000021.1 GCA_902629495.1 Planctomycetaceae bacterium
CAATGACTTTGCCCCAACCTACGAGGTTGACCAGGCAAAGAAGAAGCGGGTGTCTGAACTGAAAAAACTTGCAAAAGGTGCCAAAGACATCTGGTTCGCCACTGACCTCGACCGAGAAGGGGAAGCCATTGCCTGGCATCTGACCCAAGTGCTCGGGGTTGATCCTGCTGATGCAAAACGGGTGACATTCGACGCCGTTACAAAATCTGAAGTACAACGAGCGTTTCAAAATCCCCGTGCAATCAATATGCCTCGGGTTGATGCTCAACAGGCACGCCGTATTGTTGATCGGATTGTTGGCTATCGAGTCTCTCCGATTCTTTGGACAAAAGTTCTGGGTGGTCTGAGTGCTGGACGCGTACAGAGTGTTGCAACCCGTATTGTGGTGGAACGTGAACAGGAAATCAGAGCATTCACACCAAACGAATCGTGGGAAATCACTGCAGGCCTTACGTTTGACATTGGTCTTGCGACTGGCCTACACGAAGAGTGGAAAAGCTTCATGGCGCAGCGTGATGATCGAGGGAGACCACCTCTTGTTCGTGAACGAATGGCCTGGCTTGCTGACCACAGATCCCTGCAATGTGAATTGGTAGAGATTGCAGGAAAGCCTTTCAAAATTGAAGCGGTGAACACCTCGACCGATGACCTTGCTTCAGCAGTCGAATCAGCGGCTGCATCGACAGGGCTGCAGGATATTGTCATTGAACGGACAGATGCGCCTGATGCAAAGGGAAGAGCCCAGAACATCATCCACATCTCTGGACGACCAGATGCCAATGTACGGTACACAGTGGAATCGATTGACGTGACCCGCACGAAAAAAAGACCGTATCCACCGTTCATTACAAGCACTATGCAACAAGCGGCAAGCAGCCGGTTGGGAATGTCAACCGACCGCACCATGCGCATTGCTCAGCAACTCTATGAGGGAATTGATATCCCCGGTGAGGGACGTGTGGGCTTGATTACCTACATGCGAACAGATTCAACCAATCTCTCAAAAGAAGCAATCTCCATGGCTCGTGACTACCTGGAGAAAAAACATGGCAAGAACTACGTACCAGACAAGCCGCGAATCTTTTCAAGTTCAAACAGCAGTGCTCAGGAAGCCCATGAGGCGATTCGCCCCACAGACGCCGCAAGAGACCCAGAGTCACTGTCTGGGGCTCTCACAGAGGAGCAGATGAAGCTCTATCGATTGATTTGGCAAAGTTTCGTTGCCTGCCAGGCAACGGAGGCACAATGGGACTCGACATCTGTTCGATTACGTCGCAGTGATCAGGATACGGGTGCCATCTTCAAAACCCATGGACGTGTCCTTCGATTTGATGGCTTTTATGCCATTAGTGGAATACCTCGCGATGATGGCGATCAGGTGCTTCCGGATTTTCAGAAAGGCGCCGAACTTGCTCCATTCACAATCGAACCTCGTCAGAAATTTCAATCACCACCATCTCGATATTCAGAAGCTTCACTTGTCAAAAAGCTTGAGGAAGAGGGGATCGGTCGTCCCTCCACCTACGCGAGCATCATTAACGTGATTGAAAAAAGAGAGTACGTCAAACAAAAGGATCGCCGCTTCTATGCGACAGCCCGTGGAGAATATACCACTGAATTTCTTAAGAACGGATTTGAAAATCAGTTTATTGAAATCGGATATACAGGGGAAATCGAACAAGAACTCGATCAGATTGCTGAGGGCTCAAAGCTATGGACAGATATGCTGCATGAGTTCTACACAGCTCTAGAAGAAAGAATAAAAATTGCAGGGGAAATGGATCCTGTCAGAGCGGGAGGTGAAGAGTCGCCTTACGCCTGCCCAATCTGTAAGCGCCAATTGGAATATCGACTTGGTAAAAGCGGTCTCTTTCTTTCATGCACTGGATATCGTGAGAAGATTATTCAAGAAGAAGAACCCAAAAAAACAAAAACGGGCAAAACACGCAAGAAAAAACCTAAGGAAGTCCCCGCTTGCACGTTTGCCATTCCAGTAGATGAACTTGATAGAAAGCCTCGGCAGCCAGAGCAAATTGATCTGCTCTCACCTGCTGGCGTTGCAATGGTCAAACGAACAGGGAGATTCGGTGACTTTCTGGTTGAAGATAAGCCACGCCCTGTGAAACCGAGAGGAAAGAAAGCGAAGGACGCCCCAACAGAACCTCCTTCATTTATCCTGAATCTTGATAAGAACGGCTGCATCAAATTCCCAACACCACCGCCCGTTGTCACCGACATTGTTTGTTCAAAATGTGGTGACTTCATGAATCTTCGTGATGGAAAACGCGGTCCTTGGCTCGGCTGTCGAGCATTTCCGAAATGCCGCGGGCGTGAAGCGTTCGGGAAATTATCGGATGAACGAAAAGAAGAGCTCAAACGTGAACTTGCTGATCATCTGGCAAAACAAACAAAACTCCATCTTACACGTCGAGATGGAACAACAGAGGTGAACGAAGGCACTCCGCTCACTGAACTGCAAATCGAAGGTGGGGTTGCCGAACTTCCGCTCTATCAAGAATCACACGACTAGCTTTTTTTCTGGACCCACACGCCCAGTCATTCTCAGCAGCACAATCGTGCGTATCAAACTAGAGTTTCCATGGCATATCAACAGAAAATGTTGGTGGAACTTCATCAAGTGCCGTCGCAAATGCAGTAGCGTGAGAACGACAATGTGAAATACTCACCAGTACTGAATGAATGCCCATACGTTCAGCAATCTCTCGAGTCCCTCCCTGAAGTGACACCGTTGGTCGACCTCCGGCTCCATTCAGCACTTCGATATCTCGCCAACTGATCCCATTTCGCCAACCTGTCCCAAGAGCTTTGAGAACCGCCTCTTTCGCAGCCCATCGTCCTGCAAAATGTTGCGTTGCCATGCGACGTCGTCTGCAGTAATCAATTTCAGCCGTCGTGTATACACGCCCCACAAACAGTTCTCCGTGACGATCGATCATTTGCGCTATCCGCAAGACTTCCGTAATGTCCGTACCGATGCCGAGCACATTCATACCTACAAGCCTCCATCCGAAGAGCTTATTTCTGGCACGACCGACAAACCACATGCCTGCTTCGCGCGAGCGAGAACTGTCCGGGCCTGTACACGCGCCCGTGCGGCACCCTCTCTTAGAATCTCTTGGACGCGTTCAGGGTCTGCTTCCAACTCAGCCCGTCGAGCTCGGGCATTCGCAAAAAAATGGTTAGCCGATTCAACAAGAGCCTTTTTCACTTCTCCATAGCCAAAACCGCCTCGACGATAGAGTGCTTCCATATGTTGAACATCGTCTGCCTCGGCAACGAGTGAGTACAACGCGAAAAGGTGATCTGACTCAGGATCCTTAGGCTCTTCAAGGGGACGCGAATCTGTCGTGATTCGCATAATCTTCTTTTTTTGAAGCGGGAGTTCCTCGAAAACCTCGATTGTATTCTGGTAACTCTTTGACATTTTTTGGCCATCCGTTCCTGGTACCCGGCCACCACCTTGAACCAAACGAGGCGATGGAAGTGTGAATACCTCGCCATACAGATGATTGAAAGAACCAGCGAGGTCACGGCAGACTTCAATATGCTGAACTTGATCTTCCCCAACAGGAACTAGATTGGCGTCATACGCCAGAATATCGGCACTCATCAACACCGGATACGCAAACAAACCAGTATCTGCAGGCAATCCTCGAGCTTTCTTGTCTTTGTAAGCATGACATCGTTCAAGAAGTCCCATCGGACACACCGTCATGAGGAGCCATGTGAGTTCTGCTACTTCAGGAACATCTGATTGAACGAATAATGTTGCCTTGGCAGGATCGAGTCCGAGTGCAAGAAGATCGACTGCTGCATCATGTACAAAACTCCGTAAACGCTCTGGTTCTCGAACTGTCGTCAGCGCATGGAGGTCGGCAATAAAATAAAATGCATTCCCTGCTGTCTGGAGCTCAATGTACTGACGAATCGCTCCAAAATAGTTTCCCCAATGAAACCGACCCGTTGGCTGAATCCCAGAAAGAACTCGGCTCACGTTAGACGTGTCCAAAGAGGCCGTTGTTTGCAAAGAATCATTGTGCATGTTCAGAACACCCCTTAGCTGAAAAACCAGTTTCCTGTAATGGAAGAACAAGTGTGCCCACGACATCCGCAAATGACGATGCACCGAGTTCCTGAACGGCTTCTGGCAACGCATCCAGTATTTGTGTGCAGACAACGGGTTCTGCAAAGTTGACAGTTCCGAGTTGAATTGCCGTGGCTCCAGCAACAAAAAACTCCATGCAATCGTCCAGTGACATGATGCCTCCAACGCCAATAATCGGAATACTCAGTTTTTGCCGAACTTGATGAACACACCGCAGTGCTATCGGCTTGATAGCCGGACCACTAAGTCCTCCGACAACATTTCCCAACAACGGTCGTTGCCGGCGCCAATCAATCGCCATTCCCTGACAGGTGTTAATAAGCGTAACGGCGTCAGCCCCTCCATCTGCTGCAGCCTTCGCGATGGCAACAATATCTGTCACATTTGGAGTAAGCTTTGCGAGGACTGGTACATTCGTTACTCCACGAACACCTGAAACAACACCACGACACAGTTCTGCGTCTGTGCCAAGGTCGACACCATGACTGACGTTAGGGCATGAAATATTGAGTTCGAGTGCCGCAATGCCGGGAATACCATCAAGTCGTGATGCAAGTTCAACAAATTCTTCCCTGTTTGCACCCGCAATACTTACAATCGTGGGTGCTCCACAGTCCCGAAGAAAAGGCAGTTGCTTTTTTAGAAAAATATCAATGCCATCATTGTCGAGACCGATGGAGTTGAGGAGCCCGGAGGCTGTTTCAAGCGTTCGCCACGGCACATTGCCTTGACGAGGTAACAAGGTGATTGTTTTTGGGACGATACCCCCAAGACGATCGAGTTTGACAAGTCCTGACATCTCTTTCGCATAACCAAATGTTCCAGATGCAACGAGGATTGGATTGGGGAGTTGCAGACGTCCGAGCGAAACAGAGAGATCGACAACAGAGTGCTGAGAATGAGATGTCTGAGTCATAAGGGCAACTATGCAAAAAGAGGTATACCAAGACAGTGTATGCTTTGGCGTGCGGTCACACCGTTTTCTAAATCCGGTCCATAAAATGTGCAGAAAATCCGGCTTGGGTGAAGTTTACCGGTAATACAGCCGATAAACTGGATATCAGGGACCAGTGCCCCACCGCCAGACGGGGCGGAAAGTTGACACTAGTCCTTGGTACTCCTAGGCTTCGGTCGTTTCCTTCCATCCGGTTGGAGAGCCATAGCCGTGACAAAGAAAGATATTGTCCGAACGATCTCGGAGCAACTCAAACTTCCCAAGCTTCACACAAAAGAACTGGTTCAACGAACATTTGACTCCCTTGTTGAGTCGCTTATTCGTGAAGGCAGAATAGAACTAAGGAATTTTGGGGTCTTCCAGATCAAAAAACGTGAAGCCCGAATGGCTCGTAATCCTCGTACGGGAGAACGAGTTCCAGTTCAGGCAAAGTATGTTGTTACGTTCAAGCCGGGCAAGGAGATGGAAGCACGTGTACGCGAAATCGAACAGGTTGACCCAAAACCCGAATGGTTACTGGAACGATCCCAGAAGGATTCTGAATCGCGACCTGATGGTATTTCGTAATCATTCAGCAGGTTTTGACAAAACTGGAAGGCTGGGCAACCCTGGTCGGGTTCAAACGAATAAATCGGCATCGCTATTGAAGGATGATTTTGGCTACACACGTCATCTTGAACAGGTCAGGAGGACCGAACAATGAGAAAAGCCGCATACTTACTGATTGCTGCAACGCTGTTAGCCACCAGTACTGGCTGCCTCATTCCCATGTATTCAGCAGACCCGGTGCGTCGAGCACAACAGTTGATCTACACTTCTGAGGATCTGCGTTCGATCACTGATGAGTGGGAGAGGATCTGGTTTCTCGACCAACCATCACACATGACAGTCAATCCAACACATGGCGGTATTCTCTAACACCATCTGACAACAGGTAGACTAGATCTGTTTGTTGCTCACGGTTCGTGGTGCAGACTCGAACAAGCTACCTGAGAACGTCGGTGACTAGATTCGGATTTTTGAGGCTTGCTGAACAATCGTCTCAAGCGGAACAACGGTTCCTTTATTGCATCCTGGACACGCCTCTGCCGCCTCCTCCCAGGCCTTCTTTGAGCGAAGGTTGGAATCCCAAAATGGCCATGTTTTACATTGACGAGGTCTTTGTTCGTATGCTGTACACTTCCGAGTTTCCTCATCCAGTAAAACGCAATCACCATTTTGCCGCTCCTTGAGAGATCGGCGCACCCCGACTCGCTTTACATACGACTTTTCAAAATCGAGTGGTGTCAAACCAACTCGCTCGGCCATACTGTCGATTTCAGACTGATTCACCCATACATATCCTTCCGCTCCCGAACAACAATCACCACACTGCGTGCACTCGAAACGAAGGCCTTCGGCATACCAGACTTCTTTTGAAATTCCTGCCATACTTTCTCTCTCAAGTGTGTGTGGAAAAACTGATATCTTAACGTCATGGCTATGAATGTGGATACCGGTTCACTCATTCATCACGATTCAAGAATAATTGTGCTCAATAAGCCTTCCGGCTTGCTCTCTGTACCTGGCAAAGGACCGCTACTCAAGGACTGTCTCGCCAGTCGCGTGCAGAAAAAACACCCAACGGCTCTCATTGTTCATCGGCTTGATCGCGACACATCTGGACTCATTGTCATGGCCCTTGATGCTCAAGCGCAACGATCCCTGAGTTGTCAGTTTGAGAACCGCACCGTTCAGAAACGTTATGAATGCATCGTCGATGGACATCCTGAATCTGATGACGGAATGATCGACCTCCCAATCGCACGCGACCCGTTGCGGCCACCTCGATACCGCATACACAATCTCCTTGGACGACCGTCACAAACACGCTGGGAGGTTCTTGAGAGATACACCGATTCGACACGGATTGCTGCCATGCCCATCACCGGTCGCTCGCATCAGATTCGGCTTCATCTTGCTTCTCTTGGTCATGCGATTCTTGGTGATCCTCTCTATGCTCACACGACAGCTCAGACGGCTGCCAACCGTCTCCTCCTTCATGCAACATTTCTCCAGGTGCAACATCCCGATGATGGAAAACCGATTGCTTGGCACTTGCCGTGTCCTTTTTGACACCTGATAGAGTCCTAGGTGACAACAAGTTCATTCACAACTTGTATGACTGCATCGACGTCATCACCTGTATTGAATGGACCAAAACTGACTCTCACGGTGCCACTTCCTGGTGTTCCAAGATAGTCATGTACCTTTGCTGCACAGTGGAAACCGCTGCGAACCTGAATACCTGCTACCTGCTCCAACACTGTCGCAACGTCACTTGTGTCATAGCCCTGAACAACAAAACTCACAATTGGAGCATAGTCATTCGATGGTTCGGCCATAGCTGCGGATGTCACTCGCACTCCAGACATTCCTGCAAGACGTTTTGCGCAGTCGTGGGCAAGACCACGACACCTTTGTGCAACCCCCGATATGGACTGCTCTTCCAGCCATTCAATCGCTGCCACCATCCCAGCAATTGCTGGCAAATCAGGTGTGCCTGCTTCCAGTCGATCTGGGAACTCGTCTGGCATATCTAGAACATTACTTCGAGAGCCTGTCCCACCTTGAACAAGAGACCGAATGTCGATCCCTGACCGCAAATACAGAAAACCGATACCGAAAGGCCCAAGCAACCATTTATGAGCTGGAGCAGCAATCATATCTGCATCAATACACGCAAAATCTTCATGTTTCAAATGACCAAACGTCTGTGCCGCATCAAGCAGAAATACACCACCGTTCGCGTGGGCAATCGTTGCCATTGTCTTGGCATCCTGTAGATTGCCAGTCACGTTTGAAGCATGCGAACATGTCAAAAGACGAGTCGAAGACTTCCACATCGCTCTAATCAATTCGCAATCAACGTTTCCACGTTCGTTACAGGGAACAATATCCAATTCAATAACACCTTGGCAAAAAAGGCTGTGAAGAGGCCTCAAGGTGGCGTTGTGATCTGCTGCGGTGGCAATGACATGATCTCCTGGCCTGAGAAGACCATGAATAGCTGTATTAAGTGCAAGCGTTCCACTGGATGCAAATGCAACACTTGAAGCATCTCCTCCACCTAGAAGACCTGCAACAAGTGATCGAGCCCGTTTGATCATCTCATTGCCTTTGATTGCTTCTCGATAGCCTCCTCTGCCAGCCGCTACGCCAATGTCTCGGGCAGTCCGCTCACATGCCACGTACACACTCTCTGGCTTGGGCCAAGACGTTGCAGCATTATCAAGATAACGGCGCATCTCTTGTGACATGACTAACCCCCAATTTGATACATAGCTCGCTCTGGTCGAGCAAATGCAGGTGTACCAATACCATGCGCGCGTCGCTTCAGCATCACACACTGGCTGAGCATATCTGCTATCCGCTTATCAATACCTTCACCACTGTCACCAGAACGTAAGACGGCTCGGACATCCCACTCATTCGATGAAAAAAGACAATTACGAAAATGGCCATCTGCAGTAAGCCGCAAACGATCACACCTATGACAAAATGGTTGAGATACTGGACTGATGAAGCCAACTCTTCCCTGACCATCTTCCCAATCGTAATCCACTGCAGGCTGCCCGCAATCATCCTGAACGGATGGCTTCATCAAACCGACCTCACGCTCAAGAAGAGTTCGAACAGCCTCTCCAGTGAGCACCTGCTTTTGTGACCAGCCTGCTTCAGCATCCAGCGGCATAAATTCTATAAATCGGAGATGAAAGCCTTCTCGTCGACAAAAAAGGGCAAGCGGCACAATCTCGTCTTCTGACAGACCTCGTATGGAAACTGCATTGATTCGAATCTTCCGAAAACCAACAGCCTTCGCAGCAGCAAGACCTGCTAATACCTGACTGAGTCCTTGCCGTCGAGCGATCGCATTGAAAACATCCTCATTGAGGCTGTCGAGACTGACATTGAGCCGTTGAAGTCCAGCCTGTCGTAATCGTTCGGCATAGGTCTCCAGCAAAAGTCCATTGGTTGTCATTGCAAGATCATTGATTCCTGGAATGCCGGAAAGACGAGAAATCAGTTGATCAAGATCTTTTCGAAGAAGAGGCTCACCTCCCGTGAGCCTGAGTGAATGCACTCCTAAGCCAGATGCAACTTGTACAACACGCGTGATTTCTGAGTATGAAAGAATCTCTTCTCGAGGCTTATAGATGACATCCAAGGGCATGCAGTATGAACATCGCAGATTGCATTGATCCGTCACACTAATACGAAGGTCATTATGAATGCGGCCAAATTGATCTATGAGGCCATGGTGGTGTTGAGCGTGCGTCACAGCATCCCCCCCGATCCAACATTAGGATGGACCCACGCACGATTTCCATCATGTCCAACTTCACATTTCCAGATTGGAACCTCCTCTTTGATGCGTTCCATGAGCCACTGGGATGCATCGAATGCTTCTTTTCGATGCGCTGCACTTGTTGCAATGGCGACACTTATTTCACCAATGTGCACGAGACCAATACGGTGTACTATCACACAGTGAACCAATTGAAATCTTTCCACTGCCTTTTTGCGAAGTGATTCCAGCATTACAAGAGCCATCGATTCGTGACATTCATAGTCAAGTGCAAAGGTTTTCGTTCCACCGGTGATACTACGAGTTGTGCCAACGAATAACACATTCGCGCCTGCCAATTCACTTGATACTTCATCAAGTAAAATTTGTGACTGAATAGCCACGTGAACGATTCTGCAATGACTTTGGCTCACGTACTCCTATCCTCCACTTACTGGTGGAATAACGCTAACGTCTTCGGTGATACCAATCGGCATATTATCCTGAACATACTGATTATTGATAGCAATCGCACTGGCTGCGAACAGATTCGCTGCGGCAGGCACTCTCTGAGATAGCACCAGCTTGAGGTCTGAAGCCGTACCACCATTCCATGAGAGTTCGAGGAGACGAGTGCCCGCCATTTCAGCCACACCTGCAAAAAGTTGGACACGTAAAATCGCTTCACCCGGCTTGTTTGGTTGAGATGCATTCATGATCAGGAACTTGTAGTCAGCTTGCCACTGGCAGTTGTGAGAAGTGCGTCAAGCCCGGAGGGACCGGGCAGCAAGCCATACGACTTGGCGAGTAGCTTGACGGGATGAACGGTTGGTTTGGGGGTTCCCTGCTCCATCTGAAGCCGACAGGCAGAGCACTCTGTCGCTCCAGCATCAAACCCTGAGTTTCTGATTGATGACACAAGATTGATCCCACTGCGCAAACTTGCACGATAATGCTCGCGCGAAAGCCCAAACGTACCAGCCATCCCAGAGCAACCATGGTCAGTAGCGTCAAGAGTCAATCCTGGAATAAGCCTCAGTAAATGCTCTGCATGGCTCCCCCCATCGTTAAGCCTCATGTGACATGGTGTGTGATAAAGCAAGCGACTTGTGAGTGGAGTGAAATCAAGTCGCAGTTGCCCCTCACGATGCAACTCCCACAAAAAGGACGAAGCATCACAGGTTTTTTCAATGACCTGCTGCATGTCATCATCTTCTACAAGCAAGGGGTAATCATGCTGTATGCATGTGACGGCAGCCGGTTCAGAACACACAATGCGATAGCCAAGACGCACCGCCTCAGCAAGCACTCGCATGTTCATTCGTGCGAGTTTACGGGCGCCCTCAATATCTCCCTCAGAAATCAGTGGCATCCCAACTGCAACCTGTCGCGGATCAACAAACACACCCACACCATTATGTTCAAGTACCGCTACAAAGGCCTTCGCAAGAAGCGGATCATGACGCCTTGCAAACGTATCCATAAAATAAAGAACTCGGGTTCCACTTCTCCGAGATGGTCGTGTAATCCCTCGTCGAGCAGCCCAGCGCAAAAACTGATTACCAGCGAAGGGGGGCAGTTTCCGACCACGGGCGACTCCAAGTACTTTTTCAATCATCCACCGAGACTGCGGGTTCTTCAACGCTGCATTTGAGAGTGGCCGAAGTGCTCCTCCAATAGCTGATAGCGTGTCAGCACGTGAGAGCCACCAGGGTGTCCAACGCATCCCGTTCGAAGCAACTTGTGCTCCCTTGAGTTCCATGACCATAGCGGGAATATCAACTGATGCCGCACAATCAATCCTGCATTGATGACAGTTAAAACACGTTTCAGTAATTGTCCGAGCAGCCTCGGACTCAATCGCTTTTGCATCAATGTGCCCCGAAAGAAAACTCGCCAACAAGTTGGCCTTCGCGCGAGGAGCAGCTTCCTCCAACGGTAACGTACGATACCGAGGGCACATGCGTTGTGATACGTCCTGACTTCTGCAGCCACCACAGCCGTTACAGGCATCTACCTCATCAACAATCTGTCGATCCGCGCATTGGAGTACAGGTAATGGCGCCATGTTTGCAGAATGCAAGGACGCCCGAAACCGTGCAGGCTCAAGATCATCGTGAGGAGCATTTTCTGAATCCAATGGTGGGACGATTTTACCCGGATTGAGAACACAAAATGGATCAAAGAGCCGTTTTACTTCTGTACAAACAGAAGCAAATTCAGGGAAGTATTTCTGAAAAAAAGAGGTTCGTGACAACCCGAGTCCTTGTTCACCACCAATTGCTCCCCCAACAGCAACAACCTCCGGATAGATAGCATCCGCAAGTCGCTCTAATCGCTGCTGTTCACCAGGATCTCTCGGATTTGCAAAGGTTCGAACATGCAACTGACCATGATTAGCATGCGCAAAGAGCATTGTAACAGCCTGCTCTTGCTGCTGAACATCTTGGAGTCGCCGCAAAAAATCAACTAATACATCAGGGGGAATCACAATATCTTCAAGAAATGCAACCGGCTGCACCTGACCTCGGACTTCAAGGACAGTCGAAAGGAGATTTCGAGAGAGCTCCCAAAACATATCTGCATCAACAGCGTCTTCTGCGCGACGCACATCAATCGCCAGAGGTCCTGATCCCCAACGCCCACCTTGAACACGTCGAATCGCATCATCCAACTGAGACTGACATGCCTTTGCATCCAGTCCACAAAACTCCACCAGAAGACCGGCATCAGCTGCTGGAGGAATCAAAAGATCAAAAGCAATCTTTGCACGTCTGGCTAAACTCAGATGCCGTTTATCAAATAGATCACAGGTGCTCGGCTGGAGTTGCCGCAAGCGCAATGCTGCCTCAGCTGCCTTTTCCAGAGAATCAAATAGGAATAACCCTACAGATGATGTTTCTTCAGTGTGTTGAAATGTTTGAAGTGTAGCTTCAGTAATGATGCCAAGTGTTCCCTCAGCCCCAGCGAAGAGTTTTGGAAGATCAATGGCACCGTCCTGACTCAGACCATCAAGTCGATATCCACCATGAAGGCAACGGTTTTCTGGGAATGCCGCCGAAATGGTCTCGTGGGACGATGTTAGTATTGACTCCACTCCAGCTGCAAGATTTGCCATCCGGTCTGGGGTGACATTATCCGGTGTCGAAAATCTAGGAACGGTTGGCTCTACTTCTACAATTGATCCGTCACCAAGAACAACCTGCGCAGAAATTAAACGACTGCGGACGTCCCCAACTCGAGCAAACCTGCTCCCTGACGTATTCCGTCCGATCATTCCACCTATTGTTGTAACTCCGCGATTGGCTGGATCAGGCCCAAAGAGACGACCGAACTGGGATAGGTGCTCCTCCAGGGAAGCACTCGTTACTCCTGCCTGCACGCGTACGGTGGCGTCTTCCGTCGAAACTATCCGTCTGAGGTAACTGCTGCAGTCCAGAACAATACCTGCACCTAAAGCAAGACCAGCAACACTCGACCCTGCACCTCTGGCATGTATGGACACTCGCTCTTCTGCAGCCCATCTCACAGTTGCAGAGATGTCCTCGATTGAACGTGGGCGCACAATTGCCAAGGGCCACACTTCAAAAAGACTCCCATCAGTGGCATAGATGGCACGGCTCGCATCATCGCACAGCACATCACCAGATACGATACCACGAAGGTCTTCTTTCATCCTGTCACGGTCTAATTCCATACAAATTACCCGAGCAAATAACGTACTGCATCATGACGATGGAGGGGCGCTGGTCCTACCTGATGACAGCGAGCGGGTTCGTGCGACAAGTTGACGATGCTTTTCATGTGTTTCCAAGTCAAATCCACCAAAAGAATCCACCACGCCATTCCCCGTATAACGAGCACCACACCGATAACAGGTGAGACATTCTGGCATCACAAAATAAAGAATGACGTCCAGCAATGCAGTGCTGAAAAGAATTGCAAATGTCAGAACAAGCTCCCGCATGCCCCAGGCAATACAACTTGCAAAAAGACCAACGAGAACAATCGCAACCCCAAGTCGTTGAGGAAAGTCTTTTCTTCGGAAGAGCTCTGTACTTGGACACACAACGCACCGTCGAAGGCGAAGTGCCGAGGTCTCGTCAGGATTCGTAGATCCCAGAGCATCATCTGGAATTGGCAATGATTCACCGCACGACTGACAGACTAACTCGGCAATCTTTTCTACTCCGTGATGTCTATCAGTATTTCCACAACGTGGACAAGCATAGGTTATGTGCATTTGTCTACTTTCTCCTCCAGTATTCTACCACGTATACGTCACCACAGTTTTGGAGCAAGAAACACGCTTCTGTTCGCCAAATGACACATGCTGTACGATCTCAATACAGCGGAGATACTTGTTTACAAAAGTTTCTCTTTCAGTGTTAAGTCGATACACTAGCCTTCTCACGGCACATCTCCGTTATTCGGATTCATATAGCTTTTCAGACAAGGATTTCCCATGACATGGCTCACCAGAAGAGAACAATGCTCTACCACAACGATTGCAAAGACGTATCCGCATGTTCGTCTTTTTATAGTCCCTCTGGTTGTCTTTATCGTTGTGATGCATTCGTTCCTTTCGCTGAGCCACGGTGCTTCAACGTCAGATCGCCCGAATATCATCGTCATCATGGGCGATGATATTGGCTATGGTGATGTGTCATGCAATGGAGCTAAACGTATTGACACGCCTCATATCGATAATCTTGCAGCACAAGGGCTCCGTTTTAAGAGCGGCTATTGCTCTGCCTCTACATGCACACCAACGCGATACTCATTTCTCACTGGGACATATGCTTTTCGCAAGACAGGAACTGGTATCGCCCCACCAAACTCCCCTGCTATCATCCAGCCTTCTACTCAAACAATCGCATCCCTTTTGAAGAAAGCTGGCTATACAACACAAGTCATTGGCAAATGGCATCTTGGTTTAGGTGATGCGGCTGGCCCAGATTGGAACGGTATTCTCAAACCTGGCCCCCTTGAAATTGGCTTTGACCACTGCTTTTTACTACCAACGACAAACGATCGAGTCCCTCAAGTCTTTGTCGAAGACCATCGCGTCAAGAACCTTGATCCTGCAGATCCTTTATGGGTCGGCAATAAAAAACCCTCTCCGAATCATCCCACCGGCATCACTCATCGTGATTCACTCAAAATGGATTGGTCGCATGGTCACAATGCAACGATTCACAACGGAATAAGTCGAATCGGTTTTTA
Organism: Planctomycetaceae bacterium; assembly: GCA_902629495.1. Next base: position 14,635 of record CACORA010000021.1, read on the forward strand.
CACTGGGGGCAACGCTGCCCGTTTTCGGGATGAGGATCTTGCGGACACGTGGGTCGAACAAAGCAAGGCCTTCATTCATGAGCAACAGCAACACAGCACTCCCTTTTTTCTTTTCTTTGCAGCCCACGAATGCCATGTACCTCGGATTGTTCATGAACGGTTTCAAGGAAAATCAGAACTCGGACCACGAGGTGACGCCATTTTAGAACTCGATTGGTGCGTGGGGGAACTTACCAAGACCATTGCTGCTGAAGGCTTGTCCGAAGAGACACTCATTATTTTCTGTAGTGATAATGGACCAGTACTTGATGACGGCTACAAAGACGATGCGATTGAAAAAAACGGACTCCATCGAGCAGGCGGGCCGTACTCAGGAGGAAAATACAGTGTTTATGAAGGAGGCACTCGAACGCCGTTCATTACATGCTGGCCCGGAACGATCACCCCTGGGGTCTCGGACGAAATAGTGTGCACGATTGATCTTGCCACCAGCCTCGCGAACCTCGTGAAACAGCCCGTTCCTGAGGACGCATGCCTTGACAGCCTGAATGTCCTAGGGGCCTTATTGGGCCATAAAAATGCAACCGGTCGAGACCACTTGGTTCAACAGGATAATGGCAAAGTTGGAAACTATGGTCTCAGAGTTGGAAACTGGAAACTTGTTCGCCATGACCGTAAGCAGGCTCGTAATCTTATTGTGGAGACCACACTGACGAATACGGAGGTTCCACAGTATCAACTCTTTGATCTCAGTAGCGATCCTGAGGAAAAACATGATCTCTCGACTCAATTTCCTCAAAAAATGCAAGAGCTCACAGCCCGCCTGGCAGACGTCATTGCAGCTGGCAGAACACGCCCGGCGAAGCCGTAGGAACAAGAGATGCTTCTCGACCAAGACGCCTGACATGCTGACTGAAGGTATGCCATCATGAACGTGAGCATGTTTTGATTTTTTCCCAAGGATTGGTCCGCCATGAGGAAGCACCTGCCATGTCACTCATTTCACGACGTTCGTTCGTAAAGACGTCTACAGCATCTGTGACACTATCCTGTGCCCACCACAGCATTGCTCAGACCAACCCAACACACCCACTTGAAACGCATGTTCCTTGCCGACAAATTACATTCCCGCCGGGTTTCCACTGGTTTGGGTATTACGACAAACGTGAATTTGACTCCACAAACACGTGTGTATTGAGCAATCGAGTCGGTTTTGAAGGGCGTTCACCAACACGTGATGATGCTATTGATGTTGGATACATTGATCTGAAACGCAATGACACTTGGGTTCCTCTTGGGACATCACGGGCCTGGGGATGGCAACAGGGCTGCATGCTTCAATGGGTGGGCACAACCGGGAAGACTGTGCTCTGGAATGACCGTGACGGCGATCGTTTTATCTCCCGTCTCCTCAATGTGGAAACGGGGCACCAGAAAACACTTCCCATGCCTATTTACACGGTTGCTCCAGATGGCTCGTTTGGACTGTCTGCAGATTTTCGACGCATCAACAATCTTCGCCCCGGGTATGGCTACAGCGGATTAGCTGATCCCTACGTGCATGATCGTGCACCAGACGCATCCGGCATCTGGAAGATCGATTTTAAGACTGGTGAAACACATCTGATTCTCTCCCTGGCACAGGTAGCGGCTATTCCATGGCCTGATGGCAAACGGCATACATCGGCCTGGCATTACTTCAATCATCTCCTTATCAATCCTACTGGCAATCGTTTTGTCTTTCTTCACCGTTATCGACCTGTGTTCCATCCCCAGACACTCCGTTTTGAAGGTGGGTTTGTGACACGAATGCTCTCTGCCAATGTCGATGGATCTGATCTCTTTGTACTTGACCCATCGGGACATACGTCACACTTTATCTGGGATGATGCCACTCATGTCACAATGTGGACAAAGCCAACTGATAATCCTGCAGGCTTTTATCAAATGACCGACCGCACTGATCAGGTGGTTCCGGTTGGATCAGGTGTCATGACTGCAAATGGCCATAACACCAATCTGCCAGCCCCGTACCAGAACTGGATTCTCAACGATACGTACCCCAGTCGGAACGGACGACGTCAGACGGTCTATCTCTACAATCGCTCAACACAAAAAAAAATACTATTAGGACACTTTCCTTCTCCTGCTCAATACTCCGGAGAGTGGCGATGTGATACCCATCCTCGCTCCAGTAACAACGGACACTTTGTTGTGATTGACAGTCCGCACTCGGGGGGGCGGCAATTACACCTGCTGGATATTCGTGCAGTAATTCAATAGCGGTATCGTGACCAAAGACTCTGCCCTCCCTACAGAGAATTCATCAACTGCCCTGCTAATTCACCTGTGATAGCAGCAAGGCAGGCAACGTACAAAATGCCTGTTGCACTTTGTGTATTCGGGACATCAAGAGTCTTCCGGCTCATCCAAAGAAGAACAGGAAGGCCAATGAGTCCTGCCAGAAATCGGAGTGATACGATTGCGACAAGTGCACGATCTGCAACTGCTATCGACCCAAACTGCGGCTCCATTTCAATCACTACACAAACAAACTGAGCAGCCCAGCCACATAATGCGAAGTCAATCATTCGCTTGAGTACATTGATTTCCATGCCGGGTGCATTGAGATACCAATGCCCCAAAAGCATCGCATGCACTGTCAGTCCGACGACCAACCCTGAGAGCAATGCTGAAATAAATTGCCACGCCGACTGTCCTCCACTCACTTCAGTTCCTGCAGGCATCCTCAAAGAAACGACGACGCCCACAGCCACAGCCAGCAACATCCCACTAAGCACACAGGCGGTTATTCCAGGGCGATCGCGTCGAGCCAACCAGGCTGCACTTCCAATCCATGCTACAAAAGAGGCTCCTCCCGCCATCCACGCAACAAGAGCTGATATTCCAGAAGCTGCCAGCAGCGCAGCAAAGAACGCCAATCCCATCACAACAAGCAGGTTTATTCGAAAAAAGCCCGAGGGAACAAGACGTGATGGTGTCACACTCAAGCCCACGGCCAGACCGAATCCAAATCGGCATAGAAAATCAACAAGAAGTATCATTCAGGAAACCACGCCATCAAGAAGGTCGCCTTCCATAGATAAGCGATAATACTTCCGCACGGCTTGAAACATTTGATCGAAAAAGTCCCTTCATGGCAGATGTGACACATTCACTTGAAGGCTTCCGCACCCCTCTGATTGTCATACACGTGTGTGTGGCCTCAACCACAACTGCAACGCCTTTTGCACCGAGGTCATTTTCTAAAAGGTCCGCTACCTGCTCCGTCATTCGCTCCTGCACCTGAGGTCGATGTGATAAGACCTCAACAACTCGAGCCAACTTACTCAACCCAAGCACCTGACCATCAGGAAGATAGCCGATATGCACATGTCCCATGAAGGGAAGAAGGTGGTGTTCACATACACTGTTGAAGGCAATATCACGCACAAGAACAATTTCATCATATTTTTCAGTGAACGCTTTTTTGAGATGTTCCCTTGGATCCTGAGAGAGTCCGCTGAACATTTCTGCATACATCCTGGCAACTCGTGCTGGCGTCTCAAGTAAGCCCTCACGATCAGGATCCTCACCAACAGCATGAAGAATATCTCTTACGGCTTTTTCAATACGAGGGTGATCAACAGACATAGCGCCATCTTGAGGAACAAGATCCTCATCTCCGCACCCGCCATGACGAGAAACAGCATTCATTGGTGGAACCGACTCAGATTTTGCCATATCCATACTCTAATTGCTTGAGAACAGAGGGGGAAATGGACGGCGATTTCCCTCTGCAGAACGCCCCGCCATTGCCTCAAGAAGAATACTCGTTCTGCGAAGAACGTCACACTCATCCAACAGGCGCATTTTCCACTCAACACCTAAATCAAGCGTATACGAGACAATATCCGCCAACATACCCAGGGTAATCTGATTTCCAAGAAGTTGATCCAGTTGATCATACGCCTCTGGCATCTTGGGCATTGATCGCTTGAAAGCTGATAATAGTTTTTTTTGAAATTCAGATGCGGTCGCATGCTCTGACTGCCCCGGCTCCTGCTCATCCATGATCTCGGCTTCAAATATTCGGAAAGGACGATCTGGAGGTAGCTCGTCAAGAAGGCGGAGACGGCAGACACCAAGAAGAAGAACATTATACGTGCCCTCTTCGGTTTGCTGATGGGTTGCAATCCGACACAGGCATGCTGTTTGCCTGAGCAAAGGACGATCGTCGTCGTGTTGATCATGGCTACCATCATGTACGGCTAAAGCCATCATTCTGTCATCTTCCACTGCCTCCTCGAGAAGAGCTTTGTATCGAGGCTCGAACACATGCAGCGCCTGCATCACATGTGGAAACATCACCAGATTTGGTACTGGAAAGACTCTTGCCGTTCCCGAAAACTGATCTGGAGAAAAAGCCAGTGGTTCATCAAACATACGTCACGCTGAAGCAGGAGGTGGGTCGAGATGGATTTCCGGTAGAAGTTCCGGATCGAGTTCAACCTCCGGATACTCCTCAGGACTGTTGGCAACCTCAGCCAAACAGGTGTCAAACGCAGTGATGAAGGTCGCAAGATCAAGACCTAAATGCTTGGGCTTGTATGGCTCTAAATAGGCACGCGCACTCAGGTGAAGTTTCCTCGCTCCGCGAATATTCCCATTTCCAAAATGATACAGTGCAACAGCCGCCTGAATGAGGCCCTGATAAAACTTCCTCGACGGGCCGCGATACTCTGTCCATAATTCCTCCCAGAGTTCATGGCTTTCAAAATAATCGCACTCGTTAAAGGTGGCTATCCCCTTAAGATACAAAGGGTCATAGTCCGTTGTTGCAGCATCTTCCACGAATTTCGCTCCAAAAATATCTTTTCTTTAATATGAATCCTAGCACCAAGCAGCACAACACAAATGGCAAAGGGCTTCCCCCCGTGCGTATCCCTCGACGGGAAACGGTCGCAGCGAAGAAGAAGAGGGCTGAATCCATCGTAAAAACGCTGGCTTTGGCCTTTCCGGCAGCAACCTGCTCCCTGAACTTCAGGAATCCCTTCGAACTCATTATTTCGACCATTCTCTCGGCTCAATGCACGGATAAGCGGGTCAACATGGTAACCCCAACCCTGTTTCGTCGTTGGCCCACTCCAGAAAAAATGGCCAAAGCCACGCAGACACAAATTGAAACCGTTATTCGGACCACAGGCTTTTTCCGTTCTAAGGCTAAAAATATCCTCGGATGCTCCCGCGCTCTTGTAGAAAGACACTCCGGCGAGGTGCCCCAGCAACTGTCAGAATTAGTGGCGTTACCCGGGGTTGGTCGAAAGACGGCAAATGTCGTCCTCGGAAGCGGATTTGGCCAGGCAGAGGGAGTGGTTGTAGACACTCATGTTGGCCGAATTTCCCGCCGTCTCGGCCTCACAAAGCATGTTGACGCCGTCCAGGCTGAAAGGGATCTCATGAAGGTCCTCCCTGCAGACGACTGGATACAGTTTAGCCACTTCTTAATCGAGCTTGGCCGTTCATTGTGCTCCGCTCGAAGTCCAACCTGCCAGACATGCATGCTCTTGGATCTCTGCCCACGAAGTGGTGTGATCAAAAAACATCCTTTGAAACGATAAAGCTGATGGAGGGCATGGGAAGAAACGACAAGAAAGACTACACTGTTGTTTTCCGTTTGGCCCCCGTCACATCCACTGAAAGAGTCCACCCATGATCCTCTCAGGGAATGAAATAAAATCCCATCTTGGCCAGAATATCATTATTGATCCCTTTGATGAAAAGAACCTCAATCCCAACAGCTATAATCTTTCCCTGCATGATGAAGTATTGATCTACGAAGAAGTCGTGCTTGACATGCGAAAAAGTAATCGAGTCACTCGGGTTACGATTCCAGAGGATGGCCTCGTACTCAATCCCAACCAACTCTACCTTGGTCGGACCATGGAGCGGACCGAGACTCATAACCTTGTTCCAATGATTGAAGGCAGGAGTTCGATCGGCCGGTTAGGACTCTTCGTTCATGTGACAGCCGGTTTTGGAGATGTTGGTTTCTGTGGCTACTGGACCTTAGAGATGTTTGCGGTTCAACCTGTGAAGATCTATCCCGGAGTGCCCATCTGTCAGATGTTCTTCCATCAAATCGTGGGAGATATTACTGAATACTCAAGTGATAAGTATCAAAACAACCGTGACATTCAGCCGAGTTTGATGTTCCGGGAATTATCAGAAGGCCAAGACGCAAATCCGCAGCTGGAATTTACGTTTGGTGCCAACCATGCTCAGCAACCCCCTCAGCCAGCGGTGAGATAAAAAGGTCACACGGTGCTCAGATCTCATACTTGCGGCGAATTACGTCCTGAACAACTTGGACAGTCGGTTCATCTATGCGGATGGGTTGATCGAGTTCGTGATCATAAAGGTGTTATCTTTATTGATCTTCGTGACCGATGGGGACGGACGCAGGTTGTTGCTGGAGCAACAAGTTCGAAAGACGTTATCGAAACAGCACGGGCAGTACGTCCTGAATGGGTTATTCGAATATCTGGTGTCGTCGGCATGCGACCGGAAGGGACCGCGAACCTCAAACTCTCTACAGGAGCAATCGAGGTATCTATTGAATCGCTTGAGATTCTGAACGAAGCAGAGACGCCAGTCTTTCACCCAAATGCGCTGGAATTACCGGGGGAAGAGGTTCGTTTAGAGAATCGATGGATTGATCTCCGCCGCCCCGCCATGCAGGACAACATGTTGCTTCGTAGCCGCATTGTGAAAATCATGCGCGACCACTTTGATGAACTCGGTTTCATCGATGTTGAGACCCCCATGCTTGGCCGTAGCACACCGGAGGGTGCCCGTGACTACCTTGTCCCCAGCAGGCTCGATCACGGTGCTTTTTTTGCCTTACCACAATCACCTCAACTGTATAAGCAACTGTTGATGATTTCAGGGTTTGATCGGTATGTCCAGGTAGCAAAATGCTTTCGCGATGAAGATTTGCGAGCTGATCGCCAACCAGAGTTTACTCAGTTGGATGTTGAGATGTCCTTCGTCAACGCGGATGATGTCATGGAGGTTATCGAGGGGCTCGTTCGGCGTACGGCCAAAGAGATTCTTGACCTCGAGATATCAACACCGCTTCCTCGCCTCACATGGGATGAGTGCATGGAACGATTTGGACATGATGCCCCAGATCTTCGTTTTGGCCTTGAGATCACTGACCTCACTTCACTAGCCGCTGATAGTGAGTTTCGGGTGTTCCAACAGGCGTTGAAGTCTGGTGGGCGAGTTCGTGGATTATGCGTCAAGGATGCTGCATCAAAGTTCTCACGAAAGGACCTTGATAATTTGACCAATCTCGCCATCGAAGCTGGCGCAAAGGGCCTGGTCTGGCTCAAGGTTGAGAAAGATGGAAGTTTTACCGGTCCTGTTGCAAAGAACCTTGTGGCAATTGCCGCAGATCTCCAACAGGCACTTGGTACGCAACCAGGAGATCTAGTGCTCATCGTGGCTGATTCCTTTGAAGTGAGTTGTAAAGCGTTGCATACGCTCAGAAAATGGCTCGGTGACACGCTTGAACTCTATAGCTCAGGAGACATGCATTTTTCTTGGGTTGTAGACTTCCCAATGTTTGCACATGACACAGAAACAGGCCAATGGGCTGCAATGCATCATCCGTTTACAGCCCCACGGGAAGCCGATCTGGATCAACTGGAAAATAACCCTGCCGGCTGTCGAGCGATTGCGTATGACCTGATCATCAATGGCTCAGAGGCTGGCGGTGGGACTATACGAATCCATGACAGTGCGACGCAGGAAAAAGTGCTGAAATTGCTTGGGATTTCTCCTGAAATCGCGCAGGATCGATTTGGTTTCCTGTTGGATGCTTTGAAAAGTGGAGCACCTCCACACGGAGGAATTGCTCTGGGGATTGATCGGTGGGTGATGCTTTTTGGTGGACTTGATAACATCCGTGATGTCATCGCGTTTCCAAAGACACAAAAAGCGAGTGATCTTATGACCGGAGCTCCTGCTTCTGTTGACACAAAACAACTGGTAGACTTAGGAATACGTGCGGTGGTTCCACCAAAGGCACCGCCGAATCAGCAGGGCGACTAGCTCAATTGGTTAGAGCACCTCGTTTACACCGAGGGGGTTGGGGGTTCGAGTCCCTCGTCGCCCATTTTCTTTTCTGTCTCCTTACGCGGCGTGTGTGGACTTCGAAAAAACCTTTGTGAGAAAGGTGTATGAATCACCTTTGCTGTGTTCCTGAATTGAGGAGGGTAGCATTGATTCCACAAAGTCGCTGTATGAACCAAGAGGTGAGGTTTCTCAACGACGTGACTGTACCGCACCCACTGAAAGAGATTTCAGCATTGAAAGAAAGATATGTGATGACCCGATTGCTTCTGGCTCTGTTTCTCTGCCTTGCGGCACTCTCACATACTAACGCTGAAAAGCCCAACATCATTGTCATCCTTGCAGATGATGCCGGATTCGAATGCTTTAGCGCCTATGGAAGCAAGGAGTATGCCACCCCAAGACTTGATGCACTTGCAGCCAATGGCATTCGATTCGAAAACTGTCACTCGACTCCTCTCTGTACGCCAAGCCGTGTCAACCTCCTCTCTGGTAAATCAAATGTCTTCAACTATTTTGACTTTGGAATTTACCCACGTGACAACCCAACATTTGCTCAGCATTTTAAGAACCATGGGTATGCCACGACTGTTGCCGGCAAATGGCAACTCCTCACCTCGAAGGGTGGCATCTCACCTGAAGAAGCTGGCTTTGATACCTATTGCTTATGGAACATCCCTGGTGGTGGACGACAGCGCTACTGGAATCCATCACTCCTCCAGAATGGAGAACTACTCGACATCCCACCAGGAGGCTATGGACCGGACATCACGACTGACTTTCTCGTTGATTTCATTGAAACTCATCACAACGATCCATTCCTTGTGTATTTTCCCATGATTCTTCCGCACAACCCATTTGTCGTTACGCCTGATAGTGCGAATCCTGAGTCGATGGATGAAAAACAGAACTTCATCGATATGGTGCAATACATCGACAAAAACGTCGGGCGACTGGAAGACACACTCAGCAGACTGGGGCTCCGCGAGAAAACATTGATCCTCTTCACTGGTGACAATGGAACGAATTCTCAAATCACTTCCGAACTAAACGGACGTCAGATTCAAGGAGGCAAGGGCTATACACATGATTACGGCACTCATGTTCCACTCATTGTCAATTGGCCTGGAACGGTCGCTGGAGGAACAGTGAATCGTGACCTCATCTGTTTTTCAGACTTTTTTCCAACCATTGTCGAGGCCGCAGGACTGCCGCAGAAAGTCATCGCAGATGGGGATGGTTGGAGTTTCTGGCCACAATGCGTGGGCAAAAAAGGAAGACAACGAGAATGGATTTATTGTTACTATTTTCCTCGCCCATCGTCTCCACGGTACAACACAAAATATAATCACTATGAAGTCCAGTTTGCACGGAATGCGCGCTACAAGCTCTACGATGACGGCCAGATGTTCGATACGATTGAGGACGTTCTAGAAAAAAAACCTCTACCTGTTGGAGATCAAGCAGGACGAACTGTATCAGCCCGCAAACAACTTCAGCACGCACTCGACTCGTATCCGGATTCTGGACAGAACGCAAACCGCTCAGCTACCAACTAACATCCAATCTGGTAAACGGCGAACCTTTCCCTCAGCGTCTACGCACACAACGGTTGTGGTCCCGGTTGCGACAATTGTGGAGTCACGAATTACTTCATAGGCATGTTTGATATGGGCTGCGCCCAGTTTTTGAACCCGTGTCCTCAAAACCAGGAGATCATCGTACTGGGCTGGAGCGAGGTACTTACACGAGGCATCAGCAACGACCATGAACAGCCCCGCCTCTTCAAAAGCACGATATGTATAGCCGTACGACCGTAACATTTCTGTTCGTCCCATTTCAAAATAGGTGAGATAATTCGCATGATGAACTCGCCTCTGTCCGTCGGTTTCCTGATACCGTACGCGGATCTCCATTTCATGGGCTGCTGCCATTACACTCTCATTTGTTTTCTGAGGAAAAGTTGAGGAACTTCGTTGACCTGGACACGATCCAGACTTTATTCTTTTTCCATCAGTTCATGCAATAAAACAGGAGTTGAAGCCGTGAGCATAGGCGATGAAGGAGAGGGCGCAGGGGTAGGCTTTGCCACCGCACGAGGCCGAAACTGGCCAACACTTCGACAATTCACCGTGTTTCTTGAAAACCGAGTTGGTCAGTTCATGGAGGTCGTTCGACGATTTGAAGGATCGAATGTTCGGATCGTTGCGCTCTCCATTAATGATTCAGGGGAGTGTGCGTTTGTGAGATTTCTCTTAAGCCATCCAGAACAGGGCCGAGAGATTCTAGAACGAGCAGGCCTTGCACTTATTGAAAGTGATCTCATCGGTGTTGAACTGCCCGATAGTCGTCAGCCTCTCTTACAAGTCTGCACTGCTCTTCTCCAGGCAGAAGTGGATATCATTCAGGCATATCCGATCCTTGTCAGACCTCGTGACCGCCCTGCCGTCGCACTCATGGTTGATAATACCGAAATGGGCATGGAAACTCTGCGTTCCAAAGGATTTACAATGATTACCGAAGATGACCTCGATGAAGTCTAGCTATCGGGAAACATATCTGCAGGCAGTGTTTTCACCTGACGAATGACCACTTTTTCTACCGACGCCCAAGCAATGGCTGTAATGGTAACCGTGTTGTCACTTGCTTCACTCGCGAAAACGCCATGCGTACCACGAGACCATGTGACGTCATACCACGAAGGCAGGATGACTCCATCCGCATGATGGATTTCCATAGTGCCGCCATGTTTCCGTTCTTCCCATAACCGTGCAACAAGATCAGCAGTCGGATGCCACACGCCTTCATTTGAATCAGTTTGCTCAACAACCGGCTCACCATCCTGCGATGGGACGACAATCGGAGCCTTACACTGAGGACATGTTGATTTTTTACCCGCGAGGCGCGCCTGGACTCGAATAACATGCCCATTCGGACAACGAAAGACAACGATCTTCCGATCAACAGCCTGCTCCGGAGCCTCAGAACCCTGTTTTTCATGTGGATGATACGTCATAGCTTCGAACCTCTACCCGTTTAGTGTAGCCTGAAAAACGATTCTCAATCCATTTTCAAACGAAATCATTACCCTTTTTTCACTCCTAGAAACCTCGCATGGCCATTTCTGTCGTTTGTTCCGGCTGCAAGACTCGATTCAATGTGAGTGATCAGTTTGCTGGTCGTACTGGACCATGTCCCAAATGCAAAAAGCTGATAAAGATTCCACAAAGGGCAGCCGGTGAGGTCACCATCCAGGAACCGGAGCCACCGACTGGGAGCCCTTCAACCACCCGAATGCCAACGGCACCAATCATTTTCAAGGAGGACACTGTTTCTCTTCTATCGATTGTCAGTGTTGCCATTGTCGTACTCGGAAGCCTATTTCTTTCGATACTCTTTCGGTACACGTGGGGACCTGGCAATACACCAACTGCTATCTTAGTAGCTGGTGCCATATTGTTTTCATTTCCCTGTGCATGGTGTGGATACTGGATTCTTCGAGACAGAGAGATCCCTCCGCTGCATGGAACAAGTCTGGCCACACGTTCACTCATTTGTGCTGTGATTTACTCATCTCTTTGGGGAGTTCATTCATTTCTACCAGTTGAACAGATGGCAGAGGACTACTGGCAATGGCTTTTCGTCGGCCCAATCCTCGGATTCGCTGGAGCACTTGCTGCATTCACATCACTTGATTTTGACTGGGGGACAGCTTTCGCCCATTTCTCGCTCTACGTGATTTTCACAGCTTCACTACGTTGGATTCTTGGCTTTCCAGCCTTCTAGTTACTTGCCATCCCTAAGTATGAGATTGCCTGATGGCTCATAGACAACTTCTTGCCGACACGATCCCTGAGCTTGCTTCACTTGGCACGTCAACAGCCAGCATTCGTATTCCTCCCGGCGTGACCATACCATTCTCTCCACGGGTACGAGCACTCGTTGATTCCACCGTTTTCCGTCGGCTGTCAGGCATTAGTCAACTCGGGCTCGTTGCATTGGTCTATCCAGGAGCGCGTCATTCTCGATTTGAACATTCGCTGGGCGTGTTTCGTTTAGCGTTGGAGTTTCTAGCTCGGCTTCAGCACGATACTCGCTTCATGCAGACAGTTTCTACCGGTGATGCAACTGCTTTTCTTGCTGCGTCTCTACTGCATGACATTGGGCATTGGGCATTCTGTCACCCACTTGAAGATATGAGACTTTCTGAATTACCAAAGCACGAGTCTCGTCTTCCAAGTCTCATCCATCATGGTGACATTGCAGATATTCTCAAAAATGATTGGTGTGTTGAGCCTTCACGGGTGGCAAGCCTCATCACTGGCTCAGCAAATGATCCTGCCGCAAAGATTCTTCAATCACTTCTCTCAGGCCCAGTCGATATTGATAAGATGGATTATCTATCCCGAGATAGCCTGCATGCAGGAGTCTCGTATGGAAATCATTTTGACCAAGAACGGCTCCTTTCAAGTCTTTGCATCGACGAGACGGGCACAAAACTGGCTATTACCGAGAAGGGATGTACAGCAGCAGAATTAATGGTGGTAGCACGTTCTGTGATGTTCAGTGAGGTGTATTGGCACCACACGGTGCGATCAGCAACAGCAATGCTGCAACGGGTTATATGGTTACTCAAACCCGTTCTTGATCCCAGTGAAATTGTAAACTTTGATGATCAGTCATTCATCGCATGGGTTTTTCAAGCATCGAAAGATGGGCCTGCTGAACCATTGGTCGATGGCTTATTTGGCCCTCAACGAAAACTGTATAAGCGTGTCGCAACTTTTGATCAAATGCATCACGCATCAATCCACTCCGCATTATCCGGCCGGGAGTATCCTGAACTCGTCACCATTGGGAATACTCTTGCGAATACTTTGAGCAAGAAACTGGGCGTCTGTATTGCACCCCACTCCCTTCTCATTGATGCCCCTCCTGCAGAAAGAGAAATCGAATTTCAAATTCAGGTGAGGGAGCGAAAGAATGCTCACGGAGAGAAAAACAGCTGGGACTGGATCCCACTCACCGACCGCTCACCAATCGTTCGGAGCTTAGCACGGGAGCAATTCGATGACGTTGTTAAGCGAGTGAGACTATTCGCACCGTCGAACGAGGCTACTATTCTTTCACAATGCACCGACCTCGAGGAACATGTCCTCGAGGTCGTACATGCATAGTAATTACTCGTCTGGAAAGAGCTCTCCTTTTTTGATCATTTCCCCAAATGTCGGAGAGCCAGCTCCTGCACTTGGCATCGCCGCAACTGTCTCAAGTGCTTTTTGAATTTTTTCCTTGTTTGACTTGTCTTCAGCTTTATCAAGTAATTTATCTAAAGCTGCTCCATAAACATTTCGATTTTTTTTTGTTTTTCCATAATGACAGATATTGCATTTCGCATCTGCCAATGGAGATGCAACCGGTGCATACAGCGCCTTAAACTCATCGGAAAATTGCTTGATCGCAAATGCTTCACCGCCCCAAGCAGCCACACCTATTACGACAAAAAAACTAAAAACAAACGTTAACGTGCTGCGCATCATCGAACACCTCCAAAATGCCAAAACATGCGAGAATCCTAATCTCCAAACTTGCGGCCAATGAAATATAAGACTCTCCAAACGCCTCTCCAAACGTACGGCCGTGAAGGTATAAGACTCTCCAAAAGGCTCAGAGTCAAGAAAAGGCCAGGAATACTGCATTTCACGCATCCCAGGCCATTTATTCGTTAAGTTTTTGGCGTTTTTGCCCTTGTAGGTGCGTTATTCGGCATCTTCAGCAATGTAAGCAAGCCCAAGTGCCGAATCTGCAAAATTGATTTCCACACGTTCAGCACCTCCATCAATCCGTCTAAAGATTGGACTCCCTCTGTAGACTCCTCCACTATCTATCCATTCAATGGCTAGTCGATAGGCATCTGGATCGCCAATTCCAACCTGATCCAGAAGAGGCCAACCTTTCTCAATAGAAAACTCACATGATGCTGCAGACACACTGAGTGAGGGAAGCACTGGACGCTCTGCCGAGTCTGTCAGACTCGCAAATCCCTCTACACAACGGAAACGACTCTTAATCAATTCCAGACTTATTTGGGGACCTAAAGGAAACGATGGTTTCGCACCAACCGTCTTCATAAAATGAATCGCTCCATTGAGCGAGCTATCATCCCATCTCACATTGATAACAGACGGCACATTGACACGAAGAAAATCCACTGCTCCATCAATCGTTGTTCGCGTCATGTCAATCATGCAAGCAGCCTCATCCACCTCATTGGGCTGTGGAGAGAAGATACTCACACAAGCATCCTGAGTGAGATTGTCGTACGTCAGTCCATCATCTGAGGAAAAATCCAACCCCTGAAGTATTTGTAGTCTTACATCAACACACTCAAGTACAGACGATCCATGAAGTGCGAAAAGACTTAGTGCATCATTATTTTGTGGTAGAGCCATGGCAAGAACATCAACACCTTCAAGTTGAAGCGTTGCTGACTCAAGAACGCAACCAGCATGAACACTTACTTCTTTTTTTTCAGTTTGTGAGAGTTCTGAAAGAATGTTGGATCCAGTTGCCAATCGTATCGTGGGCATAAAACCCGAAGCGGCACGGATACTCAGCCTTTTACCGCTTAATCGAAAGGGGCTTTCGTCGCGGACTCCAGTATAGGCCAGTTCGATCTCATCACCTGATTCGGCCAATGGAATGACTTCTCCAAGTGTCGACCGCTCATTCTCTTGACTTGGTGTTTCAACAATGCGCCATACTTGGGTTGTGTGCATTGGCAAAGGAGCACTGGAAACACGTGTTGAAAGAGGCGAGGACAGATCCTTCACTTCTGAAAGAGGCCATACTTTGAGGGCAGCTACAAACAAAACAAGCCCAGCCACGGGAACCAACCATGGCAAATGCCCCATCATCCGAACGTGACGAAGTCCTCCAGACTGTGACACTACCGGGCGAGGACCTGTAAGCTCAACGCCCATATCATCTGCACATACCAACAAATCAGACTCTAACTCAGCTGGACGCTGATAACGATCATCCGGATCTTTTCGCATCAAGCGTCTTATGATTTCACCAAAGCGTTGAGGAACACCGGGCCGAAGCGATTCGACTGGAGGAGGTTCTACCTGCTGATGCTGCAAGAGCTTTTGAACCATTGTCCCTGAAGCAAATGGCGGCCGACCAGTAAGCATAAAAAAAGCCGTACAACCAAGTGAATAAAGATCGCTTCGAATGTCCGCAACGCGAGGATCACGTGCTTGTTCTGGTGAAATGTAATCGAATGTCCCAAGGGTCATGCCACTCGATGTGAGATCATCATCGCCGGCTACATGATGGAGACGTGCCAACCCCATGTCGACAATTCTCGCGCGGCCAGAAGGAGTAATGATGATATTTGAGGGCTTGATATCTCTGTGGACAACATCTCTTTGAGACGCATGTTCGAGTGCATCAGCAATTTGTATGAGCACATTTATTGACCGTTCAAGATCAAACGGACCAAATCGAGCTATCATGTCACGTAAGTTTGTACCCTCGATGTACTCAAAAACAATGTAGTGCCACCCATCATCTGAACCCACCGCATACACGCGTCCAATATTTTCATGATCCAGCCGTGCCGCCGATTGAGCTTCATTACGGAATCTCTTGAGCATCTCATCATCCGTTGACTGATGCCGTGAGAGCACCTTAACAGCCACGATGCGATCAAGTGTTGAATCAAGGGCACGGAAAACTGCTCCCATTCCACCCCCTCCGACAAACTCGAGAAGGCGATACGGCCCAAGATCGCGCCCCTCCATGGATCGGCCGAGCTCACTCGTTGATGAAGAAGCATGCACACGAGACGACGTCTGAGCAGAAATCTCCGTCACATCTGGACTACGACTTCTTTCGGAATGATCTGATGATGTATCCATACTGCAGACAGTACCACCCTTTTGGGATTAATGCACGATCAACGCGACAAGTAGAAACGTGACGCCGATTTTGATTCATTTGCGAAAGTCTTGTCTGTCTACGTACACTAAGGGCTTTTGGTCAAGAAACAGTCACGTTTACTTCAACAAGGAATTATTTTGATGTCCACTTTTCCCAATGAGCAGGAAACCATTCCCGAAGCTGAGATTCTCTCCAGACTTTCAACATGGAGCCTTGTATTGGGTGCTGTTCTCGCTGTCCTTGGTGGCTTGGCTGTTGCAGCTCCGTGGGCCGCTTCCACCGTGGTCGATGTTCTCTGTGGAATCATGCTGGTAGCTGCCGGCATCTCACACCTTGTGATGACAATTGGCACGTATACATGGCGAGGGTTTTGGCTCACCCTGCTCTGTGGCACTCTCTCTGTAGTGGCTGGCATGGGCATGCTCATTCTTCCTGACGCAGGCGTTTCAGCACTCGTAACTTTTCTTGGATTTATGTTACTTTTTGAATCAATTGCCAAACTGGTCGCTGCCTTTTCAGTCCGAGAAAACTTTCCGTGGGGATGGCTTCTTTTTGATGGTGTCATCACTGGTTTCCTTGCTATTGTTCTCCTGACGAGCCAACCCGCAGAAGCCGGAGTTCTCTTAGGAGTATTTGTTGGGGTCAGCCTCCTTTCGAGCGCCTTCCTATTTGTGTCAGCAGGCCTAACGCTCAGAAGACGCCTGACGTCCTAAGACAAAAGCCAGCGAGCAAAAAGCAGATAGATCACTAACGTTGTCATATCCGTTGCGGCTAAGGCAATTGGACCAGCAGCAACCTGTGGTTCGCGATGAACCAGTTTTAGGATATTTGGTATTGCTGCACCGATGATCGATGCACACACGACCCCTCCAGCAATGCCACTCAGCAGGCATGCCATCAGCGTCATATCATGAAGCCATAGAAAAGATACAAATGCGACGATGACAGCGCTAGTACTACCAAGCAAGATGCCCGTCATTGACTCAATACGGAGCATTCGAATGATGCTCTTCAGTGTTGGTTGTCGACTGTGTAACACTTGAAGAGTGAGGCTCACTGACTGAATCGCAACACTCTCAGCAAGCGCTAACACCACGGGAATAAAGAGTGCTAATGAAAGTGCCTTTTCAAGTTCACGTTGGAACACTCCCGTGAGGAAGGCTGCCACAAGACCCCCAATAATATTGGCGATAAGCCAGGGAAATCTACTTTGAAATGCCAGGAGCGATGATCGCTGCTGCGACTCACGAAAATGAACCCCTATAAGCTGAAAAAGATCATCCGTGTCTTCTCGACGATCAAGATCTGCTAATTCATTTGTGTACAGATCGACATCCACAACACCCAGAATTCGTCGTCCTTCATCCAGAATTGGAAATGCAAGCAAACGGTACAGTAGAAAAAACTCACAGGCATCCAGTACTGTTGCAGAGCAAGGAATGGTGATGACATTTGTCACCATAATGTCACGAATTGCTGTGGACTCACTGCTGAGCAAAAGCCGACGCGTCGGCACAACACCCTCAAGGCAGCCGTGAGCATCAACTGCATAAAAATAGATAATTCGCCCCGAGGGTGGAGCTGAGCGAGACGCTGCAATTGCTTCACCAACCGTTTGATCTGCACGGACCACGGCTGGACCTGTGCGCATGTGCTGGGTCACCGGATCATTGAGGTGTGAAATACGAGCGTTGTGATAAGGCATAGCGCGAACAGCAGATCGTGTAACTGACTTTCTCAGCAGTCACATTATATATCATAAGGGTATTTCACTTGAGTGCGGGGAGTCCATAGTGACTTCTCAGATGTGTGAATGCGACCCAAGCTGCTGATTGCTTTTTGAATAGCTTGACCAACTGTGATGCTGAGACACCAAAGTGTGTTGCGGCAACAGAGAGATCGCCTCGCTCCAATTGCAGAAAGTCAAGAGCTTCTGCTATGAGAAGCGGATAGTCATGGTGGTCAGCACGAACTGTGATTCGTTGATTCTGCACCCGTGATTTCCATTCCTTTGATGGTGCTTCTCTTGAGGATTGCCCGCGATACTCTGTCGCTAGCCGAAGCCGAAGCCGCCAAAGAGCTACACGACGGTTTGCTGCCTGAGATCGTCTCTCAGACGCTTCCGCTACTATCCCAGAGGGTTGATGAGTGAGGACAACTGCTGTTTCCGTTTTGTTGCGATGCTGTCCACCTGGACCTGATCGCTTCGTGCGACTCTCCTCACATTGTGTGAGGAGGATTTCAGATTGCAGGGCAGCTGGATGCATGGATTTGCACATTAAAGAGTTGCTTTACGATCTCTCAAAAACAACCGTTCGAACAGACATTGGGGCAAGGGGTGTGCTTACATCTATGGCCTCACAATTTCGGTCAGCATCTGTTTGCCATGCCTCTGCAGCTTTCATTCCTGCCGGCGGAACCCACTGCACGCTGCAAGGGTTCGCTGCATCATTTATCACAACTGCAACGATCTCTTGACCATTCGGATTGCGAAATGCCGACACATGAAGACCATCAACGGTATGTGTAGCCAGACGTTGATACCCTGGCTGAATAAATGCGGAATACTGCCGAAACGTATAGAACTTTTTTGTCCGCTCGAGAAAAATTTGCTGGCCGTTGTCATTCTTGGTTTCTTGCACCAAGACGAGACCTTCATCCCGGTGTTTTTGACGCACGTTGGGATTCTTTTCCTTGTCCGGCGCAACACTGTAAATAAGTCCCCACCAAAGAAATGCATTCGCTTCAGCCTCGGTAAGAGTCATGTGAATATACCGAGCGGCTTTGATTGCTTTATCATGCTCTGTCAGTTCTGAATTCCAGCCATACGTATGCCATTCATCACCGTTCCACTGGGCTCCAGTTGTTTCAGTCATCCACAGTCGTTTCTTCGGAAAATATTCCCGACGCATCCCCCCCAGTACTGATGAATTATGCTCAAGTATCCCAATATGGCCCTCATCACCCTCCACAAAGCTGTCGTACATGTGGTACGTCGCAACATCGACATGAGGATTCATCAATACTGGCAGAAATCGTTGAACCTCAGACGCTTCAGAGCCCACATACGCAAGATCAGGCGCTGCAATCGCCACGCCTTCAAGCCCAGATGCTGTAAAGCGAGGCTTCACCTTTTGGCTAATGAAATCTGAAAGGCGATGTGGTTCCCACTGGCATGTCTGCGTACCCACATGTGACCAATTTGATTCATTCTGTATCCCCACACTCGTTACATTGATTCCCCAATCAAGATACTGCCTCACTCTTGATGTTATTTCATCTGCCCACGCATCTTCCATCGATGGTTTGAGGACGTAGTGCTCTTGGCCCTCACTTCCTTCTATATTAAGCCGCTCATTCGCCTGCAAACGGCTTCGTGAACGTGGCTGCCAGAAAGAGAGTAAAACCTGTAGACCAGGATGATTCTGCATGGACCGCAGAAGAACGTCGCGGTTATGATCCTCCGATCCTTTTTTCGTAATTTCACCCTGAGCACGAATAATCGAAACACGAAGATCTTTAACTGCTGCTTCCAGTGCCTGATCATCTGCATACGTACCCCAAAATGCAATTGATCCACCAAATCCATCTACGGTTTGTCGAACATGTGACTCCATGTCCTGAATCTTAATTGTGTCTGATGAAACGGCTTGGGAAGCATTCGCTGTTTTGGACTGATTTATTCGAATACCAAGACGCTCAACTCCTCTCGCTACGTCATCCGCATATCGTGGATCATCAATAACGTTCGTCACCTCTCCGGGATCTGCTTTCAGGTCTGTCAGGACTCTCGCACGAACATCTCCGGACGAATGATGCCATTCTGTATATCGAAAGTTTGAAAATCGAATACTATGTCCGACGGACTCACCAGCCGGATAGGAACTATAAGCATCCAGTCGGTGTCCTGCAGTTGGATCATCGAGAAGCCCTGTCAAACTCCGCCCCTGACAATGAACTGGTATCGGAATGCCAGTCATATCACAAAGCGTTGGATAGAGGTCAATAAGCTCGACGAGTCGCGGCGTTGAGACTCCGCCTTTTCGTTTCGGGTCACGAATAATAAGTGGCACACGGGTGTCACACTCGAAATTTGTATGTTTACACCACGAACTGTGATCACCCAATTTCCAACCATGATCACCCCACAGAACAACAATGGTAT
>CACORA010000022.1 GCA_902629495.1 Planctomycetaceae bacterium
TTTGAAGAGCACCATCAATAGTAATTTGTGGAGCCCAGAAGCGACTGCCAGATTTGTCAACTTGCCAGAGACAGTGACGTTCAAATCCCATGGTGTGCGGGAGGGCGCCCTTGGCGCGGATGAAGTCTGGGTAGTGTTCGGCGCCGTAGAGTTGCCACTTGCCGGCGATGGCAGTGCGGTATCCGGCGTCCTGCATCATGTGGCCGATGGTGCGCTCGGTTTTCTTGAGGATGGAGAAGGAGGCGTAGTTGCGCACGTTACTCAGCCCCGTCATGATCTTGACCCGACTCGGCGTGCAGACGGGGTTCGAATAGGCGTGGTCAAATCGCATGCCCTGCCGAGCCATTCGGTCGAGTACAGGTGTCTTGTACGACGTGCCGCCGTAGGCGCCGTAGCATTCGTAACCGATATCATCGGCCATGATCAGAATGACATTGGTTTTCTTTGCTCCTTCGGCGACATGTGTGAGAATTTTGATGTAGGAAGATCCCGGGTTGGGCATGTCGGGATCGATGCGGCGTTTTTCTTTCCAGAGTTGGCCGACCCGCTGACGCTGTTCGGGCTTGAGAACGGCCATGACCTTGTCAACGTAGGCCTGGTGGCTGCTTCCTTGGTAGCCGTCTGGAAGAGGATTCTTTTCGATGCGAGCCAAGCGTTCCATGTTTTTTGAACTCGATGTCTCGGCGACGGGCCGTTGTAACGCGTTTGCCCGTGGCTTCTTCGCTGCGGTCAGATCCTCTGGGGTGACATATTCCGGTCCATCGGCCATCACACTTTTGTGGATCAGGTTGGCCTGCTTTTTCATTTGTGCGATGAGTTTGGGGTGCTTTTTCGCAATGTCGTTTTGCTGACCGATATCCTTCGAGAGGTCATAGAGCTCAACCCGATCGACACCTCCCTTTTTCATGAGAGGGATCAAGGCTTCATTAAAGTAGAACAAGGACCGAAATTCATCCCGCAGTCGGTTGGCTTCAGGGTTGGCAAATCGGCCGTTGAACATGCGGGACCGCAGATCCAATCCGCCCAGTTCCTTTTCAATGTTGTCCCCAAGAGCAGTCTTGGTCTGCTGCAGCAAACGGTTCGCCTTTGCATGATCAAAAGGGAGTCTGGCTGTGCTCGGCGCCAAAAGGGTGTGGCTACCCATTCGAAGCGCCATGGTGGAGCCGTTCATCCAGAAAAGCGGTTGATGACGTTCAAAATTACCTGTTCCGGTGAGCAAAGGAGTGAGGTCTGAACCGTCGAGGACGACGTTCTTAGGTTTCTCGATGCCAAGAAGCCCACAGATGGTGGGAAGCAGGTCAACGGCTCCAGCAGGCTCTTTCTCAACGCGACCACCGATCATCTTTCTTTTCCAGTAGAAGATCCCTGGCACTCGGTGGCCGCCTTCATAATGTGATCCCTTTTTGCCGCGCAGTTCCCCGCTGCGCTCTTGTCGGTAGCTACCGTTATCGGAGGAGTAGTGAATGATCGTGTTATCGAGCTCGCCGAGTTCTTTGAGCTTGTTGACGAGTCGCCCGATGGCACGGTCTGTATTGTCGATGGTGCCGTTATAGATGGCAGCCTGATCGTTCAGCGCACCATACTCGGAGACGATCTCGTCGGGGGCAGCAATGACGGCGTGAGGTTCATTGAACCAGATGTTGATGAAAAATGGTGCGTCGGTTCCATGTTTGTCGATCCAGTCAATGGCTTCATCAACAACGAGCTGGCAGGAGTAACCTTTCATGGGCCCAACGGGTTTACCGTTACGCAGAAAGTTGGTGGGATCTTTGTGACTCGGATGAGCGCCATTGACCAGGCCGAACCAGTAGTCGAATCCATGATCGGACGGGGTGGGATTGCTGCGCCCGTTAACAGGCATGCCGAGATGCCACTTGCCAAAGTGAGCGGTACCGAAGCCTTCGTCTTTCAGGACCTCGGCGAGTGTCGTTTCATCCCGAAGGAGATGCATTTTGTGACGCTGTTCACTGAGGACGGAATAGACTCCGGCACGGATGTGGTTACGGCCAGTGAGAAAAGTCGCACGGGAAGGAGAGCAGACCGGCGCCCCGGAATGGAAGTCAGTGAACCGCACGCCTTCGGCAGCCAACGTGTCGAGAACAGGTGTCTTGACGGGACCGCCGTAACAGCCGATGTCGCGGTACCCGAGGTCGTCGACGAGGAGCGTGATAACGTTGGGCCTATCGGTCGTGGTGTCGGCGCGAACTTGCGGAAAAGCAATGGTCGGGACAATGAGAAATGCCATCACCAGGCTGGCTGCACATTGATTCACTGTCGCTACGATATCTCTTGGGAAACGTTTCATTGTACTTCTGGAACATTTAGCGAGGAAGAAGTTGATTACTTTGGTGCGTCTTCGAAGTGTGGATAACGGTAGTCGGCGTTGTCGTCCGTTGAAACTTTATGCGTTGAACCATCTTCGGGTTTGTAGATATAAAGTTTGCCGCCTGCGTGATAAACGATTGAGGATTCGTCTTTCGACCAACGCGGGTAGGCAAACCAGACCGGTTTCTCTTCCTCATTTGCAAACGGCAGTGCGTTGGTTATTGTCCGGCTCGTTGCATCAAAATCTGCCATGTAAAGTATTCGTCCATTCACCCGTCGTTTGAATCCACGTTGAAACTCAAAGCAGACTCTCGTCTCGGTCGGTGAGAGACTGACTCGGGCCAGCACTCCTGTTTCTGCCAAAGCACACTCAATATGTTGGAATGTCGGCTTGGTATCTTTTCCAGGTGTCATCAGGTAGTAGCCCATGCCTTGGTCTGGCGGATTCGACCGGACAAGCATCCGGCCGTCCGTAAGACACGTGTAGGCCCACGTAGAATGTCCCTTGCTGGTGAGAGGGACTTCATCTCCCGGTTGGGCGCCCACTGTGCTGGCCATCACCACATAGCCCCCCGTCTTCGGATTCTTTCGATTCCAAACCGGCGTATTTGTGCCGTCACGCGTCCAGGTCTGATTGAAGTCCGTGTGTGTCCCGTCAGTTAATTGATGTAACCCTGTGCCGTCCACATTTATGATGTGAATGGCAGTCTTCCATTTCGATACATCGGGATCATTTTTCAACCTTCGGAAAAAGACCAGCATGTCACCAGTCTTTGACCAGGATGGCTTGAAGTCGTGATGACCCGTAGTAAGTGGTTTGTTCTCTGGCTGACCATAGATGTTGACGTGAATTTCGCCGTTCACGTAATACGAGCCCCGAACATTTTGATGGTCGCTTTGGCTCGCCAGATTGCCACTGCCATTTGATGACAATGCGTCTTCAGAAAAACCGGGACAAACCAGCAGCAGCAGTGAGCCAACAAGTGTGCGAATAGACTTCATACAATTTCTTCCGACTTTGCTTACGTTCTCAAATGCTTAATGAGATCGATGTATTCTATTATCTTACGATTGGATCAGCGTGTCAGGGAATACGATGGATTCCTCAAATATTCATCTCATAGGCAAAACCATCAACTTCAACTTTGCGACGGTTTGGCTTACTGGGCCAAGCCGGCTCTGACATTCCCGATCGCCACTCTTGATAGAGTGCTTCCAACTGCTTGACGATCTCAGGCTTTGCACTGGCCATGTTCGTGGATTCGCCAATGTCATCCGCCAAGTCAAAGAGCCATGTATTGTCATAGGATTTGACGAGCTTCCACTTACCATGCCGGACCGCAATGTTAGGTCCATTACTCCAAAACAGTGTTTCATGAGGCGTTCCGGTAGAATGACTGTTCACAAAGGGCATCAAGTCAACGCCATCGAGCTTGATGCCGGAAGGAACGTCGATCCCCGCCGCCGCGCAAATCGTAGGAAATAAGTCGAGCGTGCTAGTCGGCTGATCATAAACCGTATCTGGTTCAAATGTACCTGGCAATTTGATAACCATCGGAACACGAATTCCACCTTCAAACAAAAACAGTTTTCCGAGTTTGAGTTGGCCATTGCTTTGCACACCCGTATAGATGGGACCGCCATTATCATTGACGAAAATCACAAGCGTGTTTTCTGAGAGACCGTGTTTGTCGATTGCGGCAACAATCGAGCCCACGGCATCATCGAGGGCACTGGTCATCGCGTAGTAATCACGCTTGGTTTGGTCCGTTTCATTCGGAAACCGATCCTGATATTTTCTTGTCGCTTCGATCGGCGTATGAACCGCGTTGAACGGAACGTACGCAAAAAATGGCGTGTCGTGATTCGTAGCGATGAAATTGACCGTTTCTCTGGCAATAGCATCAGTCAGATATTCTGGTTCGATCAGCGGCGATGTATCTCGCATGATGGTGCTGTGAAACGGCTGTGGCGATTTGGCAGGGAAAAAGGAATGAGCACCGGCCAGAAAGCCATAAAACTCATCAAAGCCACGGGCCTGCGGGTGAAACTGAGGCTGCGTGCCCAAATGCCATTTGCCAAACATGCCTGTGACATAGCCGGCCTGTTTCAAAACATCCGGCAATGTGACGACGGACGGATCGAGACCACGATGCAAGCGATGTGTAATGGCACCACCGGCAGTATTGAATTCGAAACCAAATCGCTGTTGATATCGTCCCGACATGAGCCCAGCACGAGACGGACTGCACGATGCTGCAGTCACATAGGCATTTGAAAAACGAACACCTTGGTTACCAAGTGCGTCTATATTCGGTGTTGGGATTTTTTGGGATCCATACAGGGATGTGTCTCCATACCCAAGGTCATCCGAGAACAGCAACACGATATTCGGCGGACGTTTGTCACCAGATGCTACGTCGGCGATCGTTGAGAGAAGTTCTCGTTTTGCAACTTCACCCTTCGTGCTCGCTGGAAAGACTGGCTTACTGGATACATTCTTGCCGGCTGCTGCATTCTCGCGAGCGCGTCGTCGTTTGGCGTACGAACGAGCCTCCTGTTGAGAGACAAAGCCATCGGAATCGGAATCCATTCGTTTGAACAGCGCTGTGTTCCTGATTTCATCAGGTTCAAGTCTGCCATCACTGTTCTTGTCAGCATTGCTAAATACAGATTCCGCAGCGCTTTGTCTCGGTGACTCCTGTTTCGTTCCATCCTGCGCACATAAAATGCTAGAACGCAGGAGTAAGGCGAGCAGCATGAGCGTGCACATACTTGACACAATACATTTGTTCATCGGACGGACCTATCGTTTGCTGTTGGGACCACAAGTGAACACAGCATGATCACTCGTTGCCAGAAGGGTTTTTGGTTCTTTGTCATCTTGTGATGTCCTACGTCGATCGACCGCCGTCGCTCGCTTCGTCTGCGAGAGGCGACTATACACAGGCAACAAACAAAGGTGGCGAATACGATGCACAAATCATACTGTATTACCAGAGTTGTACAGCAATCGTGGACATCCTTGTTATTAAGGATTGAGGATGGGTTTCATGTTCAGCGTCCAGTCACTCTTTACTGTTTCCGCCTACGTATAGCTCCATCAAGATCTGAAGTGTCGCCTGACGTCGTAGAAACCGCATCCGGGGACAGCCATTCAAGTTGAGACCAGTTTTGCAGACTCATTTTCTGGTCAGGTCCCGACGTACTGCGTCCGTTTCTGACATATTCACCGGCCAAAGCAGTCAATGCACTGACGACTTCGGGGTGTTCGTCGATCAGATTAGTCGTCTCATCCGGATCAGTCCGCATGTTGTAAAGCTGGCGGTTCGGAGTGTCGAATGACCTCTGTTCAATCGTTCCGTTGTACCGACTGCTGCGTTGCCCGGCTCCGTAACCGTTCCCTCCGGATCCCGCGTGCAACAGCAATTTCCAGTCACCGTTTCGAATCGCAAATCGACCGCTCGATGAGTGGTGAATAATTGCATGAGCTTTTCGGTAGTCACCGCCTTTGCCTAGCATCAATGGAAGAATGGAAACGCTGTCGACCCCCTGATCTTCGGGAAGCTCGACAGACAGAAGTTCTGAAAATGTTGCCATCATGTCGACAAGACAAAACGGCGTATCGCACGTTGAGCCCGGTGCGATCACGCCTGGCCAGCGAGCAATGAAGGGAACCCGGTGTCCGCCTTCCCAGTTGTCGCGTTTGGCTCCCAGGAAGTGAGAGGAGCTGTCGTGACCAAACGTACTTCGGCGTGGATACATGTTGGTCTCAGGTCCGTTGTCACTGGTCACAATCACCAGGGTGTTGTCTGTGAGTTTCAATCGATCCAACGCATCCATCACCCTTCCTATGTGATGATCCACTTCCACCATGAAATCGCCGTAGATATCCAATTTGCTTGTGCCGACGAAGGCATCACCGGGAGCGTGCGGTGTGTGAGGTGCGTTGAGCGGCATGTAAACGAAAAAGGGACGTTGCTCGTTGCGCTGGATGAAGGAAATGACCTCGTCGGTCAAGGTCGGCATGACATGCTTATGCCGCCAGCCAGGAACCGCAGGCCCCTGCCGACCACCTTTGTCTTCTTCCTTCAAACTGGAAGTGGGTTGCTCGGTGACACGATCATTTCGAATGAAAACATAGGGGGGCATGTCCAGAGATGCAGCAATTCCGAAGTATTCGTTGAATCCGTTAACGATGGCGGTGTTCTGAATCGGTTTGGTGAAATCGATCCCCTCCGAGTTATTGCGCATGTTGTAGCCCTTTTCTCCGCGCATTCCTCCGCCCCAGTCCATTCCCAGATGCCACTTCCCAACGCAGGCAGTTCGGTAGCCCTTGCCCTGGAATAAATCCGCCACTGTCATGCGTCCTTTCTCGATGAGTGGCTGTGAAAAGCCACCGAGAACACCACTCTTCAATCCGGTTCGCCACGCGTAGCGGCCAGTCAGCAAGGCATAGCGTGAAGGCGTACAGACAGCGGAGGCCGAATGGGCATCGGTGAAGCGCATGCCACCCTTGGCCAGCTGGTCCAGATTTGGCGTATGGATTTTGGATTCGGCGTCGTAGCAGGTGACGTCGCCATATCCCATGTCATCGGCAAAAATCAAAACGACATTGGGATGCCTGACTTCAGCTGAGGCATACGCAGTCAGCAACAGGAAGCATAAAAATGTGAGCATCGGTTTCATGTTATTTCCTTTTGGGTGCACTAAAGTGCGGCGCGTTTTTCCTGGGGAGCCATTTTTTTAATTCCGCCCTGGTTAGATCGTGGGTCGTGTCATTGGCCAGGTTGTTCCTCTGAAGTGGATCGGCTTTGACATCGTAAAGCTCTTCGCCTCCGTCGCTATAGCGTATGTAATGAAAATCGCGTGATCGAACGGCGTGATTCGCACCGAGCCAATGGGGCGAGTTTGTGATGATTGCTGGATACGGCCACTCGGCGTTCGGGTTGTTGACAAGCGGTGCGAAACTGCGTCCATCGAGTTGTCTATTGTTCGGTAAGCCGCATAACTCCAGCAACGTTGGATAAAGGTCGACGAGACTGACCGGGCTCTTACAAATCTTTCCATTCGCTGGAGTGCCGGCGGGCAACGTACCAGGCGAGTAGATGATCAACGGTGTGCGGCTAGTCTGCTCCCAGAGTGCCAACTTCCCGATTTTCTTCTCGCCGACGTCGTAGCCATGATCGCCCCAGAGAACAACGATGGTGTTGTCGCGATAATGACTCTTTTCTAACGCGTCGAGCACATGACCGACGCAGGCATCAGCGAATGAGTCCGCGGCGAGACACCCCTGAACAGCTTCCTTCCATTTACCGCTCTCACGGATGTGTTTGATGTGCCGCTCGCCCATCCGTTTGCCAATGGCAGGTATGTCATCGAAATCGTCTGCCTTGTAGGGCGGAAGTTCGATGCCTTCGAGCGGATGCATGTCAAAGAATTGTTTCGGGGCGTACCACGGAAGATGAGGCAGGTAGATTCCGCAGCCAAGGAAGAATGGCTTGTCGTGATCTCGCTGCAAAAACTGAGCAGCACCGTCCGCCGTTTTCCAATCAGGATTGGCTTCAATGGGGGCGTCGGTCGGACCCCAGTCGATGAGCCGAGCGAGGATGGGATTGGATTCGAATTTGGGCCGGAGTCCATGCTTGTAGCGTTCCTCTTTCGGCGGTGGGACGGCGCCGGTCCGGGTGGAATAGACATGATCCCACGCCGCGGCATCAGAGAATGTGCCATGTGCTTGGTGATAGAGTTTGCCGCCGCCCCAGGCGAGGTAGCCATGTCTGCGGAAATACTGCGGGAGCGTTACCCAATCCTTGTACTCCGGTATGTCGCGAAACCAGTTGAGGTTGCCATAGATTCCGGTCGTCGATGGCCTGAGCCCCGTCATGATCGAGGTGCGCGACGGGCTGCACAGTGGAGCAGCACAGTAGGCCTGCTCGAAGAGAATTCCCTTGCGGGCCAGTTTGTCAATGTTAGGAGTCTTCGCCTGTGGATGTCCGCCAAGACAACCAACCCAGTCATTCAAATCATCGACGGCAACGAATAGGACATTTGGCCTGTCGATCGTGGCGTCGGCGTACCCCTGCTTGTTTGATAAGAACAGAACAACAAGCACTACGATCGTGCTCAAGAAACATTTTCGCATTACCATGTGAGTGTTCCCGTACTCGAACCGAATTCCTCCGCCTGAATGCCCATCCCATGAAGCATGCTCACAAAAAGATTGCAGAGCGGCGTGTTGTGATGGGTATCGTGGGCAATGTACCTACCGTGGTGATAGCCACCGCCAGCAAGAAGAACTGGAAGGTTTCTCGGATCATGGGCATTGGCATTTCCAAGATTGCTACCAAAAAGAACAGACGTCTGGTCCAGCAAACTCTTCCCGTCTTCAGTCGGCTGTTTCATCCGAATGAGAAATTCATCGAAACACTTAAGGATTTCAGTCTCAATAATCTTTAATTGTGTGATTCGCTCAGGGTCCTGTCCATGATGAGAGAGAGGATGATGACCTGCTGTAACACCCTCGATCTTCGGCGTGCCATGATCACTCTGGATAACAACCGTAATGACACGCGAGGAATCGGTTTGGAAAATAAGCGGAATAAGGTTGAACAACGACCGGAGTCGTCCAAGGATATCTGATGAATCAGCAACGTCCTTGGGAGGCGACGCTTTCACATCGGGTTTTGGCCGATCAAGCCACGCTTCAGATTGTTTGAGGTCTGTTTCAGCAATCCGAATCGAGTCAAAATATTCTTCGAGTTGATGCTGGTCACTGCCACTTGTAGCACGACGTATTGATCGTATTTGTTCGATAACGTGATCGAGAATGCTGTGACCCTCCGCTAAACGACGCCGTTGTCGCTCAATGTCCATCGGACTTCCAGTAAGGAATAACTTGGCAAACACTTCGGATGGCATGTCCTCAGCCGGAATCATCACCCCATTGCTCGTGAACGACTGGCTTGTCTTTTGATTGCTACTAAGTGCAATAGATGGGAAGCGCGTGACACCACCAAGTTGCTCAGCTGCAAATTGATCGACTGAAATGGAGTTCTTAAATCCACCGAGACCAGGGTTTCGTGCAGAGGTAAGAAATGTCATCTCAGTATCGTGAGGATCCTTCCCTACTTGGTCTGGATGCGAAAGACCTGAAAAAAGCGTGAAGTCTTTGCGGTGTGATTCAAGTAAATCCAAGTATTCCGTACTGTCATAGTCGAGCCCCGCTTCCTCTGGGAACAAGGATGGTGCATGGAGCCCCAAGGTATTGCAAATACATACCATTCGCTTGGGTGACAGATGCTGCTCACTTCCACAAGCCGGGCTCATGGACTCAAGAAGCGGGAGTGCAAGCGAAATACCTGACGTTTTGAGTATGGTACGTCGTGACAAAAAAGCAGACATCATCGATTCCTAAAAAGAGGACTTGCAACAACATGGTGAATGAGATCTCGAAACGGATAGCCATCATCCTGCGTTGCTTGAAGAATACGTTCAACCTCATCACGATCACAAAATTTGATGCCGCCACCTGTTGAAAATGCAATCAACTGTGAAACAACATTGCGGGCGATCTGTTCTGACGATTTCCGCAATAATGTCCGGTAGTCACGAATATCCTGAAAGGCATCACCTTCAACAGTCACTCCAGATGTTTCAACTTTTCGACCAACGCTGTACTGCACATGGTTGAATCTTAAGCCAGGCTGGAGCTTTTGCCCTGTTTTTTTCCTATTTCGATAATGCAAACGGTAATTCCCGACAGGATCAAAACTCTCCATCGCAAATCCCGGTGGATCAATTTTCCGATGACACACACCGCACGTCTCGACAGACTGATGCTTCGCGAGCATTTCACGAATTGTTGTTGATCCTCTTGTATCGGGTTCAATTGAACCTATATCTGATGGCGGCGGATTCGGTGGTAATCCGAGAAGTTTTGTGAGAATGAAATTACCACGCCTCACTGGTGTTGTAACCGTTCCATTTGCAGTAACTTTTGCGATAGAGGCGTGACCAAGAATACCGCCTCGTGGGCTCGATGCATCCAACGACACCTTCCGCATCCTTTCACCCTGAATGCCTTGAATCCCATAGTGCTCTGCAAGCCGCCGATTGAGGAATGTAAATTCAGAGTCAACAAGATTGTGAATCGGAAGATTCTCATCAATGAGATGGGTGACAAAGTCTCGTGTCTCAGCCAGCATGGCCATCCTTAATACATCGTCATATTCAGGATACAGCCAGCCATCAGGGGTTGTGGCATCTATCTGATCAAGTTCTAACCACTGATCAAAAAAATCATGGATAAAATGTTGTTTCTTCTGATGCTTGAGCATACGATCGACTTGCTGAGCAAGAATGGTGGGAGTAGAAAGCTTCCCATCCGCAGCCAACTGAAGCAATTCCTCATCGGGCGGGCTGCGCCAGAGGAAGTATGACAGCCGACTGGCAAGTGCATAATCCGTCAGCGTTGATTCTTCTGGCGCCGTTTCATTCTGAAGGAATACGAACTCAGGTGAAACCAGTATTGCTCGCAATGGAACGCGAGCACTGGCAATGAAGCCACGTCGTGCTTTGAGATTCGGAATCGCGAGGTTGGTAAGAGCCGTGATCTCTTTCTCAGTAACCGGCCGACGGAAAGCCCTAGGCGCTAATGCTGCAACAGCATCGCGAATATGTTCGTAGTGAGACATCTTCATGATCGGTCGGTAAGAACGACCGTTTGCAACAGACTCCCACTCGACACCAGGAAACAAGGATTGGGTACGTTGCGGAGGCCACATGGACTCCAACGGACCTTCAACACGTACCTTGCGAATACGCACACCTTCCCCTTTGAATTTGCTCGCCGGTTGCGAGTTATAAATAACTTTTCCGTCGGGCGCAGGCTCCAGTTCGTCGGCGCTGACATAGAAGTAGTCGTCTGGGCGCATGTATTTGATCACTGACACCGTACGGAATGTCTCATCGACATCCCAGGCAGCAAACAGTTCGCTGTTCCCCTGAACATCGTTCTGCCGTTTAAGGCTCATCGTCACTGAGGATCTCGGCTGATACGCCGAGCCGGTCACGGTGATGCGATATCGGCCGGCAACGGGAAACCGCAAACCGTTGGCGTCAGAACGCAGGTTGTGGTTTTCACCTCGAAACATGATGAGATCATCTCCGGCGCGAAAGACCGTACCACCGCCATTGCGTACGGGACGTTCAAACCACATTTTCATGTAACGTGAATTCGCGTAGTCAAGTTCGTGCACCATCTTGGGCTTGGCGCCGAGTTGAATGGCTTCATCGAGAGCAACGTCAGCAGCCTTGAGGAAGCCTTTCACATGTATGCTTGACATTTCTTGCGTTGAGGCAACAACATCAAAGGTTCCTGAATCACTTTCTGGTGGAACATACTTTGCAAGATCCCCACCAATCATGAGCAACTCCCGTAACGTATGCTCATACTCTTGACGACTTAATCGACGCGAGGGGACACGGCCAACCCTATGGTAACGGGCTTGATTCACGCGAACGAGTTCACCTTTGAGAAGTGATAACATGTTTTGGCTTGATTCTTTGCTTGGCTGATCCTCCGAAGCAGGTGGCATCTCCCCCCGCTGTACTCGATCGAAGACATGAACCCATGATTCAAAAACCTGTTCATTCTCAAAGTCATACCCGAGTGATTCCAGATCAAGTTGCGTGTCTGTATTGACATCATGGCAACTGACACACGACTCCTCAATAAATTCCTGAAGATCATGCTTCCATTCAGCTGCAGTGCTCAATGCTGGCAGAAGAAGCGTGACAAAAATAATGCATGAGACTTGATTCACTGCTGACTTTCTTTGAATGCATACATCGCTGAGTGCGTGCGAACATAGAGGCAATCATCGCAAACAGCAGGCGTGGCATACACACCATCATCCATTTCATTGGTTGCAATGACTTCCGATTCCTCCCCAACATTCAAAACAGCAATGCGACCCCGCCCATCGGCTATGTAGAGATGACCTGCAGCGATGATTGGTGATGCATAGTGCGTGCCACTTCCGCCAGTTCGCTTTCGATAGACACGCCTGCCAGACTTCATCTCGATACAGGTCAGCAGCCCACCATTTTTGACCAGATAGACATACTGTCCGTCACTGATTGGTGACGGCACCTCAGGTATGCCTTGTGTCTCAAGTGTAACAATCTCATCATCTGACAATACGCCATGACCAGCGACTGGAAGTGAGAGCAATCCATGGTTCTGATACCCACGACGAAAACGAGCGATATCATGCATCTGTCGCTGCCATTCGTCCTCTGTGATATCTCCGTCCTTGTTTCGATCAACTTTCTCGAAACGAATTGATGCGCCATTCTGGGGTGCCTCAGCCCCCTCAGGTCGATGAAAGATCCAGAGACGCGGGAACTCTTTGCGCTGAATAACACTGTCGGCATTTGTATCGTGATCTTCAACCAGCGTTACAAAGTCAGGGAAGGCTGGCCTTAATGCTGGCTCTCCCAATTTATTCCATGCGGCGACGACCACTCGTCCCTGAACAATGAGAGGAGTACTTGTGGCAGTCGTCGCACACGTTGTGATCCATTGCTGCCGGCCAGTTGCAACGTCAAACCCCTGAACACTTCGTGCACCGTGAAGAATGAGCAGGTCATCATGCACAATGGGCATGGCAGTGCAGGCCAGTTCTGCATGAAAGGGCTCGTCTTGAGGCACTTTCCAGATTTCTTGACCAGTGTGCTTATTGACTGCCAATAAGAAATGGTCAACGAAATTTCCTCGATACAAAATAACCTTATCACCGACGATGATGGGTGAAATCGCATTGCCGGCATACGACTTTGCAAGCGGGAGCGGCACCTCCCACATCGGGTTCCCATCATGATCAAAGCAAACAAGGCCAAATGACCCAAAGTATGCAATGACATACTCACCATCAGTCACGGGTGTACTGCTTGCAGGACTGAAAGAAGGATGACCTCGCTCGATCTCTTTCGTGGCTATCGGTCGCTCCCATCGAATACGTCCTTGATGGCGATCAATTGCAACAACGCTCAGACGCTGTCGTGCCTTGTCAAAGGTTGTAAGGAAGATCGAATCACCACTAATGATCGGCGAACTGTGCCCCGACTGCATGCCCAAACGCCAAAGAAGGTTTTTCTCTGGCCCAAATTCAACCGGTGGATGTGCATCGGATGCCACTCCTGAACCATTTGGACCACGAAATTGACTCCACTCAGCCCTCCCGTGCGTATCGGCACATACAATCAGAAGACAGATAAAGAGCATTCTTCTCATGGACCGACTCCGCTGGATTGAAGATACGCCAGCAAGTCATAGACCTCTTCAATCGTAAACGTGTCCAACAAACCAACAGGCATGGTGGAAACATCTGCAACATGCCGCTGTTCGATGGATCCCTTACTGATCGTCTCAACCTCATCGGGTTTGAGCATATTGGGGAGAAGCTGAAGAGAATCCTCATTTTCTTTAATCACCAAACCCGTGAGCAGCCGCCCATCATCAACCAGAATCATCTGCGTTTGAAAATCCTTATGAATCTCACGAGACGGATTGACAACCTGCTGCAACAGCTTTGTTCCCTGAAATCGCTTCGTAATGTCATTCAAATCCGGCCCAAGCTTTTTTTCTCCGCTACCTTTTGAATGGCAACGGCTACATGTAGCTTGTTCAAAGACACGCCGTCCCTGAACAAGGTTACGCTGCCCCAGATTATCAGGCACCTGACCAAAAGAGTGGTGTTGCCACTTCTTGACAAACCTCCGTTTTATGGGAGCGTTCGCACTCGCAACGTACTCTTGGCTGGCAACATGCTCCATAATCCGTACAAACATCTGTCCATCACCGCTCCGTGATGGATTTGCCTGACGAAATTCATTCCAGAGTTTTCCAACACGAGGGCGATTGCGATCTGGTATTTCAGCCATCCGTTTGTCAACGTATTGCTGATGCGGCATTGTTCGATAGGCAGCTGGCATTTCCGCTTTATCGATCTTCGCAAACAATGCGGCATTGTCTCTCTTCGCCGGGCGGCTGATCTTCGGCGCGGTAGCGAGGTTGCCAACGGCATGACGACCGTCGTAGGTTTTCGGTGTAAGCTTCAGACTGCCTCCGTCAGGCAGGATTGTTGGCAATGAGATTTTGATCACAGCACCCACGCCGCGTTCCATATGTCGCGCTGGTCCAGACGTGCTCGTCCAGACGTTGCCATCGTCGTCAAACTCGATTTCGCGTGTGTAGGAAACACGAGTGGGCAGTCGGAACTCCACAAGTGATTCCGTCTTCGGATCAAACCGATTGATGGTGTCATTTCCCGTACCGCAAATCCAAACAATGCCATCTTTATCGACGTTCAGTGCATATGGAATCTGATTTTCTGCATCAGGCAGTTCATAGACCGTCCACTTCTCATCGTTTGGATCGAACTTGCCAAACACACCCGAGCCGAACCCGGGAACCCACACCATTCCGTCAGGAGCCACGTGCAAGCGCCTTGGACCACGAAACGGTGGATTCCATTCCTTAATGTCACCGTCTTCAGCGCTCGGATCGATTCGACCAATGCGATTGCCATTCAATTTTGAATACCAGATCATGCCGTCAACTGGTGAATAATCGAGACCGTAGGGCGTAATACCTCGTGACTCACCACGACCGGCAGCAACAGCCTGTCCAGCAAGAAGCAGTTTGTATTCTTTGACAATGTGCGTCTTTGGGTGAATGGAAAAGCACGAATTTGACCCAGCGTCGGTGTACCAGATGAGTCCCTCGGGATCGTTTGGATTGATCCGAAGTGTATGCGGATAATCTCCCCGCGTCTTGGGAGCCTCACCACTACTAAACGACTCAAATGTTTCCGTATCGAGATCAAAACGAACCATTTTTCCACTCGCACACATTGTGGTCCACAGACTGCCATCATTCGCCGTCTCAATCGAATGCGGTCCATACGCTCCTCGTGGAAAGCGATACGTTGTTTGTTCGCCAGATGTCTGATCAAGCGCGATCATGCGACCCTTCGAGATATTGACGGCATAAACCCTGCCATCCCGCCCGATCTCCAGGTCATGGAATGACCCTTCCAATGGCTCATCCATCTCCCACATCGTGATCGTGGCAGCTGCAGCAAGTCCTGTTGGAGCCGGAGGCGGAACGAAGGCTGGCCATCGCTCGACGGCATCACCTTTATAGGTGTCCATCAAACGTGGAATAATGGTTTTCTGGGTATGCGGATACAGACCGCCGAACCCATCCATTCGCAGAAGCATGGTCTCCCAGTCAACAGGCTCTTCCGGCGTGCGAAAACCAACCGTTCCAACCTGATGGCAATAGGAGCACATCATCTTGAAATTCAGTTTGTCACGTGGATTCTCAAAGGCCAACATGCTGAAGGCACTGTTCGCAGGCCGTTGTACCTCCAACTCCTTACCATGAGCACGACGCGTCTGAATAACCAAATTTTCAGATCCAACAGGCACGTCACTGAGCCATTCGTCTGCAAGCCCCATGAGACGAGCACGGACATTATGATCGATTGCGCGAAGGCCTATAATACGAAACGAACCATCGTCTGCCGAAAACACCGATATCCACTTGCGATGGTCATCATCTATCGCAGACACCATGACGCCTTCAAGCGGTTTTCCAGCAGCATCAACGACCGTACCACTGATCGCTGCTGCATCCACAGAGCTATCGATGCTCAGTCCCACAGCAAGCCACAGTAACAATGGCAGACATTTTTTCATTAATCCGTTCTTTCCAATTGACTCATGGTAATTCTTCTCGGCAAATCATGTACGCCCGCATATGAAATAACCAAAAGGAAGGCTTATTCGTGGACGATTTTCTAAAAAATCACGGTTCTTCACCAGATACATCAAGAACAGCAGCACTAAGAATGAGTTTCCGGAATTGCTCATCAGACACATCGTCAAGAATCTGCATAAAGGCGATGAGATGCTCTACGTCCTCTGCATTGAGTTGCATGACTGAGTATTGATCACTGATGCTTTTGGCTTTTCCCATTTTCTTAAGGCGTGAT
The DNA here is from genome assembly GCA_902629495.1 of Planctomycetaceae bacterium. The sequence continues at coordinate 16,392 of CACORA010000022.1, forward strand.
GCCTCTAACTTCTTCTGCAGCACTGCCTTGAGATCAACTCCTCTCTCAATCGCATTACGAACCGATGGTGTCGGTGTCGCGTCCGTATTGTTTGCGACAACATGCGACATGCCGTCGGTGAACTCTGGAAACACATGACAACTCGCACAATTACCGACACTCACCTCGCCTTCATACCGAAGAAATGTCTTGAGTCCTTCATAGTGTGCTCGCCCCATACCTACTGGCATCTTCAACAACACTCGACCTTCCTGATTTGCCAGCCGACTGAACATACGACTGGCAAAATCAGTCGGTGTTTCTTCAGCATCTAACTTCTCAGGCAAGCGATTCAAATAGGAGAAGGCATCAAAAATAGATCTCTTTGTTGTGCCAAGACGATGGACACGAATATTCTCTTCGATTGTTTTGCCCTGTTGTGAAACATGATCACCAACCTGACTCTGCCCATGCACGTCTGACAGAAAAAAAAGAGCAACCACGACAGCACCTCCATGCATGACACTCGAGGCAGCACACATGCGTACATAGTGAAAAAACATGAGCGTTCTCTCCTCCCTCTATGGTCATTGCATCACGATGAAAGATTCGTCGTATGGTTGTATCCTAGTGACGGCATGGCATGGACTTGTCCAGGCGACCAATTGGCCGAAAGACCAGAAACTTTGCAAGATACCACGGATGTTTCATCAGTTGGCCCTCGTTTCTTTTTTCTTTATTCTTCCTCTCCAGAGTAGCTTGAACACCATTGCGACTGTATCTCACGAATAAGTCAGCACGCTTACGAGAGGCCACAATCCTCTGGAACTCAAACCACGCAATCAGATCCTTCGTCTTTGCGTATTGCCGAAGTTGCCTGTCGTTGGATTCTGTAATCATCACGAGGTCATCTTGATAGCCAAAAAGCTTCAGCCGGGGCATAAAGAGATGATTGTTCGCATTCACTTCCGTCCGAATATTCGAGAACATAGAAAATGCAGTCGTCGTCTTCAGGCTGAGGTACGGACATGCACCATTCAAAAAGACCAACACGGGAAAGATCCATAAGCATCCCATCGAGCAAAACTCTGGGGCCGTCAAACGACGTGATGGATTGAGATAGAAATGTGCAGCATAGGTGCTTGCCATAAATCCAGCAAAAAGCAACCAGATATAGAAGCCAATTGCATTGGCAACCAGAAAGCCTTGACCTGTTTTATACGCCTGCATCTGAAGAAAAATTCCACTTCCAAAAATAGTCACAGCCAGAAGTTTGATCACAATGCCACCCCAGCGAGGCATACCGCTCCACAGCTCACATGGATGATCTTTTGACGAGAACAGAAAAACGGCATACAAGGCATACAGCAGATGTGAAAAACTGTAGATGCCACCATGAGGATGCAGGGCAAGAAACCAATGAAAAAAAAGCCCAAGGACAACAGCAAGCATTCGTGTTGGACGCCACCACAAACCAAGTGGAATAAGTAACTCGATGGCAAGCGTACCCACGATAGTTGGCCAGAACGTCCATTCATCACTCGGTACAAACGGGACGACTGACGCAAGTTCTTTGTGCATCGAGACGGCACAGCTTACTGCTGGATTCAGGAAATCCCAATTCAGCTTATGAAGCACCGTGAACAGATACATGATGATCAGGGAGGCCATGACGACTGGCCGAATCCGTTCATAGATACTGTCCCCAAGGTCATCACATGCCTCTTTTTCTTTTCCCCAACGCGTGACAACAACGACCATGATCGTGCCGAGCATCCCAACATGCACAAGTATTTCAAAAAAAATATGGTTGGGAACGAATGGCAGTCGTTGATACCAGTAGACAAGACTCGCCACCAAAAAAGTGGACAGGGCACATACAGATCGGGGAAGAAAAAAAAGCAGGAGCGTCGCTCCAAGTAACACCTGGCCAGAAACTAAACCCATCCACCATGAGAATGACAACATGTGAATGAAACTGGCTGTGGAAAGACCAATGCCAAGAAAACCCAGTCCTTCTCTGGAAGAAAGACACTGAGGAGCATCCGGACTCTCAGAGGGAACAACGTTTCCTGACACGCTACAACTTCTCCACATGGGTGAGGAATTGAGCCTCTAGTTTTGGCACGAAACAAAGAGATGTGAAGGGCCTGCTCATCAACAAGCCAATTCTCAAACGAATGGCTGGAGCAAAGCGTTTTCTACGAGGGCAGGCTTTGCCAGACCATGACAAGCACAAGAAGTCCTCGCACGGACCACGCAACGGTCCGAATCCAATTTGATGTAACGAGTATGCGATGGTGATAATTTGAAAACGCTTTTGAGAGGGACTGATGTGCAGGAATCTGCACGAAGAACGTAGAAAGCCAAATCAAAGCAATCAGTCCGAACCCTATCCATGCTACGTATGGTGACACAGCCTCAGGACACCACAGACACAGTGCTGATGCAGAGGCCAGTTCTGTTAACATAAGTGGCAAGACGACACGCGTCGTCAAAATCTTATGACGATACTCATACTCAGCGAACTCACCCTGTCCCACAAGACCAAAGAGAGGATAGTGAACAATCTGAACAAACCAAATGAGTCCCACCATGGCCCATGTCGACGCTACATTGGCTAGCAAGATTAAAAACATTATTCTCAAACCTCTAATCGATCTTCCGCATGTCCTGTGGCATGTCGCTCTTTTGCGTGCTGTTTGAAAGCATGTACGAGTATCAAACTAAATGGCACCCACCAGATCACATCGTTCGTGAGAATGGTCCATCCCATAGCCACTGGAAATCGCTCTTCCCAGACAGCCTGAAGAAAACCAATCGGACCAAATATTTTTCCAAGAAGGCCCACCAAGACTATCGGCCAATGCCGAACAGGATTCGATGCTGCGATGGCATACCCCACACCATACACCCCGACAATCATCCCAATGCACTGCCAGAGTTCCGGATAGATTGGCATTGGCTCAAAAGCTGTCCATTGAAAAATAGTTTCAGGAAACAGAATGGCCCAACTTCCCCACGCAACATTGTACAGGGCTGCTGCAACAAGGACGAAAGACATCCACTTTGGCGATATTTCGTTGACTCCCCGCATCAGTTGCCCTCAGTATCATGCCCGTACTGTTCGACGTGGTAAAACACTTGCCAACCCACCATCAACACCAAGCACCTGACCGGTTATCCAGCTACTTTCTGTGGACAACAACCAATCAATAGCCGCAGCAATATCATCTGGTTCACCAAGTCTGCCAAGCGCGTGCATCTGAATTGAATTTGATGCTGTCGTTTCATTATTCCACAGTCTTTCAGTCATTTTTGACTTGACCAAACCTGGAGCAACGGCATTGAAACGAATAGAACTGCCCGCATAGGTTGCTGCTGCTGAACGAACAAGCCCTTCAATCCCTGCCTTGGCCGCAGCAATCGCTTCATGATTTGGCATCCCGATCGTTGCTGCGGCAGAACTCACAAGAACCACAGAACCACCATGAGAACGCATGCATTTTCCTGCTGACCGAACAACCGAAAAGCTTGATGTGAGATTTGTGGCAAGCACATCATCCCATTCTTCATAGCTTGTAAGATGCGCGGGCTTGAGAAGGACCGATCCAACACAGTGGGCGACACCTCCTACGGCAGCATATTCCGAGGTGACTGATTCAAAACAGTGCTGAATGGCTTTTGCATCACGCATATCAACAACGAAACTCTGATACCCTAACGCATCTGCAAGGAGCGAAAGCGATGACGCATCCCGGGCGGCCAGCACTGCAGGACGACCTGACTGAGAGAGACGACGAGCAAGTGATGAACCGACACTTCCCGTAGCCCCAAAAATGATTATTGGCTTATTCGTTATATCTTCCATGGGAACTTTCGTTTTCAACGTAACGTTCGATGACTCTGCCTAAAAAAACCGCACACATGCCTGTAGGCTAACGCCCGGCCCCGTTCCTGCCACATTTTCTCATAAATACAGCTGTTTCCTGCACTTTTATTGGGTTTTCTGCTGTTATCTCTTTTGCTTCCACGATCTCGTCGAAATGCATGGATTCACAGATTCGCCGTATGGTGTTTTGTGAGACTCTGCGGGTTGGGAAGCGATACAGCCTCCCTGCTTTCATTCCATGTAGCTAAACACCCGTGAATAGCCTCATCTTTGAAGTGTATCGACTATCCGGTTTATGACATTCGTTCGAATACTTCTTTTGATATGGGACGAACAGGTCGATCTAGCAGTTCAGCGTGTGACGGATATGCATTTCGTAATGCTTTTTCGTGAATGAATGTTATCAAGGAGTTTGCAATGTACCAGCGAAGGCCATCTGTAATGCTAGGGGTTCTGTCAGTCTTGACCCTGTGCCTTTCATTCCATTTCACCGCAGGCAACGTCTATGCGAAACAATGTGACTCTTTTCTCTCATGCTGCGATTGCGACACCCCATGCCGGCAGTTTTATCTGGGAACGATCGTCGGAGCGGACTTCGGCACCCTTGATAAAACAGATGCGCTCACCACCGTACCAAACCAATCACTTTTTACTGCTGGTGGTACAGCAGGCGTGCGATCATTCCGTGAGAATGGAGCACTCCGGGTTGAGTTTGAAGGTCGTGGACGTGATGTTATAGGAAGAAACGAAACAGGCTTCGGTGAAACTGTCAATTCTTCAGCGAAGTTTGGCTGGTCAGCGATGGCCAATGTCTGGCGAGACTGGGATGTGATCGGGGATGTTGATATCTATGCTGGTGGTGGTATCGGTGCCGGGGGATACCGAAGTGTTATTTCAAGTACCACAGGACTCTTTTCAGGCGACAACAACGTAGCTGCCTTTGCCTGGCAGGCAGGGGGCGGACTGATCTATGATGTTTCCAATCGCATGGCGATTGATCTTGGATATCGCTTCTTTTCTATCACAGATACAGCTCAGCAATTGGACGTTTTTGGAACCCAAACTCCATACACCTCAAACTATGCTGCAAGCGAGGTGCTGCTGACAGTACGAATCTATGAGCCATTCCGACGTTGGCGGTAATCATAGCCATGGACTAGTAGAGACATGGCACAAAGCCATGTCTCTGCAGGTCGTGTGTGCCACCGCATTGAAACGCCGACGACTTATTCAGACTCAAGTTCATCAAGTTTTTTCTGTGCAGCGATCGCAGGCTTCCAGAAGTAGCCCTCTTCGTTCTTACAGCGAGCGTCTTCAAAGTCGTTGATCAGTCTCTTAAAGACCTTCACGGCTTCTTGATTGTCTCCCTCGTTCTGCAACGATCGCCCAAGAATAAAAAGACATGTGCCCACACTGTTGAGCTCCGGAAAATCCTCTGCGTTCAGATTTGTGATCTCTTCATCTGCATGCTGTTGGTCTGCAGCGAGCTTACCGAAGGCCTTCAGGCATGCATCGGCCTGACGAACAACCTCCTCATGATCACCCTCTCCAAGAGCCTGCCAGGCCTGAGCCGTGTAGTCAGGCGTTGCTTCAATTCCACCTGAGTCCTCAGCCCATCCGAGAGTGCTCAGGAAAGAAAACAGCGTCACAATCAGTGCAAACACACACAGCGTTCGTGGAAACATGAAATAAGGTCCTTAATGATACGAAGAAAAAAAAGAATCCAGTCAACACTGATGATATCAGCGGAGGCCATTCAGTTCCAATGTCTTACCATTGGTTGTAAGAATCTGGAAATGGTGAAAACCCGCATGCATCCCTGAATATTTCCACACAACTCTCTTGTCACGGGTCACTTCAAATAACTTCACGCGATCACCCTGTGCATGATAACTTGTCACCACGGTATTTCCATTGGCCAGTCGCTGCACTCCACACGCATCATCAAAGAGATCTTCTCCCAAGTCATCGTTATCCACACTCCAGACAATCTTCCCTGCGGCATCAATTTCGATGATTCGATTGCCATTTGTACAACCGATGAGCGTATGCCCAGACTGCAGACGAATGGCCGTAAATGGCCAATCCTTTTTGTCACGCCCTCTGTCATCCGTCGCAAATACACGAAGCACCTTCCCCGTTTCAGGATCATATTCTTTGACTGCAAAATCTAATAAATGGGGTGCAATGTAGTTGCCATTTGGTAACACACGCAGCATCCGTGTCTGCATGTGTACATTCTTCTTTTGACACTCGAACGGCATCATGCTGACCACATCACCTCGTGCATTCACTTCGACCACCCGCGGCTCGGCCCCTAGCTCGGCAATCACATAATTGCCATTATCTCGCTTGATGGCAGTACTGACTTCTGCTTGCTGTCCCTGATAAGAAAACACCACCGTGTCATCTTTTGGATTCACTTCGACGACCCCACCCGCCGGATACTCTTTTGTCGGATACAGTGCCACCAGAACATTGCCGTTCTTCAAAATAGAGCCATCACTCGCTGGATAATCAAACTTCCACACGATAGCGTCATCTTCTCCCACCCACACAACTTGATTGGCCTTGCCAAATCCAAGAAATGAATGGCGAATGTGATGATCATCTGCACACGCCATGCAACAGAACATAGCAAGACATATACCGAATCCAACCGATCGTGCTTTTCTTGAAGCAGTTACTCGAAGCACTTGGAACAACGTACGTATGCAAGCATGCATGGAATATTCCTGGGATGGGATGACGTAGTAGTAAGCGATAACCCAAGCGACGTTTTGCAATCACCTGCTGTCATTCGTATACCATAACTGAATTTACAATAAGGAATACCCCATAGAATTCTTCAACGAACTTCTCGAGGGACTCCTTCGTTCGACATTGGTCGTCATGGACAGGGCATGCTTTAGTCCGTTGAAGTGACTGCAGCATCAACATGAATATCGATACTTCTGAAAGATGATATAGTGACAGATGTTTCAAGAGAACCTCGACCACTCAGTTCGTGTTATGCCGCAAACATCTGTCACCTTCTTGAGTCTCCTTCTTTCCTTCAGTATCAGCGTGCAGGCCCGCAGCAGTGAACTGCGCCTGAGCGAGACAGAAAACAGCATTCGCATCTCACAACGCGGCAAACCAGTTCTCGAGTACGTCAAAACTGCGAGGCCCGTTCCTGAAGGGTTAGACCAGCACTTCAGTCGTAGCGGCTACATTCACCCCGTGTTCTCACCAACAGGGCAGGAAATTTCGGGTGACTATCCACGTGATCATGCACATCAGCATGCCCTCTTCTTTGCTTGGACCAACGCAACATTCGATGGGAAGAACGTTGACTTCTGGAATCAGTCAAAACAGCTCGCAGGTGTCGAGTTTCGGGAGGTCGTGAATATCACTTGCCAAGAAAAAAAGGTTTCATTCAGCGTAAAGCATGCCTTCACGGTTAACAGTGGAACTGAATGCATTGACGCTCTCTATGAAATCTGGACGGTGACGGTTCACCATACCCCAGAAGACCATTTTTTGTTCGACCTTGAAAGCGTACAAACATGCGCTTCAGAGAAGCCGCTCGCCCTTGCCGAGTATCACTACGGTGGCATGGCCTTCCGTGGAAACGATCAATGGCTGAAAAAAAAGGGGGACTCCCGCATGAAGCCGGGTGACCTCCAGTTTCTCACCAGTGACGGGAAGGACCGCTGGACCGGCAACCACACACAATCCAACTGGGTCACAATGACTGGAAAAATTGATGGTCAGGATGTGTCATTTGTAGTGTTCTGTAGTCCTCAAAACTATCGTGCACCACAACATGTACGGCTCCATCCCAACAAGCCATATTTTTGCTTCGCACCGACCGTCACAGGTCCATTCCAAATTGAACCGGGGCAGAAGTATGTATCACACTACCGTTATCTTGTGACATCGAAGGCAGCTGATGAGGATTTCATCCGCAAGCACTGGCATCGATATGCTTCAACAAGAAACAAAAAAAACTTTTGAACAATGCTTGTATCACGGAGAAATACAGTCGTAGCGAACCGTATGAAGCGTTCCTGATTCTGGCGGCCTGCCGAGACCGATGAGACCAGATCCCATAATTGGAACCTCATCTCCATGAACAAACTGCGACGACACCTCTCCATCCTGTTGGATGTAGCATCCATTTGTGCTCACATCTTCAACATAAATGCTTGCATTTCGACTTTTTAGGTAGGCGTGGATTCTTGAAATCGATGAATGGGCAAGAACAACATCACATGGCGGAAGCCGCCCAACTGAGATCTGCTGATGCTGCTCAACCCGAAGTGTTTTATCTCCTACCTCCAATTCTACCCCCACACTTGATGTAGACACTCGTGGCTTCCGATGATTGAGTGCGGTCGATTCATCCTTATTCCAGAAAACCTCAACAAGTGACGCAGGCTTTGCCTGACCCTTGAGGCCGATTGTGTTGAGCGGTCGCACATCCCAATGATGGGCCTGTTGGAGGAGCTCCCATGTCTCATGATCAATGAGGATCTGATGCGCCTTGGTATTTTCAACAACCCTTTTTGCACGATAGACAGACTGACCTTTGGGTCGTCCATTATCCATCATCGTTGGTCCCGTATGGAGGCCAACCCGCACCGCCAATCGTGAGTCATCAGGAAGGCAATGATGCGTAAAGTCATTCACTGCCCACTGCATAGCCACTGCTGAATTCAGTGCAGAGGAACCACATTGAAAGAGTGTCATCAACTCATCACCGATACGATCGATCACAACGCCATCATGTGTCTGAGTAATATCAGCGAGTTGGTTCAGCAAGTCAGCGATCACAACAGATGCATTCTGATCACCAAGTGTTTGGTAAAGTTTTGAACTCTCACTAATGTCAACAAACAGGATAGTGAGTAAAGGATCGGCAGGAGTCATGACGATGATTCACAAAGAAAAAATACCCCCAAGAGCATGCCATCAAGAGAACAGATGCCGCAAGGTCGATCGTCCGTTCTGATGCTCACTTCGCACCCGTTGCCACAAAGACCGCAACAAACCCCCATGCGTCCTCTCTGTCAACGCACTTATATATTTCCTCGAGGTCTTTCCCTGCCTCATGTGAATACTCGCCAGCAACCTGCTCTTTTTTGAACCCAGTGGTAATATCCAGAAAGTTACGCATCCCCAGTTGCTGTGACGTTACGGTGATGACGTCAACGTTGACATCCTTGAAGCCTGCCTGCTGAAGCAGTCCACCCAACTTCCGACCAATATGGCGATCACCACCACTACGCGTCTGTCCTTCAGCAGCGTGTTGTGTAAATGCACGGAATCCCAGAGGCTCAGGATAGAGAGTGAGCCACGCATCATCGACATCAACGATACAGAGTCTGCCATCAGGCGAGAGCCTCGAAAGAATTTTTGACAGTGCGAGCGCAGGATCACGGAGATGCTGAAAGAGAAAGCGAGTATAGATAAAGTCGAAAGACCCGAGCCCCTCATCAAGCGAATACACATCGCCCTGTTGAAACTGTACATTCTGCGCACCACAACGCTCCACATAGGCGCACGCTTCGCCCAGAAGGTCTGTACTGAGATCGACTCCTACAACATCTGCAGGTGCAACCATATCAGCCAGCAGGGCTGTCACAATGCCGGGGCCACACGCCAGATCAAGCACCCGCATGCCAGATGTGAGTCCAACCTGAGCAAGCACACGTCTCTCCATCTGAGTGACAATCATCGCTTGCTGTTTGAGACGAGCAAGTTCTTCATTATTTTTTTCAAAATCACCAAATGCATATGAGCCTGCAGCACGATCGCTCATCTGGCACTCCTTCATTGCATTGCTTCATACCTGTTTCCTGCAATCTAACGTGTAGCATCAAGAAACGTAAACCTAGCGATTCATTGCATCAACCCACGAGTCCGTCCTGTCACGTAAACGCTGCGCAAGAATCAGTGAAAGATTCAACAATACCTTTGCTGATATTTCAGGCTGCTTCCGCATCGCTCGCATAAGAAACCCCTTACTGATGACCAATACTTTCATCTCAGTCAGAGCATTCACGTCAGCACTCCGCACCGTTTTTGAAATGAATGCCACTTCACCAAAGATCTGTCCTTTTGACATAATTGCTAACGAGTACTCTTGCTTATCCGCGCGGCTAACAGCCTCTGCAACACCTGAGAGAATGACATACATCTCATCACCAACATCCCCCTGACGAATAATTCTGTCCCCGGGCTGGAGGCTGAGAACGGTTGCTGAACGCAAGAACATGCTAACTTCTTCATCTCGCAATGACTCAAACAGCTGAATGCATTCGTTCGGGGGGGCTGCAAGTTGATCTGAAAGTTGCTTCCAGAATTCATCTGCATTTCGAGACCGACTATTGGCTGGAGTTGCGTAGGCCGGAAAGGTTTTTTGAAACCATTCACTGGCTTCAGGCTCGTGACTGAAGTTTCGTGCCACACGATACAAGGGACTCCGAACCCTTTTGAGATGCTCAATATCACGGACGACCATAACAAGAGGCACCCGATAGCCATTATCTTCATCAATAAAACCATCCGTGAAGCGACGAAAACCAATCTGCTCATAAAATTCGAGCAACGACGGCGCACAATTACAAAAGTCAAATTTGCTCCCCATACCCCGGCCAGCCTGATACACGGCACCAACCAAGGCAGCAGGAATACTTGACCCCCTCCAGTCTTGTCCGACCATCATCCGTGACGTCATGGAGATATGATCACCAAAATCTGGCGTAAACTTCTGAACATCATAGATCCTCTCCCATGATGCTGGGAATTGGTTCTTTGTCCTGCAATTTAATCGCACCGAACCGATGATCTGCCCATTGTGCTCAGCATACAGAAGATGTGCATCAGCATCATCGAGTTCATCACGAATGATCTGCCTGGAATGATCGGCAACAGTTGGACGTTTGCCCATTTCCTTGACATAAATGTCATACCGAAAGCGATAGATTCGAAATCGTTCTTCATCCGTCGTGGCAACTTTGATCTCACTACTTGGTGTCATTGCAACTGTATTCATCCACCACAAGAAATGTGCCGTCAAGGATCATGTGCTGTCAAAAACATGGTCCCTCATTGTGCTTAGAACTGCCAGACGATATCACAGCCACCGTAGAACTGATCACTTTCTGTTCCTAAGCCACCGGCAAGTCTACCAAACGGTAGACCAACACCTTGTGCCGCATTTCCCTGATCCTGGCTAAACCAGTCGTAACGAAGTTCGGGCCGGATGACGAGATTATCCCCAATAAGATAATTAAGCCCCCATGTCATCGCCCAGAAGTTTCCAGCAAACCCCCCAAGCTCGGGCGAACCATCACGCAGACCATACTGCACTCGAGTTCCGTTATTATCACGAAACCACTCAAGACGCAGGCCGCCAATAAGGACGTCCGAAAAGTTGTAAAACAGGTATTGGTTCACGCCATACCAATACGCAGAACTTGGTTGCTGGCCCTGCGTTTCGTAGAAGAAGGGATCGTCACCACCAGCATATGCCTGATAACCAAAGTCACTCTGGTAGACGTAGGTCAGTTTGTCTGTGAATTCATTGGAGTACACGATACTGGTTATAGATAGATTCCCAACAAAAGCCTGATTTGGAACCACGAAGCTCTCTGCAGCTAGTTGGTTTCCACTCGAATTCGCAATGGTGAGCGCCTGCGAACCATCTGAACTTGAGAATGTGATGGCACCCAAGAATGAGGCATTACTATTGAAATTTGCATATCCGGGGTTTGCGATGGTGCGTCCAGTCTGAAGACCATTGTCCCAGTTATCCCAACCGTTCGTTATACCGCCAATGATCGTCAGTTGATCATTCGGCACCCAGGTTCCGAGTACACCAGTGTGAGTGAACGGCTCACCATACTGCATGGTATAGGCATGCGTGTAGAAGAAGTTACCGATTGCTGGAACAACTTCGTAACCGATCAAGGTATAGAAATGCCCAAACTTGACATTGAGAGACTGACTCCCCAATTCACCGTATAGCTGAGGCATAGCAAGACCATAATACCGACTGCTTGCCCACCGAGGGCCTGAAAGGCCAACCGGATCAGGATAGGTGCGGTATGCATCAAGACCAGCAGCAACCGTGAAAAGAAAATCGGTGCCATAAAGAAGATCAACGCGACCACCCCAACTGAGACCATCTTCGTCAAGAATTCTTTCATTGACGAGATAGAGCTGATTCATCTGGCCTTGCCAGGCACGATCATTGAATGTGATTGGTCCATTCCATGCAGCCCCCCAATTATTTGCACCAATACCGACATCAAGCCAACCATATGTTTCAACGCCACGCTTCAGAAGAAATTCTGTTTCCAGGTACCGAGCGGCACCTTCTTCAACAACCGCTTCTTGTGGTGCTGTAGCGCGATATTGATACACATCTTCATCAGGGACACCTTCACGTGGCATCAGTGTGACTGGAGCATCCACTTCATTTTGTGCATATGCATCAGAAAACTCATCCCGGTTCAATCCAGATGCACCTGCAGCAAAAAGAGTCGTACCACAAAGGTATGCGATGACACTGAGACAAATCGATTGTTGAGTCGACATGATCATCTAGAGTATCCAGTAAAAAAGACGCTGATGCGGTTGTCTCTGAAGGATCGAGGAACTCACTACGGACGTCTGTCTCCCTATAACAATCGTTTCGACTCTTCTTCAGTCGAGGAGCTACAAAAAGCACCAGTTATGGAATGCTTATGTAATCGTTACAGTTTGATACTATGCTGCATAAACTTGAAACTAAAGAATTGCGGCACTCATCAAGACACTCTCAAGAGGTGGCGCACAGGCACAATGAACCAGGCCGGTGAAAATCCTTCCCAACGGTTCCAAACAGATAGAGCAGGCTGTTGGCATGTCGGTCAGGGGGTTAAAACAAGATCTACACCCACCATCATCACATGTCTCTTCAAGCCAGGCATTTTGTGACTTTCAGATAGGTGCGATAGTTCTGTCATTCAAAAATAATGGACTGGACACTTTACGCATACCTCAACCATTTGTAATGTCTCTAACGTCTTCATGTGCGAATAACATCTGTCACTGCACTGCCTGAAACCTTTTCTTAATTTGCTGCCAGATGTGCTCTTGATGTTCTTTACCCAGCCCGTGTCCACGTGCAGGATATATCTTGTATGTTTTTTCTTCCCCACGAATTCGATTAAACGCTGAGAAACTTGTTGTTGGTGGACAGATTTGGTCCTGGAGTCCAATGCTCATGATTGTCGGGCAGGTCACTCGTTCACAGAGATTCATTGTGTCAAAATAGCTCATTGTTCTTAATGTGTCTGACCAAGATCGATGTGGCTTTGCTGCAATCCACGTATCCATTTCCTCCCAATGCGTAAGCTTGAAATAGTTCACCCAATCACAAAGAAAAGGGATATCTGCGATGCACAGATCAACGCGTTGATCGAGTGATGCTGTTGCAAATGCAAATCCTCCTCCCTGGCTGCCTCCCCATACAGCAATGCGATTTTGATCTACATCCTTGCGAGAACAAAGAAAATCCAACGCACGAATGCAATCGAGATAGGCTCCGCGGTAGAAATATGAATCTTTGCTATCAAGCCCGCGTATCCAGAAGTCGTGTGGCTTGCCAGGTATGTTATCTTGACTGTTCCCATGACCTCGAGGGTTAAAGGAAAAGATGATCAGGTTTTCCTGACCACCAACAGGCTTCATGTTTTGTCCGTATCCCGGCACCCGAAGAATAGCCGGAAAAACCCCATCCTGTTTCGGGATTTCAAGCCAACCACGGACACAGACATCTCCAAAACTCTGCATCGATACCTCGTAGAGGCGCACATTTGAATCAGGTTTGGCAGGTTGTAGCGTCATCTGAAATGCAGGTGACACACCTGCAAGTTGCGAAAGTGATTCTTTCCAGAACGCAAAAAAATCTTTCTCACGCGTAAGTGGGCTTAAGATCCCTTCTACATCAGCTCCCAAGCGATGCTTCACTCGTATTGGCTTTTCACTCAAGGATGTCTTCAGTTCGCATTCAATATCAGCAAATCCTGAGCAGGGCATTGAAAATGTATAGGTGCTCACAACATGTTGATTCCTTTGTACTGAGAGAGGTTGTTTCTCAGAAGAAGGAGGCTCAACGCTTACAGAACGGACCTTCCACTCAATGGTTCCAGTGATGTCATCCGTTGCGTTGTTTTCGACTGTGGCTGTCACGGTGACGTCGTTATTGACTTCTGTAATACCATCTTCAGTATCCGATGTTATCGAAACTCGGACCGGTCGCTTTTGCCCAAATGAACTCTCTGCATAACTCCAGCAAAGAATGATCAGCGACAGGATCGACACGACATTGGTACGAATCAAATACATAAGCAGTTGTTAATTGACAGATAAAAATTGATCTCAAACAGTCACAATATCTCTTTCACCGTGAGGACAACGAATCACATTTTTTCCACGGCTAGAAAGCAACTTGACCACCTCTTCATTATGACCTGAGACACTGAACACATCTAGTGTTTGTCATTTGAACGACTTGTTGACTGACTCCAATTGCACTGGCGCCCATTCATGATTCTGCAGAACGCAGATTACTCAAAACCTTGTCTCTTCCAAATCTTTGTCACAAACCAAGTGACCGGCCAAATGAGCAGAAAGTAAACAGCGACAAACAAGGGCATCACGAAGGGCGCAAAGAGCTGCGGCGCTCCATCTTTGGAAAGAAGCTCTTCTGCAATTAGGTTATTTGGAGCAAAGGAAATAGCAAAATCCCAATACCACCACACCGAAAACACACCGCTGAGATAACCAACACCCAACACGACCCACACCTTTGTGTGAGAAGTCGGGAATCGGTAGTAGAAAAGCAACCACGTTGCCCCCATCAACACTACCGGACTCAAACGGATGGCCCAGCACACGATCGAATACAACGGTTCATTCATCTGGGAGTCGCGATCCTCCCTTCGATAAGATCAGAAACCTGTACGTGTCACGAGTACGTGTTCTGGTTCTTTCATTCAATTTCATCATAAAGACAGTACGACATTGAATATCGAGAGCCGTACCAAGTTTTCCTATTCCTCGACCTCCTGCGACGCAGTCGATGGTGTACGTTTTGGCCAACACAGCTGTATGGCTGTGACAATACATCCAATGAATAACGCACCATAGCCAAAACGCCATCCCCAATGCGTCCCTGGTTCACCGCTTGCCAAAAATCCAAACAGAAGGAACGGCGTAGGCATGAGCCGCAACACGACAAGAAGCCCTCTCCCTAAGGGTGATAGGGGCTGCCTCCGAATGACCATGACCAACGAAAAAAGAAATCCACCAAGTAGTCCCATGACTGCCGCAAAAAAAACATATTGCATAACCGCCACCTATGCATCGCACTTGTCAATCGACTGAACAGGCTCACGAAGACTCGTGGAGCCCTGAGTATTCACAAAAGGGAACATTTGCTGAATCCCATAGAAAAACGCAAGGCATGTTCCCAAATGGTGCATCCTGCCTCATGCCGGTCCTTCTTGTTACCGAGGGCATCGTTCGTCAAACATGGTCAAGTACTAAGCATAGGCAAATACTGTTTAATGCAACAACAGCCGCCTCTGTCTACGTAGCCGAAAACCTCAAAATCAAGATCCAAGCAAAAAACAGTCGCTGCACCGCCCGATTCCAACTCTTCTCTAACGTAACTCGAGGGCATCGACCAATTGGAACCTTTTGATTCGAACAGACCAATCTACCTGTTGTTGCGGATCAGTAATTATTTCACTGAATGCATGCTCATCGATATAGAGCACGTGTACGACAAGGGTTTCAAGTTGCTGCTCTGAGAATGCACCTGTAAGCGTTGGGTGATTTTCAACGGCAGCAACTTCTGCATGATCTGCATCACGAAGGGAAATCTGCTTAACCTCAAAGCGCATGGTCCCAAGCAGTAACTGAGGCATGGTACAGGTCACAACAACAGTGCCCCCTTCTCTTTTCATCGTGGCATCCACGTAGTGCTCATAGGCACCAGAGACCTCCTCCCCTTTCCAAACACGTGGTGTACCAACCCGGTCATAGACTGGCTTGGTACGACAGCCAACAGCCATACATGCCAATGACACAAGGACCACAAGGCCATTCACGGACATGCGTTGTACAGATGCGGTCATCCCATTCTTTCAGCTCGAAGAACATTTGTCGTCATTAAGAAGAAGCAGAGTATTTGCAACTGTCCACAACCGGGAACAATGTTACCCCTGCGAATATTCTACACATCTGGTTTGACAATTCTCACTCGCTCTTCATCCAATGCTTCTGAACTATGGGGGATTTGATCATGTTATTGTTGTCAATTCTTTACCAGTCTGAAGCCTGCACGGCATGCATATAAAGCACGGAAATGAAGATACGACCGCGTGTTGTCGAATGAACATGCTTTGGTTTCCTTGTTTGAGTGTGATGTGTGCCCCCTGTCCCGATCCCGTCTTAATCGAGAAATCCTGCAGCACCCCAAACCCACAATCGTTGTTCACCCGGAACCCGCTGCTCATCCACGTTGTCGACGATCGTCAAAACGGCATCGGGATGAGCTTCAGCAAACAGTGCATTTAAGTTTTGTTCGCCATCGGTCTTCAAAATAACTTCACCCGGAGTCCAGTGGGTGCCTTCATCCTTACTAGTGAATCGCTGCACTGTTCCTTCCCTGGAGCGAAACCCCACCCATTCTTTTTTTGTCGGCTTCAATAGTACGTCGATCGGCACCTTTTGCGTACGCCAAGAGTCACCCGTCCATACGTGCAGGTGTCGTGTATTAACACCGTCCTTGTCGCTGATTCGATTGAGTCCTACAGGACGCCCATCAACAGTGAGCCAATGCTGAGGTATGGAGCTATATTTGTTTTTTGAGTCAAATATCATCACTTTATCGTTTGCTTCTTCAAACGATAAAGGAGTGTTGAGTGCTTCATTCTCCATACTGGACCATGTTCCCGTAGAGTGATCCATTTTCATGTAGTAGAGATTGCGTCGACTATGAGGCAGGTTGTCCTTTGACGCGTGCCAAAGGAACATGAGATGGATGTCGTCACGATTTGGATCCTTCGTGAAAGCTGCGTACCATCCATTTCCTGGAGGAGACCGCCCATCAAGCACGTGCACTTCGTTGGACCAGGTCATACCATTGTCCTTACTGGTTACGTAGGACCAGTTTCCTCTATGCGTTTTTCTGCGGTAAAAACTGTAAATCGTACCGTCGGACATAGCGAACAGTTGGGGATAGGTGCTGTCGGTATAAGGAAGGCGGGACGTACAGTCCTCCCAATCATCATTGCTCAATGGCTTTGAAGATCGGCTGTACCGCATCTTTTTATTATGCCCCCCATACACAACATGTAGAAAACCTTCTCGATCGATCAGTATGGAGGGATTACCGTGGTAGTCCTGCGGGGAAATCAGGTTCGTCCCTACCCGCTTATGAGCCGACCATTCATTCTTTTTATGACTATATACAGAAACATACGGATGATTGTTGGGCCCCACCCAGGCCAGATACGTTTTTCCACTGCGATAGTGAGCCCGTGACTGATGAAATTTATAGAGGTTTCCCCAGGCGTTCTTAACCATCGGTGCCGACACACCGTCTTGCTTCCCTTTGGCATCCCCCAGAGAAGTCATTAAGACTCCTGTGAAAAAAAAGGGGGTAAAAATATATTGCAAAAATAATTTCATCATTGTTTTTTCTCTCTCTGGTTTCTCATCTTATTAGCATCTCAGCTCGGCACGTTGACCGGTGTATTGGATATCTTTGCAAGCCGGATAGGGTAGCACGTTGCCCCCACCTGAGAAGGAGTGTTAGAGGGGCTGCAGTACAGAGCGATGGACCAGAAATGGGCCAATGTTCATAACGACCTATACGTAAAGGCCAGCGAATACCCCCAAGGGAGGCCGCAACCATAATTTTATGAGTCGTTCAGCTTAGTTCAATAGTGTTCAAAAGTGTTCACTCACCCAATAAATTTAGTCGAGAAGTTTCATCGTTAACAAGTATGAACAACCCTGAACACAATCTAATCGACATATATTCGACACATCTCCTTGGATAATTCTTGGCGGCTTTTAATCCCATGCTTTTTACCTTTGGGGTATTTTTATAAAAGTCGTCAGTTTTATTTTTGTGGCATGGAAGTCGCTAGGTGCTGGAGAAATAGCACGAAGCTTAAAATAAGACCATTCAACCCTTCATTCAATTATCGAATGGAATATGTGGG
>CACORA010000023.1 GCA_902629495.1 Planctomycetaceae bacterium
TTCCTCTGTGCTTCCTGGAATCTCAATTGGTAGCCTTCCCTCCAACTATGAGACAAGCGGACTGACATGGCACGAGGGCATGCAAAAGCTCTTTGCGGTCAGTGATGAAGGAATCGTTTCCATGATGAACGAGGATGGAAGTGATCTTGTGCATTGGACGGTTCCCGGTGACCTCGAAGCCATTACTGTTGCAGATCATACAAGTAACTTTGTCTACATTGGTGTCGAGCACCCGGATAGTATTCTCGAATTTGATGTCTCAACTGGCCAGGTGACCCGGACATTCAGCCTAACAGACTGGATGACAGGCTCTCCTAACCTTGGGTTAGAAGCACTTGCCTTTGTTCTAGATGAGTCGCATGCCGAAGGGGGTGTGTTTTATGCCGGACTTCAGCAAGATGGTCAGATTTATCGTTTCGAACTTCCTGTTTTATCAAGTCAAACGTCAACAGATGTGTTATTTATCGACACGCTCACCATTGAGGGAGGGCATCCGGATCTGGCAGATCTTGCCTACGATCCCTCCAGTGGATTGCTGTTAGCGATGTTTGACGTGATTGATCGACTCAAGGTCCTTGAAAAAGATGGAGCGTTGAGAAAGCAATGGACAGTGCCTGGTAATCAGCAGGAAGCCATTATCTACGTTGGGAACAAACTCTTTATTGGAGATGATTCGACAGGAACAATATCTCTTTACACACCCTTTGAATCACTCACAACTTAACTCTTTTGCCGTGTTCTGTTCAGAACATGAGCATGGCTCTTTTCATGTAGAAGATGCGTGTATACTTCGCTCATGTTTGAAAATCTATCTACCTCACTTTCATCTGCTATTTCATCGCTTCGTGGTCGAGGCAAACTCACGGCCACCAATATGCGTGAAGGGCTTGGTGATGTTCGGAATGCACTCCTTGAAGCAGACGTGGCCTATGAAGTTGTTGACCAGTTTATTGAACGAGTAGCCGAAGACGCTGTTGGAGCGCAGGTTCTTGAGTCACTTGATCCAAGTCAACAACTTGTTGGACTCGTTCATCGTGAGCTCGTTAACCTCATGGGACCAGTGGATCACTCACTCAATCTTGAGGCGAGCAAAACGACTGTTCTTATGCTGTGTGGTCTACAGGGATCCGGAAAGACCACATCATGTGCCAAGTTAGCGAAACGCATCAAAGAACAGGGGCGTGAGGTCATGCTCGTTGCGGCTGACCTGCAACGGCCTGCAGCTATCGACCAGCTTGCAACACTCGGTCGACAACTCGATGTACCTGTTCATATGCCAGAGGGATCGACTGATCCAGTCGCAGTTTGCAAAGCTGGTGTGGCTCAAGCCAAGCAGTCAAATATTCCGGTTGTCATTCTAGATACTGCTGGTCGACTTGCCATCGATGAAGAACTCATGAAAGAGCTCTCTGCAATTGATCGAAATGTTGGCCCAGATCAGGCATTTCTTGTTGTTGACGCCATGACGGGTCAAGATGCCGTGAGAAGTGCCAAAGCGTTTAATGATGCACTGACGATCGATGGCGTGATTATGACAAAGCTTGATGGTGATGCCCGTGGCGGGGCAGCTTTGTCAGTAAAGAATGTAACTGGAGTGCCTATCAAGTTCATTGGTACAGGTGAACAGATTGAGGCTTTGGAGGAGTTTCATCCCGAACGAATGGCTGGCCGCATTCTTGGGATGGGTGACGTCGTTTCACTTGTCGAAGAAGCGCAGAAAAAATTCGATCAAGATGAAATGAAGCGACAGGAAGAGAGGCTCAAGGCGGGAGAGTTTACGCTCGATGACTTTAAGAAGATGCTCACCCAGACTCGTCGACTTGGGCCACTCGGTAAGGTAATGGGCATGATTCCTGGAATGGGTGGTATGCAAGATATGCTGGGTAATGCAGATCTTGAGAAAGATATGAATCGTTTATTTGGCATCATCGATTCCATGACAGCCGATGAACGTCGCAATCCGTCCCGTGTCATAGATCAATCACGAAGACGGCGAATCGCTGCCGGGGCAGGTGTCCCACCCAATGAAGTCAATGATCTGGTAAAGCAGTTCGATGGTATGTCGGGTCTGATGAAGGGCATGGCTGGCCTCAGTGGGAAAGACCGAATGAGGGAAGTGCAAAAACTTCAAACACAGATGAACAATCCCGGTGCACGGCTTGGTCGACCGAAAGGCGATACCGGTAAGCGACTCACTGCAGAACAGCGACGGAAACTCAAAAAACAGCGTGAAAAAGAAGCCCGCAGGAAGAAGCGAGAGAAGCGGTCTTAGCAGGCTGAAACCACTCTTTGACGTCATGGTGAATAGAGTGAGACCATAAAAAAGCCACTTTTCAAGGGGTGGGGCTTGGGTTTAAGTATTTCTCAGGTACGCTAAGGGGCTCGAAAATCCCTACAGGAGAAGTGTGATCGTGGCAGTTGTTATTCGGATGAAAAAGATGGGTCGGAAGCACCGTGCCTTCTTTAGGATTTGTGCAACCGATAAAAGAAGTCCTCGGGATGGGCGGGTAATTGAATCTCTTGGTACGTACGACCCAAGTGTCTCAGAGACAGATGCTCGATGTACGCTGAATCATGCTCGTGTACAGCATTGGCTCTCAGTAGGAGCAAAACCCAGTGACAATGTTTCTGTACTCATAAAGAAGTATGGACCAGATGGTACGCATTTGAAGCAAATGGAAGAGGCACGTGCTCGTCTTTCAATGCCAAGGGCCGTACCTGAAGCAGGACCGCCGGCTCCTGTTCCAGAACCACCCAAAGCGGAAGAGCAACCAACTGCTGATGCCTCATCTGAGGAAACGGCTGCCGATTCAGCAGCTACCGTCAAAGAAGAGACAAGCGATTCCACTGATGCAACAGCTGAAGCCACAGCATCCGACGCCTCAGATAAAGCAAGTGAAGCGAAGTCACCTTCAGAATCCGAACAATCATCTGGTTCTTGACACTTGATGCCAAAATATTCCCAAATACGCCAAGGTTTGGTTTTTCCGTCATGCGGATTGATATCCTCACACTATTCCCCGAGATGTTTAAGAGTTTCCTTGAAGGAAGCCTCATCGGTTCAGCACGCAATAAAGGGATTCTGGATATCCGGGTGACAAACATTCGTGATTTTGCACGAGGTGTTCATCGACAGGTAGACGACCGGCCTTTTGGTGGAGGTCCGGGAATGCTCCTTATGCCTGGTCCAATTGTTGAAGGTGTGGAGTCCATTCAGGGAGACGGTGAACCCGGGCATCTTGTCATGCTCACTCCCGCTGGTCGTCCACTGACACAAGAGTCTGTAGAGGCTCTGGCGAAACAAGAGCGTATTGTACTGATTTGTGGTCGTTATGAAGGTTTTGATGAACGCGTCAAGACAATTCTGTCACCAGATGAGGTGTCCGTTGGCGATTACGTGCTGTCAGGTGGTGAAGTAGCTGCAATGGTTGTTGTTGATGCTGTTTCACGTTTGGTTCCTGGAGTGCTCGGGTGTGGTGAAAGTGCATGTCAGGATTCTTTTTCAGGATCTGAACGTCTTGTAGAAGGTCCACAATACACCAGACCCCGAGAATATCGTGGATTGGGCGTGCCGGAGGTTCTGCTCTCTGGAAATCATCGGAGAATTGCAGACTGGCAGAAAAAACAATCGGCTGAATCAACAAGACTAAGGAACGCACAAGTCACTCAACAGTAGAGTGTCATATGCAAACACTTAAAGAATAAGGCGTATTTGAAAGGAAGTATCATGAGCCAGCAGATTATGGAAAAAGTAGAGGCTTCAAGTCTGAAGCCTGAGGTAGATGCATTCACTATTGGTGATACAGTTGATGTTCACACACGAATTCTTGAAGGCGAGAAGGAACGAATCCAAGTTTTCAATGGTGTTGTGATTGCACGAAGTGGCACAGGAACTCGTGAAATGTTCACGGTCCGACGCATTGTGGCAGGTGAGGGTGTGGAGCGAAAATTTCCCCTCCATTCGCCGAAGATTGCGAAGGTTGTTGTCAAGCGATCGGGTGTTGTTCGCCGTGCAAAATTGTATTACCTAAGAGACCGTGTCGGTAAGGCAACAAGGCTTCGAGAGAAGCGTCAGGAAGCGACTGTGGACGGTAAGAAGTCGCAACGAAAAAAATCAGCCGTGAAGACATAAGTAGAGAATATTTCTTCATGGATGCTCGTGACGCACTCGGTCGTCGTGGTGAGGACGAAGCAGCGAAGTATCTGAAGTCAATCGGTTATCGCATCGTTGGTCGACGGGAAAAAATCCTAGGAGGTGATATCGATCTCGTTGCACTCGATGATCGTACCGTTGTCTTTGTTGAAGTGCGAACTCGGTCTAACTTAAGGCATGGCCATCCCGTTGAAACCATTGACCGAAAAAAGCAGATAAGAATCTCTGATCTGGCAAATGCCTTTATTCAGCGTCATCAACTTCAGGATTGCTCGGTACGGATTGATGCCGTGACTGTTGTTTTTGAAGACGGCATGCCAGCGATTGAGCATCACCAGAATGCATTTGACAGCCCATAGGCTACCGTTGCATTTCCTGACAGACTGCCTTGCAGTGAGCGTGGAGTTCCTCTGTGTGGGTAAATGTTTGAAGCATGCCTTGAGGAAGCTTACTTGCCAATCGGGCCAGTCGAAAATTCATTTTCTCGGAAGGGGTCCGAGTGGTTATTTTTCGAATAAGCACTGAATGTACCTGTTCAGGATGCCGCCGTGCGACGCCAGTGTAGACTTCAGGATCGCGTTCACCTGAATCACCGATGAAGAGGAATTTGCGTTTCGGAAAGTCGGCAAGAATCTGTTCTATTATTCGTCGCTTTGAACGTTTTCGTGAGGGAAGTTTACGAAGAGGTGTTGAATCCTTGAGACGAAACAACTTGAGGTGCATTGAACCCGCTGGCAGGCCAGCATGCGAAAAGAACTCGTACAGACTTGTTGAAAGTTGCCAAGGACTTGCTGAGACATAATGAAATGCAGCTCCAGATTGTTGGAGATGCTGAAAAACGTTTACCATCCCAGGTACAGCTTGAAACTCACGAAGGAATGTATTTGCAAGTAACGCTCGTCGATTGCCAACATCTGAGATTTTGACGGTGTCATCGATATCAGAAATAACAGACAGTCCTTCAGCATTAATGCATTGGATGGTTCCGCGTGCAGTAAAGGACTCAGGCGTGCCGTGTTGTTCAGATTGCTGCGGAGGGATGGTTTTTCCCTCATAGGGCAACCATCGGCACCCTGATGGCAACGTTTCAGAAAAAGCATGAAGTGTGTCATCATCGAGGATGATATTGGATTGAAAGTGACCACTTCGATCAGATTGGCCTCCATCATAGCTCTGGCCTGCAAGAGACAGTTGTATTGTGTGACCAGCGAGTCGTTGAACAAAAAAAGCGTTTGCTCGACTTCGAAATAAATCAGTATCAATCTCAGCATCCTGAACACGAAGAATTCTTTTCAGGACGGCTCGAGCAAATACTCTACGGCGACTCTGTTCGGGAAGGGGTTTACTGACCATCCCGGCAATATGCACCTGCCATTGTCGTGTGTCAGGAATACGTTGGGCATAGGTGGGGAATAGAATGATCATGCCAGCAAAATAGTGTATAGAACATAGAAAGAAGGGCCACCGAATACCATCAAACTCGAAGTATGGAGCATTGGCTTGCAAGCCGGCCCAACCGTTTTTACAACATTTGCGGACTGTAACAATTTCTCTCGGAGCGCAGCATGGGCGTCAAGAAGTCAGGTAAAGGCCGCCGAAAGCGGGGCCAAAAGAAGCGAAGAATGCGGGCGAAAATTCGTCACCGCAAGTAATTTGCCTCGCACGATCCATGGTGTAGGGTTGTTAGGCTTCGCGGAAGGTGCCGCGGGCTCAATATCTCCCGGCGCTACTTTGATACGTCGGTGAACCTTTCCAGGAGACGGATCGATGCGTTCGACGGAGTGGAGCAAATGTGCCCTGCTGGTTGTGCCAATAGTGCTGGCCGCCGCTGGGCTTTCTGGCTGTAAGTCACTTTCAGAGCGATATATTGCTTTGGAGGTTTGGAAATACGAAAGATGTTTTGGTCACCTTCCCCCCGGGTTTACGCCCCCAGGAGCACCAGCTCCAATAGCTGCCCCCCCAATGCGGACCTGTGGACAGAATGCTCCGTGTGCAAACGGATCAAATCCTTGTTGTGATCCATGTGCTGGAGCATCGATGGGGACTACGGTACCAATGGGGACTACGGTGCCAACGGTACCAATGAGTGGTGTCCCAACACCGGTCAATGCCGGCCGTCCTGTTGTCATTTCGGATGAGGTTGTATTGCCCGAAAGCTAGTGGATTCACTCAAAATTTTTTGAGTGAATCACTATGGATGTTATGGAGAAGTATCTGGAAATTGGCCAGATGCAACATCGGATCGCCATTGTGCAACGGCGCGTGAGACAACGTCTTTCATATCAGCGTATTGTCGAACGAACGTTGGCACATGTCCAAGTGATAATCCGATAAGATCATGGTAAACAAGTACTTGCCCATCACATTGAGGTCCTGCACCGATTCCAATTGTTGGAATCGTAAGTGCTTCAGTAATAGATCCCGCGATGTCGTGAGGTATACATTCAAGGACTACCGCACATGCTCCTGCAGCTTCTGCAGCCTTTGCATCAGCCATGAGGCATTCAACATTTCGCTGAATTCGATAACCACCCAACTGATGAACAGCCTGCGGTCGTAACCCAACATGTCCCATGACTGGAATGCCAGCTGCAACAATTCCAGCAATGACGTCAGATTGGCCAGCTGTTCCCTCCAGCTTAATAGCTTGGCAGTTTGTTGACTTGAGTATCTTTGCACACGATGCCACTGCCTTGCGGACACCAAGATGCTGAAGTGGGAATGGCAGGTCAACAATGACCATTGCATGAGATACGGCACGACTCACGATTTCTCCGTGATAAATCATTTGGTCCAGAGTGGCTGGAATCGTGGAGTCATGACCAGCAATAACCATTGCAACACTATCGCCAACCAACACACAGTCAACACCTGCTTCGTCAACAAGTCGTCCTGACGGCCAGTCGTAGGCTGTCATCATGGCAATAGCACGCTTCTGTTGTTTGGCCGCAGCCAAATCAAGAACAGAGACTCTGCGATTGGGTCGAGAAGAAGGAACAGTCATAGGGAAATACGTCCAGAAAACTATCAAACTATACTACATGTCATGCTATGAATAGCAACTGAATACCCTGCATTGATGAGTGAGCAAACATATAAACACGACCTTGGTTTTCTCATAGGTCATTTATTATGAGGGATGTCTATGGGCTCATTGTAACAGTTAGATACTTTTGCACGATGCCTCACGAAGCTATCACTCAATGACAGCCCCGTTTAAACAAAGCATCAAAACATATACTTTTTAAAAGCATATGATCCTAGATGATGGTCGGGGTTGCGTTGGGTGTCGTTCATCTCAATCTTGCACGATAGACTGCGGCCAGCATTATCCAGATACTATGTACCTATAAGAGTGACAGGTGCGGCAGTACAGGACATATTGCAATCCAAACATTTTGTGCAGGGCATAGTATCACTCGGACGTCATGAAAACCAACAAGATTCCTCAAGCGGATTGTGCACACTGCCGAGCGTATAAATTGTCGTGAAGGAAAACGATGAAGGGACATCCATTTCGTCCAAGTTAACACACGATTGGTAAACTGTGACGTAGAAACCCATCGTTGCTTACAGCGATCGACCAGATGGCATTCATTTTGGTCGATTGAGAGTATGTGTAATGAGATGTCCCGGACAGAAAGGAACTCATTGTTCCGTCAAGGAATGTCAGATTCGTTTCTGAAGGTACTGAATGAGAGTGAAAGTTTAATGCTTTTAGCTGGGTCACTTAAATGTGACGTCACTCAAGATTGTCCTCACGGAACCGCTTCCACCACCCTGAGAGAAAGTGCGTCGATGCCTGTAGCGGTCGCAAGTTATTCGGTAAGCCTCCTGGGGTGACGAATTGTCTCCCTCTCTTAACACCACGCACCTTCCTCACTTACCCAAAAAACGCCGCTATCCCATATGATGACCTTGCGGCGACTCAAGTCACCTCTATAATCGCGGGGTTTCCGTAGGAAACTCTCTTTACCTTGTGTTTTGGTGAGATGGTTGCCCTACACACGACCCTCGCGGGTGTAGCTCAGTTGGTAGAGCACCACGTTGCCAACGTGGTTGTCGTGGGTTCGAATCCCATCACCCGCTTTTTCTTCTAATGAATTTACGACTTTGTTTCCTGTTTAGAAAAGCTTATGTCCAGCACAACTGATACGTCCCCTGAGCAACTCGATGAAAATCAAACATTGACACTTGAGGTTGATGTTGAGAATGTCTCGACCTGTGAGCGAAAGGTAAAGGTCACGATCACACGTGAAGATATTGATCGAGCCTTCGAAGAAGCAATTGGTGACCTTATGCCAACGGCCCTATTACCCGGTTTTCGTCCTGGACGGGCACCACGTCGTTTGGTGAGCAGTCGATACAAGTCGGAACTCAAGGATCAGGTGCGTTCAAAGTTGCTTTCAGATGCCATGTCACAGGTTACAGAAGATCAAAAACTTGCCCCAATCAGTGAGCCAGACATTGATCTTGAAGCGGTTGTTTTGCCAGACGAAGGACCTTTGAAATTTGAGTTTGGCATTGAGGTTCGACCAGAGTTTGAGATGCCGAAGTGGAAAGGTCTTTCGATCAATCGTCCAAGTCGTGACATTACAGATGAAGATATTGATGATTCACTTGCGAACGTTCTTCGCGATCGTAGTCGGCTTGTTCCTTTTTCTGGGGAGCCGAAGACAGGAGATTTGGTTGTCGCAAATTTGCGCTTTCTTGATGGGGACAAAGTTTTGTCGCATGCAGAGGAGGTTGAAATTGTCGTCCGTCCAAAACTTTCGCTTGCTGATGCTGAACTATCAGGTTTTGATGCCCTTGTAAAAAATGCGAAGCACGGAGATACAGTCCAAGCGACAGTTACGATCTCCAACGAAGCCGCAGTTGAGGATTTGCGAGGCAAAGACGTCACTGTCGAAATAGAAGTGCTCGAAGTTAAGAAACTTGAGCCACCAGAGCTATCCGCAGCGTTGCTTTCTGAACTCGGCGAATTCAAGTCTGCCGATGATCTGAGAACTGCCATTCGCAATCAACTTGAGAGTCAACTTGAATGGCATCGTCGCAAGCAGGTTCGACAGCAGGTCTCAAGCGCACTGACAGCATCTGCGGACTGGGAACTCCCGCCACAACTCCTCCGTCGCCAGTCTCAACGAGAACTCGAGCGGGCTATTCTTGAGCTTCGACGAAGTGGTTTTGATGATGACTCTATACGTCGGCATGTCAACGAATTGAGACAGTCAGCCATGGCAAGTACTGCTCGGTCCCTGAAGGAACACTTTATTCTTGAGCGAATAGCTGAGGAAACCGGCGTTTCTGACGTCCCATCTGATTATGACGAGGAAATTCGTGCGATTGCCAATCAGTCAGGTGAGTCTCCACGTCGGGTGCGAGCAGGCCTTGAGAGGCGTGGTCTCATGGATGTGCTCCGAAATCAAATCATTGAGCGGAAGACCGTCGAGATGGTGGAGTCTGAGGCAAAATTCAAGGATACGCCATTTGATTTTCCGAAGCCTGATGCCGAAGCCATTGATCATGCGGTGTGTGGTGTTGTTGTAGGAGAGGAGCAGAATTGAGATGACTCGTGAGTCTTTTGTTCCTCAGTCAGCTAGTGCATACGGCGATTATCAACGTCAGAGGACGATGACGCTTGGCGATCTTCTTTTGGAGAATCGCATCATTCTTCTTCAAGGTGAAATTTATGATGGAAACGCCAATGAATTGGTAATGAAGCTACTGTATCTCCAGAGTGAGAACAGGAGAAAAGATATCAACTTCTACATCAATTCTCCTGGTGGTAGTGTGACAGCGACGATGGCAATTTATGACACCATGCAGATTCTCTCCTGTCCTGTGGCAACCTACTGTGTGGGGCTTGCAGCAAGTGGTGGTGCTGTCTTGCTCGCCGGTGGTTCTCCTGGTAAACGACGAATTTTGCCACATGCAAAAGTTATGATTCATCAACCGTATGGCCAAGTAGGTGGTCAGGTGAGTGATATTGAGATACAAGCCGATGAAATCATTAAGACTCGAGAAGTTCTCAACAAAATTTTGGCTGGTCATACCGGGCAGCCGATTGAGCAAATAGCGAAAGATACGGACCGTGACCGCTATCTTTCTGCAGAGGAAGCAAAAGAATACGGTCTTGTTGATGAGATTCTCACTAAGCCACCGGTGGTTGAAGATGAGGACGAGGACTGATTGTTCGGCACTGAAGCGAAAGTATAGAAAATGCCCCTAATCCCATATGTCATCGAAAAAAGTGGCCGCGAAGAGCGGGCGATGGACATTTACAGTCGTTTGCTCAAGGACCGAATTGTTTTCCTTGGAACGCAAGTGAATGATGAAGTAGCCAATGCAATTGTTGCACAGATGCTCTTTTTACAGTCAGATGATGCAAAGGCAGACATCCACCTGTATATAAACTCTCCGGGCGGTAGCGTGACGGCAGGATTAGCAATATACGACACCATGCAATTTGTGACATGTGATGTTGCAACCTATTGCATTGGGCAGGCAGCTTCGATGGGTGCCGTATTGTTGACGGCTGGTGCAAAAGGCAAGCGCAGGGCATTGCCTAATGCGAGAATTATGATCCACCAGCCTCTTGCAGGCATGGAGGGTACAGCAGAAGAAATCATGATTCACGCGAAGGAATTTCGAAATGTGAAGCACAAGCTGAATAACATTCTTTTGAAACATACCGGTCATCCACTTGAAAAAATCGAAAATGATACGGATCGCGATCGTTTTATGTCGGCAGAGGAGTCAAAGGACTATCGTCTTATTGATGAAGTGATTGAGCATATGCCAGCACTGAAAGGTACATCGTAGGAACAGGGCGTTGGCCCCAATAATAAGGTTTTAGGTGGCAATGAGGCGCAAGGAGGCGCATCATGAGGCGTTACCAAATTTTTACAGTGAGTTGCTTAGCAGTTGTTGCTTTTTTGACAACTGTTGGTTGTAGAAGTGACTTCAACCAGCAACTTCTTGAGCGTGAGCTGCGGCTGCAGGAAGATCAGATCTATCACCTGCAAGATGAGTTGTACGACAAATGTTCTAGGCTGGATCTGGTTGCTGCAGAGAACTTATCGTTGAAGAAGCAGTTAGGCATTGCAGACTTCCCGGAAAGCTCGCGTCGGCCTACACCTGCACAATCGTCAGCGTCTGGTATGAAAAGTGTAGATCCTCCTGCCCTTGCCCCACCATTAATTGAGGATTTGCCACCCCCACCTCGTTCAAATGGAACAACGGAACAGGGACTGAGTTTTGGCGTCCCCGAAACCAGTGAAGACTCTATAAGTACAGAAACACCGGTTTTAGAGGGGGTGCCTCCCTTACCAATGAAAGAGGGTACATCACCAAATGACATCAACGGCACCTCTGGCAATGTCACAGAAACAGATGAATCGATGGTCAAACAACTCTCGTATGACCAAAGTGTAGTTGCGGGTTCAACGGTATCGCATCTTGTATTGAATAGAGAAAAAACAGAATGTCTCGATAGCGATCATGATGGAATCAGTGAAGCACTCACTATCGTTTTTGAGCCCCGCGACAAGGATGAACGACTTGTAAGCACGGTTGGAGATGTTTCAATCGCTGTGTATGCTCCATCGGCATCGACAACGGCCTTTGATTCAGCTGGTGGGGGAAACCGCATCGCTCTCTGGGAAATACCTGCTAATGAGGCGGCGCGACATTTTCGTCGTACATCAGAGCATCGCGGATTGCATTTTGTAAGGCCATGGGAGCATGCTCTACCAAACGCCGATCACGTACGAGTGTTCGTACGCATGACAACGTTTGAAGGAGAAGTCTTCGAAACTCAGGGAACAGTGGAAACCCGCTAAAGTCGACTTGTGTCGATTAAAGCCCCTTGTTCTCTAAAAAATTGAGAAGGTCTGCGACGCGGTTTGAATAACCCCATTCGTTGTCATACCAACTTACAACCTTCACAAAGTTTCCCAGACCGATAGTATCCACAGCAGAGAAAATGGAGCTATGAGGATCACCACGCATATCTGTTGAAACAAGTGGCTTATCTGTGTACCGGAGGATGCCCTTCAAGGGACCGTTTGCAGCTTTTTTCATAGCAGCATTGATGTCCTCTGGAGGAGCATCTTTATTTAGTATGGCCGTAAAATCCACGACACTGACCGTTGGTGTCGGAACACGGAAGGCCATGCCAGTAAACTTGCCCTGTAGTTCAGGGATCACAAGGCCGACTGCCTTTGCAGCTCCTGTGCCACTTGGAACGATATTGAGAGCAGCAGCACGCGCATCACGAAGATCTTTTGCTGCCGTATCAACAGTCCGTTGTGAATTTGTGTACGCATGTACGGTTGTGAGAAGACCACGATCAATTCCGTATGTCTCATGCAGTACTTTTGCGACTGGTGCTAAACCATTGGTAGTACATGAAGCATTCGAAATCACATGATGTTTCGAGGGGTCATATGCAGAATCATTAACACCCAGAACCATTGTGAGGTCTTCATTTTTTGCTGGAGCGGATATGACGACTTTCTTCACACTGTCACGTTTATGTGCGACAGCTTTTGTTGCATCAGTGAAGAAGCCAGTGCTTTCAACAACGATTTGAACATCTTCCGAAGACCATGGAATGGAACCAGGATCTCTCTCTGCAGATACTTTGATCTTTTTTCCGTCTACAACAAGATCATTTCCATCATATCCAACGTCACCTTTGAAGGGTCCGTAGTTTGAATCAAATTCCAGAAGATGCGCATTTGTTTTGGCATCAGTGAGATCGTTCAGGGCAACAACCTGTACATCCCCGTTGAGACCGTATTTCTCATAGATAGCGCGGAAGGTGAGGCGGCCAATTCGGCCAAAACCATTGATGCCAACACGAATAGACAAGGCGATTCTCCTAGAAAGGGTCGTGAAGAGTGAACACAACGCCGCCACGCAGCGGGTAGCGTTCCTCACAAGCAGAGAAAATATACCTTGCAATACGTGAACCGCTCAATCCACACGCAGAATTCCGCGGTTTCGTCTATCCTTAGGAGGGTATGGCTGACACGATTATCCAACTTGAACAGGTTCGCAAAAGTTTTCATCTGCCTGGAGGCGAGTCGCTTCCAGTGCTTGATATAGAATCTTTTTCAATGGCCGCTGGCCAGCAGTGTGCTCTTGAGGGGCAAAGTGGCTCTGGTAAATCAACACTCCTGCATGTGATATCTGGGATTATGCGGCCAGATCAGGGAAAAGTCGTCATTGACGGTGTTGATCTTATGAGATTATCAGAAGCTCGGCGTGATCGGATTCGGGCTGACAGGCTAGGCTTGGTTTTTCAGCAGTTCAATTTATTACCTGGTTTTACTGCGCTTGAAAATGTTCTTGTTGCAATGTCGTTTAGTTCAGCCAGAGTGGATCGTCAGCGGGCGATAGATCTTCTAACATCCGTAGGCTTAGAAGATCGCATGCATCATAAGCCAGCTGAACTTTCTATTGGCCAGCAGCAGCGTGTTGCTGTAGCAAGAGCACTTGCGAATCGACCTCGGGTCATTCTTGCTGATGAACCAACAGCAAGTATAGATCCTGCCCATCAACAACAGGTTGTTGATCTGCTCAAGGACACATGTGCTCAATATGAGGTAGCCTTGCTTGTCGTAACACATGCACCTGAGGTTGCTGGTCAGTTTTCAACGAGGCTACGCCTAGAAAATTTTAACAGGGCATCGCAGTCAGAGGTATTACCATGACACTCTTGGGCATTGCCTTGCGGAATATTCGACAGCGATATCTCACAAGTGGACTGACAGCCCTCTCTCTTGCACTTGGCGTAGCGCTTGTAGTGGCCACTCTTGTAACAGGTGGCATTGTGAAGCAGGCTTTCGAGTCGGGTTCTGGCCTTGGATACAATATGATTGTTGGTGCGAAGGGGAGTCCTCTGCAGTTGGTGCTTAACAGTGTGTATTTCATCAGCAAACCCATTGAGAATATTTCATGGGATTTTTATCAAGAGTTTCTTCCGGCCAATGAGCGCCTCGACAACGCAGACGGAATATTTGCAGCAAGTACAGCCATTGCCGTACCAATCTGTATGGGAGACTATTTTCGTAGCCACCGTGTGATTGGAACGAACGCCGCATTTTTTGACAAACTCAAGCGAGGAAGTGGTGAGCTATATCTGTTTTCTTCAGGCGAAAACTTTCGTAATGATGATTTCTTCGGAGGAGTGATTGGTGCAGCTGTTGCTCAATCACTCGGATTGCAGGTTGGTGATCCATTTGCACCGACACATGGTGCAGACGATGGTGCTGTCCATGACCCCTTTATGGTGCGAGGTATTCTTGCTCGAACAGATACTCCGATTGACCGAGGAGTCTTTGTGAATATGGAGGGTTTTTATCTACAAGAAGGTCACGCAAAGCCAGTTTCAGAAGAATCAACTGACACGAGTGTGGAAGAACGACCCCAGTCAGTGAAAAAAGAAGCAGCACTCCTTGAATCGAGTACTGTAGGTGCACGTTCCCATCCTGAGCCCTTGCCATTTGAGCAAAGAGAAGTGACCGCCATTCTTTTGGAGACAGCATCGCTTCCTGGCT
This sequence comes from Planctomycetaceae bacterium, assembly GCA_902629495.1. Next base: position 14,719 of record CACORA010000023.1, read on the forward strand.
TGCCACCTGAGCTTACGAGCATGGGTTTGAGAACAACTATAAATGAGGGGCGCGAAGCTCAGGCAGCACTCCCCATTGCTGAGATTCGACAATTACTCGATCTTTTTGTGAAGCCTTTAGAGTTGCTACTGCTTTTAGTTACAACACTTGTTGTCATTGTTTCAGCGATAGGCATTCTTGTGAGTATGGTGGGTTCTTCACTTGAACGAAGTCGTGATGTAGCTGTTATGCGAGCACTTGGGGCAAGAAGATCACATGTGCTGACTACAGTTCTTTTTGAAGCTATTTTGCTGGCTGGTTTTGGTGGGCTCGCTGGCTGGTTGCTCGGTCATGGAATCGTAGCTGCTATTGGTCCATGGATAACGACGAATGCCGGTGTTTCTGCCGGTCTACTTTCTGGAGCCTGGGCCGAAGCTTTTCTTGTTCCATTTTTAGTGGTGTTGGCAGTGGCAGCAGCGCTTATTCCTGCGGTGGCAGCCTATCGAACAGATGTAGCAAAATGGTTGCAAAGTGGATAAAAGAGAAGTGTGTTATGCAGTTTGACGATGTGTTGATCCAACCTGTATGCGTTCTTGAGTGACTATCCCCTCACGTGTTGTTGGTGTGTTGTGAGACTGTTTTTATGAACATTCTAATTCGATGTAGTGTGATCGCGATGGCATGTCTTATGCCGTACGTGGCATCTGCGTGTCCTTTTTGTTCAGCTGTATCCCTTACTTTTTCTCAGGAGATTGCTCAAAGTGAGGCAACCGTCATTGCTGAACTTATAGAACCACCTCCGGCAGACGCCCTTTTGCCAACTGCTGAGGGACCGTTACCGAAAGGTAAGTTCTCCGTCGTAGAAGTACTCAAGGGCGGAGAAGCGATTGAGATGAACGGCCATGTAGGTGTTGATGCTAATCCTATTGAAACCATCTTTTTGGAGGATAAGCCAGTTGGCTCTCTTTATTTGCTTATGGCTGTTGAGCCTCCAGAATTGGTTTGGTCAAGCCCTATTCCGGTAAGTCAACGAGCAGTGGAATACATTCGACAGCTTTCTCAGTTACCCGAAAAAGGTGCTGATCGCCTGGCCTTTTTTCAGAAGTATCTTGAGGATGAAGATGATACTCTTGCTCGGGATGCCTATGATGAATTTGCAGTTGCGCCTTACGATGACTTAAAAGTTCTCGAAGACCGCATGGACCCCACGCAACTTCTTGCGTGGGTTACGAATCCAGACGTTCAGACAAATCGGCGTCGGCTTTATGCAACGATGCTTGGAGTTTGCGGTACTAAAACAGATGGAAAGACAATTGAGAGAATACTTGTCGGAGAAGACTTGAATGAATCACAAGCTGAGGCTCGAAGTGGGCTTGATGCTCTCATTGCATGTTATATCACCCTCGTAGGTCCTGATGGACTCGATCTTATTGATCGACTTTTTCTTGATCGACAAGGCCGGGATATCCCATTCACGGAAACATATGCAGCTGTCATGGCCCTGAGATTTCTCGGTGAGGAGTCGGAAATTGTTCCTCAAGATCGGGTGCTTGCTTCACTTCGTCTTTTATTAGACCAGCCAAAACTTGCAGACCTTGTGATTGCAGATCTTGCGAGATGGAAAGATTGGTCAGTTGTGGACAGATTGGTTGAACTGTTTGAAACAGCCACAGCAGAGAATATTTTTGTTCGTGAACCAATTGTGAATTATATGCGGATGTGTCCTCTTCCCGAGGCAAATCAGGCATTAGAAACCCTGGAGAAAATTGATCCGGATGCAGTTCGTCGAGCTGCAACAATGGCTGGACTCGCCGGCCTTGCCACTGCAGGTTCAGATTCAGAGGACGAACATGATGTGGTTTCAGCAGAGTCAACAGAGGCATCAGCCATGGAGCCACAAGAGGGTGTTACAGATGCTGAATTGATCAACAAAGTACTACCTGTTCTGGCTGAAGAACACCCTGCAGATGAATTTGTTGTTCAAAAATCAAAATCAGAGCCACTTCCTGTGAAAACTCCTGCTAGCCGAAAGGCTCCAGCAGCGATGTGGTTCGTTTGGGTCGTAATTGTTGTGCTCGTAGGTATGATTTCAAGGCGCATGTTGCGTGCGAGTTCAACTGCACAGTAAAGTTTAGGGCGTCTTATGGCGACAGGCCTCTTCGATACATCCTCGTCTACCAAAAACCATGCGGATGGTTTTTCTGAAGATGATATCTATCGTTCGATCAGTGGTGTGACGATTGCATCGGTCACCCTTGCTGCGATGTCACCACTTGCATTTCTGAGTTGGTGGTTGTCGGTGGTTCCTATTTTCAGCATCGTGCTTGGTGTGATTGCTTTTCGGGATATTGTCAATCGTCCATCGGAATTAACGGGAAAAGGCTTGATCTGTCTTGCGCTTAGCGCCTCGTTTGTCGTTGTGGTCTCGGCTGTCAGCTATCACGCATATGTCTACGCCACAGAATTACCACCTGGCTTTCAACGATTAAGTTATGCACTGCTGCAACCACTTCCGGGAGATCCACCGACGGCTGTTCCAAATACTGCTATAGAAATGGAGGGTCAAGATGTGCTCTTGAAGGGATACATGTATCCGGGCAAGCAGCAACAGGGAATTACACAGTTCCTTCTTGTAAGAGACCAAGGTGACTGCTGCTTTGGTGGAAATCCTAAAATAACGGATCGTGTACTTGTGACACTCGAAGACGGACTGAGTATTTCTTTTAACTCGCGACTGCGAAAGATTGCAGGCCGTTTTTTTGTAAAACCAATGGGTGGATCAGCAGTAGAAGGAGGCGTGCTCTATCACCTGGAGGACGCTGTACTGCGTTAGTATTTGGTGAGAGTACGAGTCAGACTCATATATATTGTTGTTGCTGTTACCCTGGTCGGCTGTGGTTCATCAGAGAACCTTCCACATCGGGAACCACAAAAAGCAGCCGGTGAAATTTCTAAGGATGTACCTGTTCAAACGCCGGCCGCAGTTCCAGCACACGGTCCATTGAGAGATATCTCTTTTGATGACATTAAGTTTGAGATCGAAAAAGGGGATCCATTTACCTTTGATCTTTTACCAAAGCGAGTCACGGCGTTAGAAAATTCTAAAATTCGTATACGCGGTTATATACTCCCAAGTTTTCAGCAAAAAGGCCTTACCCAATTTGTACTTGTGCGAGATAATATGGAATGTTGTTTTGGGCCAGGTGCTGCGTTGTATGACTGTATTGTCGTTCGGATGCACCCAGGTAAGACAGCAAGCTTCTCCATCCGACCAGTTGCTGTAGAGGGTACATTTCATATCCGAGAACTTCGAGGTCCAGATGGAACTCATCTAGCAATCTATGAGATGCACGGAGAAGATGTGCAATAAGATGTCGTATTCGTATACGAAGGAGACGCGTTTTACTCGTTACATGATCTTGGCCAAATGCACACACGAGAAAAAGTAGTCGGGGTCGCAATTGGGTGGCTCTTGTGGGGAGCGGTTGCATCTGCATGCCCATTTTGTGATGTCGTGGGACGTTCCCTGAGTGAGCGTAGAGATCAATCAGCGGTTGTAGCCATTGGTGAAACGAACGGTACTGCAGTCCTTCGGAATGATTCGGTGTTGTATCAACCGTGGCAGATTATGAAAGTAATTCGTGGGACGTTTCAACAAACCAGTGAGATTATTTCTGCTCGTGTTGAAAAAACGGAGGAAGGTACGGGTATCGTATTTGGTGACAGCGTAGGAATTGAAGGACTACAGTGGTCAGCCTTTGTGGCAGATGAACTCGTAATGAGCTATCTCGTAGAGGCGCCACCATTGAACATGCCTGATGCTGAGCGGCTTCAATGGTTTGTAAGTCGACTTGAACATCCATCTACGATTATTGCAGAGGATGCCTTTACAGAATTCGGTTTAGCATCCTTTGAGGCGGTTGAATCCGTTGCAGGTTCTTTTAACGCTGCAAAACTCAAGCTTTGGGTGACAGAACTGGGAATTGATGAAAGGAGGCGTGGATTCTATGGACTTGCCCTCGGTCTTGTTGCGGCACAGACTCCTGATCAAATAGAAAGAGCGAGTGCTATTGAGATCCTTCATGAAGCCATTGAAAAACCATCTAATGATTTTCGGGCTGGATTTGATGGAATCATGGGCGGTGTGCTTGTTGCAGAAGGTAAGTCAGGATTGGATTATCTCATTGCCTTGGGTTTTTCAAAGCCTTCTGCGAGACCTGTTGACCAAAGACATTTCTTAACGGCTCTACGATTTGCTTGGGAAAGCCTTTTTGATGCGATCCCACGAGAACAAATCATTGACACCACTGCCACAATGATACATTCTCCCGTCGTTTCTAAAGCCGCCATCATTGATTTGGCGCGATGGCAAGCATGGAGCTATGCACGTGATGTAGCGTCATTGTGGGATTCTCTCGGCGATGAAGATCCTTTGATACGTCGAGCAGTGGCTGGATACCTCATCGCGTGTCCAAAATCGATATCTCAGTCTTTTTTGGAAGATATTCGCTCACGTGACCCAGAGAGACTTGAATTGGCAATCGAGGCATCACGACTGCCAATCTAACACAATCGTGAAACTCAATTTGGAGATAGTAAGAGGGATGACGGAACCACTGAGCGATCGTTCTTAATAGAAGATTCCTTCGCAGGTGTTGGAATTAATTCTGGAATAGGCTCCGGTACTGGTTCGTTTGCAGAAGGCGGTAGAGACAGCATTGGCCCTTCATTGGTTGCTGGATCACGAGCAGGTAATTGCATGGCAGGAGCATCAGCACCAACATCAGAGAATCGTTGAGTAATTGGTCCCCGACTAAACACCCCTGGTCTTGAGTGACGGTAGTCTAAGTAGATGCTGGCATCTCGTTGTCTGGCACGACGATGAGCGTCAAAGTATGCCTTCCCAGGCCAAGGACCTTCAGCAAGGAATACTCCATTGTATTCGAGAAGCGAACCTTTTCTGTAATGGAGCTGTGAAATCGAGCGATTATAGTCAACAACAGATCGTGCGTAGGCACTTTCTGCCTCAGCCCGGCGACGTTGGGCATCTAACAATTGGTCAAACGTGACAGTACCAGCGTCGTATGCAGCTTGAACTGCCTCAACCTGTCGTTCAGCTGCAACACGTCGATTGAAGTTTGTCTGTGAGAGAGCAAAGTTAGTGTCCACGTTACGAACTGCTTCGACCAAAGCATGAGAGGCTTCAAGTTCTTCGTCTTGAAGACGAGCACGTTCTCGAGCGAGTTGAAGTTGGTGATGGCGAACAGTTGCAATTTCTCTTCGAAATCCAATTGGCATGAGAAACTGAGCACCTACTTGCCACTCTTGAAACTTCCCACTAAAGAGTGTTGAGTATGCATCAGTCCCTGCTAAAGGATCTGGGACAGGTGAAAAGGGTGCAGTTGCTTCATAGGGGTCGTAGTTTTGACTGATGAGATTCTGCCCCATCCCTAAGAATCTCCAGCGTCCTGTGGCATCAAGTCGTGGAAGCAGTAGGTTTTTGGCAGCAGTGAGCTCGAGTTCTCTTTGTTTGATAACCCATTTTTGTCTTCGAAGTTCTGCGGAGCGGGAAAGTGCTTCAACGAGAGATTGCTGCCAATCGAAACTAATACGAGCAGTCGTTGGCTCATCAGAGGGTCGTATCAAACGCCCATCACTTGCAGAAATACCCATCATGTAGCGAAGGCGATTCTCAGATCGATAGACATCGGTCAGCGCTTGCTCTACTTCACTTCGAAAGAAGAAATACTGTTCGCGAGCCTGCGCTTCTTTATCGGCTTCACCGCCTCGTGACTGTTCAACGTATAAAGCATGAACTTTTCGCCATGCCTCCATTGCACTGTCACGACCAGCTTTTCGGGCCTCCAAGTTACGGTATGCAAAATAGAGTTCCCAATAGGACTGTTCGGTGTCACTCACAAGATTACGGACACCGGCCTCGAAGTCAGCAAGAGAGACATCTGCCGCAACACGTGCAAGAAGAACACCACGAAAGACGGGACGACCGTAGAGATTTTCAAAAGAGTCAGGGCCTGCAATTCTATTGTAGGTGACGCCAGCACCCTGAAGAAGTGGCTGATTGAATGTAAAATCATAGTTCGTGATCCAATTGGATGGTTGTTCACGAATCGGCGAATTATTGTTGTCATACACAGTTTCATTTGCGAACCCCCACGTCGCTCCTGTCGCTGTTCGCTTTTGGACACCAGTTCGCCAGTTTCCAATATCTCCTAAGAAGTGCTGTGGAAAAAAAGCATTTGGATTATAGTTTTGGCCTCGGTTTATTCGCTCCCACGTCAATGAACTGGAAAGTTGTGCGTCAAAAAGAGCAAGGGCACTTTCAACACCTCGAAAAGGATCGGTCTCTGTGATGGCTGGATCATAGACACTCGGTGTGAGGGTTGGTGCAGTCAGTAGAGAGACTGGAGGTTCACCAGTCTGAGGCCGATTGCCTGCAAAGCTTGCGAATCGACCACCCAAATTTCTGAGAACTTTACCGTTTTCTAATGCTGTTCGAATCGCTTCTTCAAGAGAAAGTTCCCAAATTTGGTCAAAATTAGGATTTGAAAGCGTGAGTGGTTCAAATGTGCCAGCAGCTTCTTCGAGAGGCTCTTGGTTCGTATCTGGATACTCAAGTTTTTGAATAGCCCCAACATAGTGAGAGAGATCACCATCCTCGAAAAAATAAAAAGGTTGTCGAGGAGCGCAGCCAGCTGTGAGCAGCGAGAGGCTCGTGAAGATGACCCAGATTTTTTTGAATGGTTGTAGCACGGGGGGATTTTTAGTGGTTGACGATATAGGTACCGTCGCTGCGCCCAAGGGGATCGTTCACGAATACGTGACATTTCCCAACGCAGTGCCCCCCGACGCTGCGTTTGCCTCGCATACACTAGGGCGCAGCGACGGCTTTTTGTGTATCGACCACTTCGTCCGATAAACTTGGGAAAACCGACAAAGTCAGCTCAGTTCCTACTGACGCGGCAATATAGGTAAAAGCTAGATTTACTCATTCGGCCAATTAGCTGAAGAAACTGTATGCCGCAACCCACTGGTATCTTCCCATACAAAGCGGGCAGCAGCATGTGGCATTGAGCGTATAAGAGACATGCCTTCTTCGGGACCAAGAACACTGGCCGCTGTGGCAAGTACATCTGCTGTTGTACAGTCCTGAGCTATGACTGTGACTGCAGCTGGCCCTTTGACTCCAAGGCCAGTTCGAGGGTCAACGATGTGACTATAACGAACGCCATTAATAGTGACTGACTGAAAGGCATCCCCAGATGTCGTGATAGCTGCATCGGATAAACCCACGGTTAAAAGCCTTCCTTCGCTTTTTCCGAGAGCTTGGACGGCAATTTGCCAGTTGTCTCGACCAGGAGGAGAACCAATAACGGTAATGTCTCCTGAGGCATCAATCATACCAGAAGTGATGTGATGCTTACGAAGAACGTCAACTGCCCGATCAGCCGCAATACCCATCCCAATGCCTCCTAGATCAAGACGCATACCTGGCCGTTTCAAGGAAAGAACATTCATACTTGAGTGGACATGGAGAAGTTCTGGTCCAACGAGAGCCTTTGCTGCCTTGAGTTTTTCTGGACGTGGCATGACCCCAGAACGGCGAGATTGCCGCCAGAGTTTGGTGAGTGGTCCGATGGTGGGATCAAAAGCCCCTTTCGTCAATTCTTGCCATTTAACAGCACAATTGAGTACCTCCCAAAGTTCCCGGCTGATCTGAATAGGTGCAGCAGTTTCCGCTTGGGACGAGACGCGAACAAGTTCACTTTTGGGGTCGTAGTCCGACAGAATCTGCTCCAGTCGACTGATCTCGTCGTGTGCATCACGGATCGCTTCGAGAGCAGCATGATTGTCAGTGGAATATGCCATAATCTTCCATTCCACACCCATGTGACGTTTGGTTTCATACACACGTTTTGGAGATGGAATTATTTCAGACCCATGTAAAGCTGTTGAAGCAATTGAGGCTGTCAGCCCGCAGAGAGTCATGTAGACTGACATTTTCATGAGTACGCCTGATATTCAACCTGCCGTCGAAATACGTTTTGAGTGTACACCACTTCGAACGGTATCTCGTCTTGATATCCCGTTAGATGCCTCGCCTGGGTATCGAAAGCGATTGGAACGGTTTCAGCAAGCCATCGCGAAACACGGTCATCGTAATACATATTACCTTACAGAAGGGTCCTGTGTCTTTCGATTTACAAACAATACGGATTCTGGTTGGGTGCGATTTATGATTGAAGGTACCGTCATTACTGATGATACTGATTCCAAAACAGTAGGAAGTGATCTCACCGTGCAACTTGGCACGGAGACGTGTGATTGGCTTACTCAGCCAGCAGTTGAGTGGCTTACTATTTCAGCAAAGCATGCTATGGAAGCTGAGTTTGACCGGTACATCACAGCTGGAGATTTATCACAAGCGATGGAACGTCTCGCTCGTGAGCAGTCAGCAAGCGATGAGGCTGGAGGATTTTTAGGGATGAATTTGTGACATGCCGTATGCTCGGTGATATCGAAAGCCTACGTGCGGTAACGAATTTCTAAAAGGACGCTTTCGTTATCACTGTCTGGTAATGGCCAAGATGTGACTCTACGTACCTGAACTTTTTTTATGAAACCACGATGTCGCGCATCGTGTTTCTCAGCTTCCCATCGTGGTCCTTTTATAAGAAGTATTCTGCCAAACGTATGGCTTATTGGTTCAAACCAGCTCAACAGTTTTGTGAGGGGAGCAACAGCACGCATCACTAGTGTATCGAAAGTGTCTGGGTACTTTGAAACAAGTTTTTGACCAGCTGTCGCATGCACTGGGATGTCCATGCCAACCTCGTTTGCAATGGCTTGGACTGCTCGAGCCTTTTTATTCACACTATCACATAACTCCACCTGGAGATCTGGGCGGAGAATAGCTAGGAGCATCCCTGGTGCGCCACCTCCGGTTCCTACATCAAGCACGCGCTCTTTGTTCTCTAGGGCAGGAATGAGAGCGACAGAATCAGCCAGATCGCGATTCACAAATGTCTGTATAGAAGTATGACGGGTAAGGTTGAGTTTTGTATTCCAATCTCGAAGATGCCACAGATATGAGGCAATTTTGGGTAATGCTTCTCTGGGGATGTCGAGACCACACCGATCGCACGCATCAGAGATATTTTGCATGACATCGGAGATTGCGTGCATAACAGATCTCAGGAAGTTGTAACTTCTGAATTATTTTTACTACAGAATTTCAGACCTCAACAAAATCTGCCTGTGTAACGTCGTCTCATTCAAAAGGAAGATATGTTGCGTTATTGATTTCGAGATAGCCCTTGTGAAGCAGGCTGGACCACAGTTCGATTGGATCGACTATGAAGTGAGTTGAGTGCGGCCTGCAAGTAGGGATCGGTAGATAAAGCGACAGCTTGTCCATTGGCAGGGCGAGATACAGAATGAACAACAACGTCGGGGCTGACTCCAATATTGCTGTATGGCCGACCATTGGGCGAGAAAAATTTTGCGGTTGTCAGACGAAGGCCAACGCCTGCAGTTTCCAGGGGGAAAATACCCTGAATAGAACCTTTTCCATAACTGCGCGTACCAACAATCGTAGCCCTCCTGTGATCTCTCATTGCTCCGGCAAAGATCTCACTCGAACTTGCAGAGTCACCATCGATCACAAGAACTAAAGGAATCCGCCATGTACCTGAACGAGTGGCTGAATAGTTGAAATCCTCATCTGGACAGCGACCACGTGTTGCTACGACAAGACCACGATCGAGGAATAAGTCAGCAACATCGACCGATGCCGAAAGAAGACCTCCAGGATTACCACGCAGATCAATAATGAGTGACTTCATTCCAACCATCTCAAGTCGACGCAAAGCAGCCTCTAGATCCATAGCGGTTGTTTTTTGAAACGATGTGAGTTTTATATATGCGGCGCCATGCACCGGATCAAGCATCTTGACATGTTCAACACTTGGCACTTCAACATGCTCACGTCGAACGGTCATGGCACGAGCAACAGCCCCTCGAGCGACTGCAAGAGTCACTACGGATCCCTCTGGACCTTGTAGGAGTTGTGCTGCCTCATCCACGTTCATTCCGCCAAGGGGCTTCCCTCCAATGGCCACAACATGGTCTCCAGGTCGAAGGCCAGATCGCTCTGCTGGGCTATTTGAAATAACGTGAACAACTAGAAGACCATCTGTTGCACCCTTCAACTCAACTCCAAGGCCAACAAACTTCCCTTCGATTTGAGCATAGAGATCATCAAGCTGACCGGTGGTGAGAAAAGACGAATACTCATCAAGTCCACCGACAGCTGCGGCTGTCATTTCCATGATCGTAATAGCTGGGGGTACGCCAAGTGTCGAGTGAGCGATACGAGCGACCCATGCAGCTATTGTTTCAGCTTCGACTTGCGATGTAATAGAACGACCATTAATGACTCGTGAAACCTGTTCCCGATAAAGTCGGCAACGTTCTGATGTTGCCTGAGCAGCATAGAGTGATGCAAAGACAGGCTCTTCAATTGCCACGTCAACCGCCAAGCAGCCACGAGAGATGAGATGTGTATAGTCTGGTGTGTCAACATGGTGGGATGTTATACGACCGAGAACATCACCATACACTCGCCGAGCATCTAATTCAGATATTGCTGCGAGACGTTTCTGGTATGCAATCTCAGTATGTCGACGAGCAATGTCACAATGTAATTTTGCCAAGTCGTAGCGATGTTGTAAGTCGACCGGAAGAGTACCTTTGCGGGCCGCTGTCTCACACATACTGACAACATCAGACCAGCGTCGTTCTTGCACGAGCCGAATGGTGTGACTTGCCAAATCATTTGGAGAAGAATTCGCCGACGTCGATGAAAGTTCTGAATCGCGAGCAACGTCTTCTGCATGAATGACAAATGAACATGCAGATACAAAAAGTAAAACAACCAACCTCACAAATAGGGAGGTGGAAGAGCGTTTTACGGATATCTGATCAGGTACAAAGATCACTACAGCAATCCATTTGCGGAATACCGCGTAATAAGGCGGCAAAGAGCGGTCTGTCCGTTGACCGCCTTCGATTATGGATCACGTTTTTGGGTGAGTCAAAAAAGAACAGCACCAAAGTGATTGATTCTAAGACACTTCAGATCTGTCATTCGAAGTGTAACGGTTACGACAGTCGTGTGGGTTGGGTTGTGTTGGTCAGTTGGCTTGAGATGATTAGAAATATATCCAAAGCGATTGAAAAAAGCAGTGTTTTCGTGGTTGTTGTGATGCCAAAGCAGATGCACCCTTCTCCAAATTGTGAGTGACTCGAGGGGCACTCATTGGTTGGTGTAACGGTTTATTGTATCGCCGAAAGAGCGATCTTCATAAATCTCATGATGAATAGCACCAACGCAGTGCATCACATCCGATGTCGTTTGGTGAAGACATATGATCAGGCGATGTTTGTTCAGGAGATGCGTGTTCCTGCAGTTCATCATCAAGCAATAGCTCGGAGAACAGCTGCTCAAGAGGCAGTGCGGGAAAGCAGTTACTACTCTTTTATCCTCTCACACGTATTCAACCTTGAAAGATAGCAACAGAAAAACACTAGGCAGCTCGACGCTGTGGTTGGTCGATAGGTAGAGATAAAATAAATGGGTCTTCTTGTAGAAGAGAAGAATATAGTGTTTCAAGTCGATGTACCATCATTCGAGGCGTACAAAGTGTATGGATTCTCTTTTGTGATGCGATGCCAAATTTTGCAATCAGATCACGGTGTGAATGAAGGTTGCGTATGGCTTTTGATAAAGCGGAAATATCACCACGGGGAAATACAACCCCTTCAACCATATGTCGAACCAGTTCTTTCATTCCGCCAGCATCACTGACAATTGGACATGTTCCAGTATTCATTGCCTCTAACAATGCTCGACAGAGTGCTTCATGGCGAGATGGCATGACAAAAAGGTCGAAATCACAAGCCATTGTTCCACCGCCGGATAAAAAGCCGGTTGTGTGAAGGCGTCCGTTCCAGCGTGTGTCTTTTATGAGCCGCTCAACTGCGGAGTCCCGAATGTTACCAATGAGAACAACGTGTAAATCCTGAAGATCAAGGCAATTCAGGGCTGCACGTAAGAGGATATCAATTCTTTTTACTGGCCTAATATTTGCGACTGAACCAATCACAAAAGCATTGTGTGGAATTCCATATCGTTGACGTAAAATACCCATCTGTGTCACAGCATGATCAGTGTTAGGAATGCAGTTATACACCACGTGGCAACGGTTACGTTGAACACCAGCTTTGACCAATGCATCAGCAACAGCCTGTGATTCACAAGCATGTGCGGCCACCTTCGACGATAGAAATGTAATACGGTCTGCAGGATCAATATGGCTTGGAGGGGTCGAAATTCCACGAAAAGAAACGAGTTGTGGGGGGTGTTGCAAACCTATTGTTGCAAGTGATGCAGCAGCTAATGATCGTGGTGTAAATGCATGAACAATATCGGGACCAAAGTCGAGAATCATATGACGCATTTGCCAAATTGAACGGGGATCAACTTTGGCGCGATATGGGAAACATTCGAAACGGATAGATGATCGTATCTGTTTTCCCTGTGGCCGTTCTCCTGGGATATGTGCAACACAGAGTTCATGATTCTGTTGAGCAAGTTCCTCAACTAACAACGGTGGAGTATGGGCAAGTAGTATTTTCAACACAGACCTCCACAAAATTAATAGTGGATCATTATGATGATCACAACGTGGAATCCTTGATTGTTCACGAAACAATTTTCCTGAACCATGCTTCTTACCTAAATCACCTCCTGTCCATTTGGGCGAAGCGTTTTGGGCACCATCTCACTAAAACAGATAAGCCACGAAACATGTCTAAAGGACTGGTGCATTCCCGAAAGGATTACCAGTGAAGGGGCGTGATTTTTCTCACAAGGGGATTATTAGCGTGCATCCAAAAAGAGAATAAAGAGTACGACTATCGTGCGTTCTTGTCTTCGATGCAGATGATTTCTTTCATGGTGTGAGCGTACAAATTGTTGTTGGTATATGTGATGGTCGCGAGTGTCCACGTCTCTCCACCTCGGCCAAGGTCATTGATTGCAACAAGAGCCTGAGGACTCAGAGCCTTTATTTTTGTATCAATGACGTAGACTGTTCCAGTCACAACAGGAAAAAATAAGTATTGACCAACTAATGTTGGACTTGCAGCAGAGATATGCCCCCATCCTGTGCCGGTGTGTCCTTTGTCACCGACTGCAAAACCATTGTTGTTTAGGGGTAAATTATTGTGGTATCCCTTTTCCCAGAGCCAAGTGTCCTGTTCTCTAGAAGTTTCACTTGGCATGAGCTGAGCAGGTAGCTCCAAATACTCAACAACACCGGTTTCTGTGTGCACCCGACCGAGTAAGTGTACATCATGAGATAGAAACCAATGCCAATTATCGATAGCGATATTAGCCTGATTCGTATTCGGATGCCCTTTTCCAACTTTGATAGAGACACCTGACTGTTTTATCCAATCCTTCTTGAGATAATTATATTTCCAGACCGTTGCATTCTCATAGAGTTGTTGTTTTCGAAGAACTTTTCCAGAGAGTGAATCGATGACAATATGGTGGCCATTATGAAATCCAAAGACATATTTCTCATTCCAGTGGCTTGCAAATGACGGATTGTAATTGGCGAGTTCAATACTCCACAGAGTTTTACCTTCCTGACCAGGAGCAAGACTTGTAAGGCTTTGCCCTGCTGGTTTTTCAAATGGCTTATGTGGGCCACCTCGTGCGTGAGAAACAGCAGGAAGACCAGAAGAGGTCAAGCCAATGACTGGTGTGTTGTGAACAACTGTTCCAACTTTTTCTCGCCACAGGATATGTCCTGTATATTTGTCGATGCCATGGATGTACGTCCACACCTCTTTCTCATCGATGCCTTTTGGTAATGATGTACTTTGTGATTTTCTTTGTGGTGCGGCCCACTTCTGGATCTTCATGCCATGCGTCTTGTTGGCTACTTCAACATATAAAATCGTATTATTCACAAGATAGGGTTCAGCCTGACGATTGTTATGCTTGAACCGAGGATGCCATGAGCGTAGCCAGATTTTTTCTCCTGACCAATCAAAACAGCCCATTGATCCACAGCGATTGAAAAACCACACGTATTTTCCGTCAGTGATAGGAGCAAAGACGGTGCCATCGGTGAACCCACCAGCCAGTGAGATAAAAGAATTGCCGGGAAGCTTAACTTGCCAGAGTATCTCGCCAGTGTCTGCATCGAGACAAAATCCAATAATATCTTTTACGGCATGCTTGTCCTCAACCGATCGAATAGGTACATGCGTGGTGACAAAAACTCGCTTATCCCAAATGGTTACCCCACTCATACCCGCTTCTGGCAGCTTAGTTTTCCAGCGAATATTTTCATTTCGGGTAACACTCCATACACGTGGTGGATGACCATCAATCTGCCAATTCCCATGGGGGCCGGCGGGCTGATGCCAGTTGTCATTAGCAATCAGGCAGTTACTGGTGAGGCATGCCAGCCATCCGATCAGTAAAGTTGTTAGGACGAACACTTTATTTTTCATGAGCGACATAAATTTTCCTAAAAGCACCTGCAATGAGAATTGGATCAGGTTAGCCTGAGCACGGTGGGTATATCATTGGTTGAAACCTTCTTCGACTGCAAACCAGAGATGAATATCTTCCATAAGATCCATGTACTGAAGAGCAAAGAGTACTGTCGAAAGCCACTTATGATAAGGACAGGAAGCCCTTAGGCGATGTCGCAGGACGCATTGTAGATCTGTGATCCATGAATGGAGACAAGGTGGACGTAGTGGGAAAGATGATGCATCGTTCGAAGAACAAGTAGAAAACAAGAGACCTTTGGGTCATCAGAAGCTACTGCCACCAAATCGATGTGGTTTTCGAGAATACGGAAAACCAGTCTTAAAAGAGCCACGTAGGCAACTACAGAGGAATATTTCAACGGATCACAATGTATTGATAGTTGTATAGAGCAGATTTCTGTAGGTCGGTTAGAATAAGAGAATGAATTCTGAGAATGAAACAAACAAACAGTCGCAGCGAGTAGAAGAAGCAGATTCGGAAGGACGCCCCACGCTCGTCTTGCTTAATCGTGTGCGCAGTGGTGATGCGGATGCTGTCAATAGTCTTTTGCAGCGTCATCGTGATGTGATCAAGCGAATGATTGATCGTCGTATGGACAGGGGAGTACGACAACGAGTTGATGCTAGTGATATCGTGCAAGATGTGATGATAGAGGCAAATAGACGCTTGGGAGATTACTTGGAAAATCCTACTATGCCGTTTCAGCTTTGGCTGAGACATATGGCACGAGACAGACTTGTTGATGCGCATCGCCGTCATCGGGTTGCTGCAACTAGGAGTGTTGATCGTGAGGTTCCTCTTGTCATTCCCAGTGCTGGTGATCAGTCTCAGGTAGACATGGGAGGACAAGTTGCGGATCGAGGGCTTACCCCAGCTGCTGCGGCGACATGGCATGAGCTCGAGCGTCGTTTTGCATCAGCAGTAGAATTACTTGAGGAAGGTGATCGTCAGATTGTGCTTCTTCGGCATTTTGAACATTTGTCAACTGCTGAGGTAGCGGAGGTTTTGGGGCTTTCCAAACCGGCTGCAGGGATGCGTTACCTACGAGCAATGCGTAGATTGCGCGTGTTGTTGGATGAAAAAACTGTTTGAAATATCACGGGATAGATGTGGTCTATAGCTGCCAGCATCAACGAACGAGCCTAGTATTGATTCGAGGTTTTTATGGCATTATCGAAAGACTCTACAAGTATGAGTGAGACGCTACTCTCTCCTATTGAAGAAGAGCAGTTGGCAAATCTTCTGGATGAGCTTTCAGAGCAAAAAGGTCCAGCCGCCCAGGAGCATCTCGAAAAACTTATTCATTCGTATCCAAATTTAGCGACGCACCTCCGTGAGTTGTTTGGCGCCATGATGGTCACGGATGCGATTGTTGAATATTCAACAATTTATGAAAATGGATTAGCAGATGCAAAGAGTGGTGACACCCAGTCAGCAACTTCTTTCAAGCAGGCAAATCCATCAGGCTTTATCCCTGGTGTGACACCACTTCCAGCGCAATTCGGTGACTATACCCTGCTTGATGAAATCGGACGTGGTGGCATGGGGATCGTCTATCGAGCTATTCAAGAAAGTCTCGACCGGACGGTAGCTGTAAAAATGCTTCTTCGGCGAGACCTTGCAAACCACAGTGATCTGGCACGTTTTCGTAGCGAAGCTGAAGCAGCAGCTCGACTTGATCATCCGGGGATTGTTTCAATTTTTGAAGTTGGAGAATGTGATGGTACTCCGTTCTATTCAATGCGTTTTATTGAAGGAACAACACTGGCTCATCGATTAAAAGAAGGAGATATTCATCCCCGTGAAGGTGCTGAACTCTTGGCGAAAGTTGCCGATGCGATTGAGGCGGCACACTCTCGGGGAATACTTCATCGTGATATCAAGCCATCAAATATCTTGATTGATACAGCTGGTGAGCCGCATGTATCTGATTTTGGCCTCGCAAAACGTCTTGAAGCTGATCATGCCGTAACTCACACAGGAGCCATTCTTGGTACACCATGTTATATGTCTCCTGAGCAGGCTGCCGGAAGTCGTGGTGAGTCAGGGCCTTCGAGTGACGTATGGAGTCTGGGTGCAATTTTGTATCAGATGCTGACAGGACGTCCACCGTTTCAGGCTTCAAGTCCAATGGATACACTTCTTGCGGTACTGGAATCAGATCCTCCGGTGCCACGTTCGATGAATCGTCTTGTGAATAGAGATCTCGAGATGATTGCACTCAAGAGTTTACAGAAGCCTCAAGAACTACGGTATGCATCAGCTGACCAACTGTCGGCAGATTTGAAGGCATTTCTTTCTGGAGAAGTGATCGCAGCTCGTTCTGGAGGATTAGCAGATGTTGTCTCCAGACTATTTCGTGAAACACATCATGCAGTTGTACTTGAGAATTGGGGTCTGCTGTGGATGTGGCATTCGGTGGTCGTTCTCTTACTCTCTGTCATTACTGATGTACTGGCCTGGCAAGATGTGACTTCTCGATGGCCGTATCTTATCCTTTGGGGTGGTGGGCTTGCCCTATGGGGACCGATATTCTGGGCATTGCGCCATCGTGCTGGTCCAGTAACGGCAGTTGAAAGACAAATTGCCCATGTTTGGGCAGGCACAATGATAGCCACTGTTCTGTTGTTCTGGGTGGAAGCTCTTTTGAATCAGCCTGTCCTCTCACTTTCGCCTGTTCTTGCCCTCCTTGCAGGCGTGGTCTTTTTTGCTAAAGCAGGCATTCTTTCAGGAGTGTTTTACATACAAGCATCCTTCTTATTTGCGACAGCGCTCGTCATGTGTGTTGTTCCCTCATATCAACATATTATTTTCGGTTTTGTGATAGCAACGTGCTTTTTTATACCTGGCTATAAGTACGAACGGCAACGAGTCCGGGAATAGAATGGTTTTTATGTTATTTGATATACCGGCTGATAGCAGAAAGCTATGAACGAGTATCATTCCAATAAGTAGGCCCTCTATATATGTCAATCGGCGATCACATTCAGGTAAAAAGAAAGCTTGTAGGACCTCTGTACTACATGCATCATGGCATTGAAGTTGATGAGGGTATGGTGGTTCACGCCTGTCCGAATGACCCAGTCCATGTATTTGGTGGTGGTAAAGTTATTAAGTCATCTCGTGAAGAGTTTGCTTGTGGAGAAAGCATTGAAGTTGTGAGTGATCCACCAGCAAATTTTTCATCAGCAGAAGTTGCAGCACGTGCAATGCGTTATGTGAATCGGGATGGGTATTGTCCAATCTTTGACAACTGTGAGCACTTTGCTTCATGGTGTGCCACGGGTATTAGAAAGAGCCAGCAGATAGACTCTTGTGTTGTTGGAGTGGGCCGAGTTGTGATGGCCACAGCAACCTTATTCGTGGCCCAAACAGCTCTAGGACTTCTTGTCAATTCTTCTAAGAAAAACAGGCTAGCTTCGGTCGTGGCGTCCTTGCGAAGAAAAGTGTAATTTTTTTTGCCAACATCTTTAGAAAGACCATGTATCACAGGTTGATCAGAGACTAACTGTGCATACGCGGAATTGGGTCACCTGTTTCAATAATAGAGGCCTCTTGCTCAGCTAAACGATGGAGTCTGGAACGAACCTGTTGTTCGGAAGTAAACTCACATGCAAGTTGTACGTAAGTCGTGTGGTGTCGTGCTTCTGATTCAAAAAGACTTCGGTAGAACTTAGCAAGTTCACTGTCCTGTATATGCTCGGCGAGCATTGAGAATCTCTCGCAACTGCGAGCTTCAATGAGACTGGCTATCAACAGACGATCAATCGCTTTTTCGGGTTCACATGCTCGGATGAGTTTGTGTAGCCTTGAGCCATAGCTACTGGGTGTAAGCTTTCGGAATTGAATCTTTCTTTGTTCCAATACGTTGAGTACGAGTTGGAAATGCTCAAGCTCTTCGTTAACGATCTCTACCATAGCTCGTGCCAGTGGCACACAATCAACATACGAAAAAAGCAGATTCATGGCAGCACTTGCTGCCTTTTTCTCACAATGGGCATGATCGATTAGAATTTCTTCAAGTCCTCGGTCAACTTGGGCAAGCCAGCGATGAGAAGAGTTGGATTTGAGACTGAGCATAACGTGTTTCAACAGGGTAGGATAATAGACCAGATCGTATCAGTGCATCATACTGGTTTCGGTTGTTTTTATAATGAGGAGGATTCTCTTGATCGCAATACCGAAGCAGCAAGACAATCAAGATAAACTCCCTGAACGCAATGTGCTCGGGGGGCACTTGATACCATGTTCGAAAAGCCCTCTAACAGGTTTTTTCCGTGATGGTTGTTGTCGCACTGGTGTCGATGATGAAGGTATACATACCGTTTGTGCGGTCATGACGGATGAATTTCTGGAATTCACAGTTGAAGCTGGTAACGATCTTGTCACACCACATCCGGAGTGGAATTTTCCAGGTCTCGTCGCGGGCGACCACTGGTGTCTTTGTGCTGCCCGCTGGCTTGAGGCATTTCATGCGGGGAAAGCCCCGCCAGTTGTGCTTGAGGCTACTCATGAGAAATCGTTAGATGTTGTTCCATTTGAGTTACTTCAACGGCATGCTATTCAATCGTTATGAGGGTTTCTCTAACGCTGGCATTTGGTTTGATCGCGTTGCTGTATGCATCCATTGGTCATGCTGGAGCAACTGGCTATGTCGCTCTTATGGCGTTATACGAATTAGACACAGATAGCATTCGTCCAACTGCCTTGTGTCTCAATATTATTGTTGCATCAATAACGACGATTCAATTTTGGCGTGCTGGTCATTTTCGCATCAATTTTTTCTTTCCCATTGCAGTTATCAGCATACCTGCGGCAACCTTGGGGGGCGCTATCAAGCTACCAACAAATGC
>CACORA010000024.1 GCA_902629495.1 Planctomycetaceae bacterium
ATCACTTGACCGAGACACTCGCAACGATTTTGGGAAGTAACCATCGTGATATCATCAAATTCTCCCTGTAGAGCAGGGTCGTCTTTTGCATCAAAGAGGTTGAGGACGTTATATGATGCCAGTCGTATCGCCTTGTCAGGTCTAGGAAGCGGCTCTTTCCGTCCATATCGTATTTCCTCCGCATGAAGAATCGGGAGCACAAGGAGAAACGTACCGTATAACAGAAAGGACAACAGTCCTGGGTGACGATTGTTTGTCCAAGATAGTGCGCGGCTATCTTCGCAGCTGGCAATGGGCATCCTTGTACACTTTCTCAAGTATCATTCGTTCATGAGCATCATTGGGTCGCCCCTGAACTCATGATACTAGTAAGAAACTCCATAGATTCAAACCAAAGCCCGCAACGCTAAGGCATATTGTTGATTCACGATGCATCAGCACGTCATGACTATGTTTCAGCCACATTCCCTAGCAGTTTAGTCACCTGCAAATGGCAAGTGGGAAACTAATCAACACTCACAATTTCACCACAATTCTTCGACATTAAGCCGGTCACAATATTCTTGTCTGTACTCTCATTCAAAAAATGAACAGAGCCATCACACATCAATACTGATGCACCAGACGGGTGATCTGACAACAAGGGCGTATTAACCTCTTTCCAAACATCACTTGGATCAGGATTGATGATAGCTGGTGTCGAATTATTATGGCCAATCTCCGAACAGTTGAGCCCCGAAGCCCAGACACCTCGCGCACTATTATTCGAGCCGCCCCTGAGACCACTACCGGTAATTTCACAGACGACAACCGTCTTTGAGAGACCATCCGTTATTTGAGAGAACCGTGTGCCGCCATCAAGATTATCTGCGTTCTTTCTTAGCAGAACACCACTATGTTCCTCATACCTATCACCATTTGGCTTCAAAAACTGCGGTTCATTATGATTCGGTCCAGCATTGCCGAAATAGTCTGTACAGGCCATGCCTTCATATTGCCCAGCTGTAACAATAAAACCATTTCTTCGTGTGGAATCTTCCCGAGCCGTCGATGGACATAAATAGGTTGGGATTTTTGTGTGGGTAGCATTCTCATTAATTTTATCAATGAAATTTGCAGCCAAATAAAGACGTGAATCACCTGAAGCAACATCTGGATCTGCAACGGCATCCCACGTTGCTTGTAACTGACTCTGCTCCATGAAGTCCAGAAAAAAGCTAGACCAGCCAACCGTTTTGAAATTACTCTGCTTCACACGTCCGGGTGGAAAACGCTCTTTCCTCGCAGTCGCAAAATTATGCATACCCAGACCCATCTGCTTCAGATTATTTGTGCAATTGGCTCGACGCGCAGCTTCTCGAGCTGACTGTACTGCTGGGAGTAGAAGCCCAATCAAGACCCCAATAATGGCAATCACCACTAACAACTCAACAAGCGTAAATGCCTTCTTTGCCATATTCATACGATCACCTTTCATGCCGCCTCTGGTTTTGTGGATGGTGTGATACACAACCATTTCCTGAATTGATTTGACTCTTCGTACCTACCAACCGATCCCAATACATCCAAGGAAAACACGATCCAGCTCGATTTTCCATGAAAAAGTCACTCGACTTCTTCGAGTATATAAATAAACGCCAACAATATCTTTAACTTTTATCGTTTCTCTCGACTGGCAGCTCAGAGAACGCTTTTTTACAATAAAAATCGATGTCTGATCACTTTTCACTTGGAAAAGCAGCGACTTTCAGATAGCACAGGCTTTGTATCTGGATGCAGGCTGGCGTCTTTCCTTGGACACCATGGTACGAATCGTCATATTTTTACTGATAAGCTCTTTCGGGCTCGCTTCCATGCTGGGGCATGCCGGGTTCCACGTTCTTGGCCTGCACACGTACAGGAAATGAAACCCTCAATGGAGCTTATTAGAGTCTGAACTTAGCAGGACAACGAGCCTGAGCCCCGTTCTGCGATTCACTAAAAATAAAAGAAGATAGCGTCAACACGTTTCATAAGACGGGGGAGGCCTTGTGCCTCCCCCTTTTTCTGATGGTGATACGATAGGAAAGACACTCGTTGTATCCGGTCAGCAACGTCGACGATCGTTTGCACCCTGCAGAAAGAAACAAATGTTCTATTGGGTCACCACTGGTCGGATTCTCCTTCTGAGTACGGCATCGAGTGCATCTCGCATGTGATTACACACACTGGCTTCGGATGGATTATCAATTTGATTGCTGGCTTCAACGAATATCGGTAGACCATGATCAATGCTCGCAAGACGACCATAGTCATACAGTTCTTCCGCAAGTATTTTTCTAGCAGGCCATTGCACCCAGCGTGTATATCGATGTGTTGGGCTTCGTATGGAATACCCCATGACCTCAGGATCCTCTTTTTTCCATGGCCTTGCGTACTGGCTCATCGCATACAACCGGCCATTCGCAGTGGGATCATCAAGTATGGGCTCGAGCGTCTGGCCATCGATTAATGGTGGCGGCATCAGGTCTGCAAGCCCAGCGACTGTCGGATAAAGGTCAACATACTCCACTAAGGCAGATGTCGACACTCCGGGTGCTGCCATGTTTGGGACCCGAATAAGGAGCGGCACACGCGTGTCTCGCTCAAAGTTTGTTTGTTTACACCAATGATCTGCTTCACCAAGCGAGTACCCATGATCCCCCCACAAGACAACAATCGTGTTTTCAGCAAGGCCACAGGCAGAAAGTGCTTCAAGGAGACGGCCAACTAACGCATCAATGTAACTTACGCATGCGTAATACCCATGTCGGAGTTTGTTAATCTGTTCGGCGGATAATTGCTCGTCAGATGGAATATCTGTGTACCCCCCAAGCTCCGCATGATCAGGATACGCATACGCAGACACATTACTTGTTCGCTCGGTGTGTTGGACTGTTGCAAATGAACTTCGATCATACAGATCCCAATATCGCTTTGGTGCGCAGAAAGGAAGGTGTGGCTTTAAGAAGCCGACTGCAAGAAAGAACGGCGTGCCTTCGTTTCTGAACGTACGAAGGGCCTCAATCGCACGATCAACAATCTTTCCATCGCTGTACGCATCATCAGGGACAGCTGCAGCTTCTGCTGCGACCCCTTTTTTCTTATCTGATGCATTCTCTGGAAGAGCATAATTCGTCCATGTTGCTTCCTGAATCACTGGAGGCACGGACCATGATTCTGGATCCTCTTCACTCTGCCTCCCACTGAAGGTCTTACCGATACTCTGTGTATGATAGCCTGCTTTCATAAATAACTGCGGGAGTGTGACCACGCTTGGACACGTGTCACGAAAATGGTGACGGTTGTGCCAAACCCGTGTGTTGTCTGGGAGTCGGCCAGTAAAGACGGATGTTCGTGATGGACCGCAGACCGCCTGATTACAGTACGCTGCAAGAAAAATACGAGATGATTTGGCAAATCGATCAATAGCCGGTGTTTTGGCAAGCGTATCTCCATAACAACCAAGCGATGGTCTTAGGTCATCGATCGAGAGAAAAAGAATATTCGGAGGCGTGTCGCCTGATGCAGCGTCTGTCGTTGCGAAACAGAAGAATCCCATGAGACCACAGAAGAATGACAATACATTAGTCGAAAATCGCTTCACAGATACACTCACGTGCCTTCCAGGATGGCATCAACTACTGCCGGGGAGTTGCTGACTTCTTTTTTTGCTTCTTTTGCTTCGGTTGGGCCAGTACCGGATCATAATCTGAGTTTGGAAGCATCCTTTCAGCATCGACGTCCTTGCGCCATGCACTCAATGCAGACAAAAGTTCTGACATAATGACAGGTTGCGTTGATGCAAGATTATGCTGTTCTCCAATATCGGTTTCGAGGTCATAGAGTTCCTTGGATTCTGGATCGAATGAGTCAATCAGTTTCCAACGTCCTCTGCGAATCACACTTCCTGGTGTGCTGAAAGGGTGCTTGTTGTAATGAGGAAAGTGCCAATACAGGGCATCTCTTTCTAAGTGTCCCTCTTTCAGAACAACACTGAGATCACAACCGTCGATATGTTGTGAAGCATGAAGCGGACAATCTGCAGCGGTAAGACATGTTGGATACAAATCAGAACTTGTAACAGGAACAGTACAGACACTACCCGGAGATGCGACATTTGGCCAACGTATCAACAGAGGAACACGAATACCTCCTTCGTACAATGACCCTTTATTGGCTCTCAACGGAGCATTACTTGTTGCATGAGCAAAGCCACCATTATCACTGGTAACAATGACAAGTGTCTGGTCCCTTATGCCTCGCTTATCCAATACTTCCAGTAGTCGACCAAGACTTTCATCAACACTCTCCACCATCGCTGCATATGCCGGAGTGCCCTGACGATCTTTTTCAGATATCACGTCATACCGTTGCATCATGTCAGGCTTCGCCTGCAGCGGCGAGTGAACGGCATAGTGTGAAAAATAAAGAAAGAATGGCTTTTCATGTGGCTCCATGAGAAACTTCACGGCCTCGTCAGTGAGACGATCAGTGAGATATTCACCTTTCTGCCCACTCGGTAATACCATCCACCTGGCTCGTTGGTTTGTTGTCGGGATTGACCAGTTTCCCTCATAGGGGAAAAAGTAGCTCCCAGGAGCTCCATGTGCATTCCCACCAATATTTTTGTCAAAACCGTGATGCTCTGGTAAAGAAAATGGCTCACTCCCAAGATGCCATTTACCAATGTGCATCGTTTCATAGCCTGAACGTCTGAGTGCCTCAGGTAATGTACATTCCTCTAATGGCAGGCCTCGTAGAAATCTCCCCTCTCGTAAACGTGCCGCAGGATTCCAACGGCCAGACGGCAACCAATTTGTGAGAAGCAGACGGGCAGGATACTTTCCTGTGAGAATAGCTGCCCGTGTTGGCGAACACACCGGACAAGCAGCATAGGCATCCGTAAAGCGAACACCTTCAGAGGCAAGGCGATCCATATGTGGCGTGTGATAGTACGAACTGCCATAACAACCAACGTCTCTCCACCCAAGATCATCCACCAGAAACAGAATGATATTCAATGGTTGTTGTGCCGCATTAACCCATGTTGCTCCTAAACATGCCGTGAGAAACAAGCAGACCACAAGGACTCTCATGAATTGTCTCCACTGGTAGATGACACACTTGCTTGTTTCCCTCGCTTTTTTGATCGATTCAGTTTCTTTGCATTCACCTGAGGTAAAAACTGAATCATTTCTGATTTGATTGACTGATGCTCTGGACTGTTGCAAAGATTCTTCCATTCATGAGGATCTTCAAGAAGATCATAGAGTTCTTCTCCGCCATCGGCATAACGAATGTATCGATATCGGTCACTTCGCAGTGCATGATTTCCTTGCCCATGCGTGGTCAAGGCAGGACGGCTTCGACGTGCATGCGGATCCTTCAGCAGAGACGCCAAACTGACACCGTCAATATTCTGTGGTCGTGGCATATCGCAAAGATCCGTGAGCGTAGGAAAAAGATCAATCAGACCAACTGGCTGGCCTGTTGTATGCTTCAAAGACGCCACCTGACCATCTGGCTGTTTGATAATGAGCGGAACTCGCGTCGATCGTTCCCATAATGTGAACTTATGAAGATGATTTTTTTCACCAAAGTGCCAACCATGATCTGACCAGAAAACAACAATCGTATTGTCTTTGGAGGGCCCTGATTCAAGGGCCGTTAATAATTCTCCAACGAGTGCATCCGCAAATGAGATATTTGCAAGATACGCCTGAAGAATATCCTGCTCTGCATCCTCACGACGTATAAGATCCAGATCTTCACGACGGTATGCTGCCATGGTCTGTCCACCATTTGGAACGTCCGTAAGGTCATCATGCTTGATGGGTGGCTTGGAGAGTGACTCTACATCATACAAATCGAAGTAGTGACGCGGTGCATACCAAGGTAAATGAGGACGATAGATACCAACCGCAAAAAAGAATGACTCTTTGGTTGGTTTTTTAAGAAATGCCTTGGCCCACTCCACAAGTTGCCCATCCCCCATATCAGCATCCGTAACATCGAATGGCCCCCAATCAAACTCCCGCGGATTTTTCGGAGGACGGGTGAGTTTTTTTACTGACAAAAGACCATTGAGTGGAAACCCTTCAGGCCAGTGGAATGACTGTCCTTCACCGCGGTTGAGAAATTGATGATAGTGGCTATCGAACACCTGATCAAAATACTGATTCCAATCACTCCGACGATTAAAGCCCGGCATGTGATGGTAGATTTTTCCACCACCGAGCACATAGTAACCATGCTGCTGAAACCATGACGGAATCGTTGAGATATCTGGCATTGCCTCATGCCAGATGACTGAGTTGTCGTAAATGCCCGTGGTGCCCGGCATCCTTCCCGTCAACACGGCAGTTCGAGACGGGTTACATACTGGTGCTGGACAATGAGCGTTTGTGAAAAGCAAACCCTGCTGGGCAAGACGATCGATATGAGGCGTCTGAACATCAGGATGGCCACCCAGACAGCCAATCCAGTCATTCATATCATCGACAACAATCATAAGTACATTGGGGCGCTGTCTGCGATGGAGTGAGGCAGACGGGCTATTTGAAACCACCTGTTCAGCTGAAACTGATGGATCGTTATCACCAAAAAAATACTCTGGGTATTTCCACTCCCGTTTTCGACTTTCTTTTTTACTCTCGACTGAATGAACCTCTTTCTTGAATTGCATCAATACTTTGTGATCAAGCAATGGATCATTTGTCTCACGTCGCCATTGATGCAGGCTCTTGGACAGTCCGTCTAATGTCGCTGCATACGTTGCATGACCTGCAAGATTTACAAACTCATATGGATCCTTTTCAAGATCGTAGAGTTCATAACGCGGCGGTTTACGCATTTCCTGATAGGCACGTCGCACATGATCATCAGCATCATTGATCACATCCGGAGAAATCTCCAGTTTTTCAAAGGCAAAAAGCACTCCTGGATTTTCTTCGTCAGGCAGAAGATTCTCAATGAGTTTGTAGCGTGCCGTACGCACGGAACGTTGTGGATAGAAGTTTTCCTTGGCCGCATGCGTATGGAATTCAGCAAAGAGGTGATGCCGCCAATCTGCATCGTTGCCTTGTAAAAGAGGAACAAGTGATTCCCCTGCAAGCCCCGGAACCGGCGTCACACCGGCTGCCTCAAGAAAGGTTGGCATCAAATCGACCGTTGATACAAGCTCATCGCACACCAGACCCGATTGTGCCACGCGAGGCCAGCGGACAACCATCGGCACACGGAGCCCGCCCTCGTAACACGTTCGCTTCCCACGAAACAGATCAGCACCATGATCCCCAATGTACACAACAAGCGTATTGTCAGCTTTTCCAGATTGATCCAAAGCATCCAGTAAGTCACCTACAAGAGAATCTAGCCGCATCATGCAGTTGTAATAGTCGGCTGTGTAGGCACGTAGCTTTGGTGTATCAATTCCCAAATATGCAAGCGGCTTTACATCATCCTGCGAAAGTGGCTTGGCTGGACGACCATCCACCTGACGTAACCAGGGTCTGTGGGCATCAGGATAATTGATGCTCAGAAAAAACGGAGCATCTCCAGCCCCAATGAACTCAGTTGCATGTCGAGCATATGACTCAAGATCTTTCCGCTCAAAGTTCGCTTTCCGAACTGCATCAAAATCAAACGAGAAAGAATCTTCCGGATTGACATGCAGTTTCCCGATAAGACCGGTACGGTAGCCGGACTCATTGAGCGAACGAACAATATTTGGAATATCGGGCCGATACAGCCTGAAATTCCAGGTTGCCAATCCAACCTGACCGTGCTGGTGGGGATAGAGTCCAGTAAGAAAACTTGCTCGCGATGGACTGCAACCTGCCTGAGCGACCCATGCATGTGAAAAACGAACACCTTCACGTGCAAGCGCATCGATTCGTGGAGTCTGGACAGAGGGCTCTTTGTAGCAACCAAGTTCCGGACCATTATCTTCTGACACAATCAACAGAATGTTTGGTGGCTTGGCTTGCCCGAGCGACGCCATTCCCAGTGGCAAAAGTAGAGAGAAAAAGAAGCAGAAAAAAACGTTCATGCGAAAAACAACTGTTTTTTTATTATCGCAGCAATGTGACATGTTTGTGGCCTGACTTTCATAAAACACATGCGTCCTTGAAACAACATATACAGCTTCGACTGGACTTGATGCGTTCCAGTTCCATTTTTCTCTAACGGTGTACACACATGTTATTTATCATCATCACTTCCTGAGCTTTCACCTTCATCTTGATCCTGCTTGCCACGACGGTGCGGCAACGGCGACTCATTTCTTCGGAAGACAGCAACAACATCTTCAATCGGGACAACGTACAGAAGATTGTTCTGTTCGAAGTCTACCGGAATGGAATTCCGCGGATGAAAGAGAACCTTATCGTACTTCTCAATAGGAAAGTCTGCGTCTCGCTCCACCTGAAGACTCACCTCAACGACTCGCCCTGTAATGGTCGGAATTTCAGCCTGATCAGGAAGCACAATTCCACCTCGTGTTTTCTGGCGACTCTCATCTTTCCGGATCAATACCCGCATTCCAAGCGGTTCAACCGATTCGTTCACAGAATTTCCTTTCGTGGACCAAACTCCCAACTTTCTGCTCATACCCACACGCCACTTGCCGAGTATCTCCTCACCATGCGACGATCTATACAGAGTACTACACAAACAAGGGCAGCGGAACAAACGCTGATCGTCAACCATGAGAGAGATCACCTGTTATTTTACAATACTGCTTTTATCAGCGGGCATCAGTCATGCGGCTTCCCAAGACAGCCAGTGGGCACACTGGCGAGGCCCCAGTGGGAACGGAACAGCACCTGCAGCCTCTCCACCAACCACTTTCAGTCATACTGAAAATGTTCGTTGGAAAGCCCCAATCCCAGGACGCGGTTGCTCATCACCCGTTCTTTGGAATGATTCTGTCTTTGTCACAACAGCAATCCCTGTAGCTGGATCCAGCGGTGAACTGGACTTTCAAATCCTTTGCTTTGATCGGGCTACGGGAATTGAAAAATGGAAACAAACAGCCATTCGTGCAACACCTCATGAAGGTACCCACTCCACCAATGGATATGCATCAGCCTCTCCATGCACAGATGGCAAACATGTGTACGCGCACTTTGGTTCACAAGGTACGTTCTGCTTCACTGTAGATGGCCAACCTGTTTGGGATCGTGACTTTGGTGACATGCACACACGGAATGAGTTTGGAGAAGGAAGTTCTCCAACACTGGCTTCAGAAATGCTTATCGTTCCATGGGATCATGAAGGACCTTCAAAGTTGATTGCAGTGAACAAAATCACCGGTGACACTATCTGGGAAACCCCTCGGGATGAGCCAACGTGTTGGGCAACACCACTCATCACAAAAGACAACCGTGGTCGTGAGCAGATTGTCATGAATGGTCAGACTGCTGCCCGAGGGTATGAACTTGCCACCGGAAAAGAGTTGTGGAAATGCGGTGGGCAAACTCAACGCCCATGTGCCTCGGCAGTCGCTGCAAATGGAGTAGCTTTTATTGGAAGTGGCTTTCGTGGCGCCTTCATCGGTGCTTTTGATCTCGCGGGTGATGGCAATCTGTCTGGTGGGAAGAGTGTTCTCTGGACGCACAACCAAGATACTCCTGATGTGGCCTCTCCTCTCCTTTCAGGAAACCGCCTGTATTACTACAAACAAAAAACCGGCCTTCTCACATGTGTTGATGCTTCGACAGGTGATTTTCACTATGAAACGCAAAGGCTCCCTGGCATGAACCGAACCTATGCCTCCCCAGTGGCTGCTGGTGGGCATGTGTATCTGACAGACAGAAGTGGTCAGATTGTAGTGATCAAAGACTCTCCCACCCTCGAGATTGTTGCTGAGAATGATATGGCCGAGGGCATTGATGCCACTCCTGCACCTGTTCAAGACGTTCTTTTGATCCGTGGAGAAAAACATCTCTTTTGCATTGGATCACCACCGAAGTAATTCGTGTACGAACATATCTCCACACGCTCCACACATCAGTTCATCTGACGTATGACAGATAGAACGCTGTGGGCATTTTCTGTATGGGTCGGTATTCGGTATGATCTTTGTATGTTCCGTACTGTCGATAATTTCGTTCTTGCATGACTTCTCCTGTACTATGAGTCAGTCTTGCAGTCAGTCTTGTAAACTCGCTACGCTTTCACACCCCACATAAAAAGTCGCAACCGATTTCCATCTGGATCCATGATTGTGAGTTCCCGAAATCCCTCCGGGTTGATGCTAGGCGGTTGCACATCGACTCCCGCGTGAATCAGCCTCTCGTGAATAGACTCAAGATCATCCACTTCAAATCCGAGACTCCACCGGCGACTCGCCGCACCCGGTTCTGGTCGGTCAATGATCGCCAAGCGTGTGTCTCCTGCGGCAAGAAGCGCATACCCGTCGTCTACCACGCGGATCAGCACCCTCAAACCAAGCACTTGGCGATACCATTCGACCAACGCCATCCAACGGGATGTCCGGATTTCTACGCTAAAAAGCTGTGGTACATCGTGAGCGGTCATAATGAGAAGGGTTGTACACGACGACCCAACTTCCCGAAAAGTGGCTCACACCCGACAATATAGGATTTCGTTCCATTCTCCCTTCTCAAATCTGAATCCGGTTACCATGACAAAGCCCTCACCTCCACAAGATACGTCCACTTCCTCGTCTCCATCCAAAGGTACTGGCGCGTCCTTGGAACAGGCACGCCGTGACAAACTTGAACGTCTGAAGTCTTTGGGAATCGATCCGTGGGGACATCGTTTTGAAAACCCAATACCTATTGGGGATGTTCGAAAGACTGGTGAATCACTCGTGCAACCGGATGACGGCAATGGTCCAAACGTCCGTGTTGCTGGACGAATCATGCTGCTTCGGAGTGCTGGAAGTCTTGTGTTCCTCGACCTGACTGACCGCACCGACCGTATCCAGATCATGCTTGGAAAAAAACAGGTTGGGGCGGAAGTATGGCCAATCGTGAAATGCCTCGACCTTGGTGATCTTATTGGCATTGATGGACGGCTTGGTTATTCAAAGACAGGAGAGCTCACAATTTTTGCAACCGGCATTGAGTTTCTTACAAAATCACTTGAAACCCCACCGGACAAATATCATGGACTTGTTGATCCAGAGCTCAAGCAGCGCATGCGATATCTTGATCTCATTCACGGTGAGGGTGTGCGAGAGCGTTTTATAGCTCGAAGCCGAATCATCGAAGCCATTCGTCATGTTTTGAAATCCCGCGGGTATCTTGAAGTTGAAGGACCAACGCTTCAAGAAAGTGCAGGCGGTGCGGCTGCTCGTCCTTTTCAGACACATCACAATGCACTTGATATCCCCTTAGTCCTTCGCATTGCCTTAGAATTACATCTCAAGCGACTTCTTGTTGGTGGACTTGAAAGAGTATTCGAGCTTGGTCGTGTGTATCGTAATGAAGGCGTGAGCCCAAGACATAATCCTGAGTTCACGATGCTCGAAGCGTATGAAGCCTACGGCGACTACGGCACAATGATGGATCTCACGGAATCCATTCTCATTGAGTCCGCAAAGACTGCTGGTTCACCGCAACAGTTTGATTGGATGGGTCACTCTATTGACCTCACACCACCATTTCGACGAGCAAAATATGATGACCTTTTGCGGGAGGTCACTGGATGTGATCCAAGTGATACAGACAGTATTTTGCATGCCGCCACTCAAGCAGGGATTGAAACAGCGGGACGTCATGCGGACGTAATCAAAAGTGATCTCTTTGAAGCAACTGTTGAAAAAACGCTTTCTGGTCCCGTATTTGTCATTGATTACCCTGCCGCAGTGTGCCCACTGACAAAGCGTAAGGCAGACAATCCATCCGTTGCAGAACGATTTGAGTTGTATGTGGCAGGCATGGAAATTGCTAATGCCTATACGGAACTGAATGATCCAGATCTACAAGAAGAGCTTTTTCGAACACAACTTGCCGGACTTTCTGAAGACGATTCAATGGCTCGAATGGATACTGACTTTATTCGCGCGCTCCGTCACGGCATGCCACCGGCCGGTGGCCTTGGTATTGGTATTGATCGGCTTGTCATGTTTCTAACTGCAGCCACAAGCATTCGTGACGTCATTTTATTTCCCATTCATCGACAACACTCTTAATTCAAGCAATAGCCCATCACCAGATGTATAAACTTCTTCTTTGCTGGCGCTACCTACGCACTCGCTGGATCGCATTGGCCAGCGTGATCAGCGTGACGCTTGGAGTAGCTACCATGATTGTTGTCAATGCTGTCATGGCTGGGTTTTCAAATGAGATGCAGACGCGCATCCATGGCATTCTCTCCGATATTGTTTTTGAGAGTCACTCTCTATCTGGTTTTCAAGATCCAGAATGGCATATGGAAGAAATTCGTCGAGTCGCTAGTGACTCTATCATTGGCATGACACCAACGGTCACGGTTCCTGCCATGCTTTCGTTTCAGGTCCGTGGGCAGTGGATCACCAGGCAGGTAATGTTCATTGGCATTGATGAATCCACTCATGCAGCGGTAAGTGATTTTGGTGCGTATCTCCAGCATCCAGAGAATCGACACCGACTCTCTTTTGATTTACGTGACGGAGGCTATGACACTCGTGATAGTCAATCCGAAGGACCAGGGCCCTCTCGACCTGCCCTTGGTGGTGCTGGTTGGCCACATCGTCGAACAAAAGTAGAGCGAGAGCGGATTTGGAAGCAAAAATTGAAAGAGACCGCTGGCAACCCTGATACTGCACTCAATACCAACACCAATCAACCAACGCGATCAATTGATGCTCAAGTTGATGCCATTCTTGACGTGACCGACACCAAATCTGTCGCCTCTGAGGAATCAACATCGAATGCTGAGAATGACAACTCCGCGGCTCCCCAAAACCCTTTCAGTGCTGCCCGTCCTCAACAGGGTCGCACTATGGATCTTGCGACCGAGCAGTTTACGGGCGTTGTTCCAGGCATTGGTCTGGCAAGCTTCCGTGACTCCACAGGTGTTGATCGCTTCCTCGTATTACCAGGAGATGATGTAAAAATCACTTTTCCAACCGCGGGTACACCCCCAAAGGCCGTCAGTGATAACTTTACAATCGTTGACTTTTATGAAAGCAAGATGAGTGAGTATGACTCAAATTTTGTCTTCGTACCGATCGCTGCTCTCCAGCGAATGAGGGGCATGATCGAACCGGAGACTGGTCTGGCCAGTGTGAATTCCATCCAGATCAAACTGAAGGATGGTGTGAGCCTTGATGATGTTCGTAACAGGCTGCGACAAGCATTCCCTCCGGAACTGTACGCTGTTTCAACATGGCGAGACAAACAGGGCCCACTTCTTTCAGCTGTTGATATGGAAATGGCTGTTCTAAATATCTTGCTCTTCTTAATCATCGCGGTGGCCGGCTTTGGTATCTTGGCCATCTTTTTTATGATTGTTGTTGAAAAAACCCGTGACATTGGCATCCTCAAATCTCTTGGCGCCAGTGCATCTGGTATCGCTGGCGTTTTTCTTGGGTACGGACTCTTTCTTGGCATCGTTGGCGCTGGGGCCGGACTCATTTTAGGACTCACAATTACATGGAATCTCAATCGAATTCGATCCTTCGTTGAATGGTGGACTGGACAAAGTGTCTTTGACCCATCCATTTATTACTTTTTTAAGATTCCTACAATTATTGATCCTTTCACCGTTTTTTGGATCATTGTGGGTGCAATCACAATCGCTGTTGCGGCCAGCGTATTACCAGCTTTACGTGCTGCACGCCTCCATCCCGTTGAGGCATTGAGACATGAGTGACGAAACAACTGCCAGTCCTTTACTCTCCGTAAGAGGTATTCGCAAGAACTATCGTTCTGGGGGAGGTGTTCTTGAGGTCTTACAGGGTGTGGATTTTCATGTTCTTCCTGGAGAGTTTGTAGCAATTGTTGGTCAAAGTGGCTCAGGCAAAAGCACGCTGTTGCACCTCATGGGCCTGCTTGACGCTCCTGATGCTGGAGAAGTGTGGCTCGAAGGTAAGAGAATTGATCATCTTCCAGCCGCCCAACGTGATGGACTTCGAAATACCGTCATTGGCATGGTCTTTCAGGCTTATCATCTCCTTCCAGAACTTTCTGCTTTGGAAAATGTTCTCGCTCCTCTTCTTGTGCGTCACGGAGTCATGGAGTGGCTGAAAGCAGGGACTCATGCACGAGATCAGGCCAAAATGCTCCTTGATCGCTTCGGGCTCGGCGAACGAATGCGACACAAACCTCGGCAGCTATCGGGAGGTGAAATGCAGCGTGTAGCAATCGCACGCGCACTCATCACTCATCCACATGTTCTGCTTGCAGATGAGCCCACGGGCAATCTTGATGAGTCCACTGGTGTAGATATCCTAGATGCCATTTGTGAGTTGAACCGCCGGGATGGCCTTTCTATAGTGCTTGTGACACACGACACTGCAATCGCTAATCGTGCAAATAGAATTGTTCGTCTCGCTGCTGGGCGAGTCGAACAGGTTGATTCATCTCCTGCATAAAATGAGACCGCACTATGTCACGAAAAATATTCATGAATGACAGCCTTGTTCCTGAGAGTGAGGCTCGTGTGAGTGTCTTTGATCATGGGCTGCTCTATGGTGACGGTGTTTTTGAAGGTCTTCGCAGCTACTCTGGTCATGTTTTTCGACTCGATGCGCATATTGACCGTCTGTGGGCAAGTGCTGATGCCATTCGACTCAAAATTCCACTTTCAAAGGACGACGTCAAGCAAGCAGTGAACGAGACTCTGCTCGCAAACAATCTATCTGATGGTTATGTTCGCCTCATCGTGACCCGCGGTGCAGGAAGCCTTGGACTTGACCCAAATCGGACAAAAGATCCCCAGGTCATTGTCATTGCCGATACTATTTCACTCTACCCAAAAGAGTATTACGAAAAAGGCTTGAGCATCGTAACTGCTGCCACGCAGCGAGTGCACTCAGCGGCCCTTTCGCCACGGATAAAATCACTCAACTATCTCAATAATGTCCTAGCTAAAATGGAAGGATTACAAGCAGGGTGTGTCGAGGCTCTCATGCTGAACCACAAGGGTGAAGTCGCTGAGTGTACAGGTGACAACATTTTTATTGCCCGTTGTGGCAAACTCCTGACACCACCAAAAGATGCGGGCATCCTAGAAGGTATTACTCGTAATGCTGTCATGGAGTTAGCACATGGTGCAGATATCAACTGCACTGAAACCACACTGACTCGCTATGACTTATATACTGCTGATGAGTGCTTCCTTACTGGGACGGCTGCTGAAATAATCCCGGTTGTTGATATTGATGGTCGTTCCATCGGCACAGGGGCACCTGGGCCCATCACTGCTACATTGACTCGTGCCTTTCACGCATTGGTACATGGCTCATAATTCAGCAATATCTCTATTGATTCCCCCATATAAGGCCATTCATGGACACAGCCTCACAGGAAATACTGCATGCCAACCCATTGATTCCATTCGTCCTGCAATATGTTTTGCCTCAGCCCATGTATGAGTAAGCGTAAAGCATGCACTCCCACTACCGGTGAGCATTGGATGCAAGCCACCTGCTCGTCCGAAGTCCGATAACAACCGATCGATCTCTGGTGTTAGGGAACAGGCTGGCAACTGCAGCGCATTATGCATCAATGGAATAGCATCGTGCAGTCCCGATTGAAGCATGTTGCCAAGTTGGGACGCCTCTCCTCGCCGAGATGCATCGGGCAGACACTTCTGATAGACCAAAGCTGTCGAAAGACTTACCACCGGCTTCACAATAACAGCGGCATACGAATTGATGCGGTCGATGGGATGTACCTGCTCACCACGACCCATGACCGTCGCCGGTCCCTGTGTAAAGAACCACGGGATATCACTTCCAAGTTGAGCACCCACACATGCAAGCTGCTCAACTGACCAATCAAGGTGCCAGACATCGGCTGCTGCCTGAATCACTGCGGCCGCATCGCTTGAACCACCGCCGAGTCCAGCTCCGGATGGGATCTGCTTTTGAAGATAAATCTCAAGGCCGGACTTGATGCCAGCTTCTCGGGCAAGGGCCTCAGCCGCTCGTACAACAAGATTTTCTTTTCCGATCGGAACATCACCGGCAAACACCGGATCCAGTCGTGCAATCCTTCCTTGCAACTGTACTGTCAACGTGATTCCCTCTGTCTGCGTGGGAGTCACGTGAAGTGTGTCGTGCAGTGTGACAGGCACTATTAAGGACTCAATGTCATGATAACCATCATCGCGCCTTTCGATGACTGCCAAAGACAGATTGAGTTTTGCTGGAGCATGAATCGTGATGGTCACGTCTGATCTCTTCTGCAGAGACTATTGCATCATCTTACCGACGGCGGTCAACACATTTTTATCGCCATGAGGCTACAAATGCGACTGTCCCAAGCGCTAAAATAAGACCAATGGCGACGAGTATTGAAAGCAGTAAAGCAATACTTCGTCCAGCCCAAAGATCGTCTGTAATCATGTCTGATCGATCACTTTTTTCAAATGATTGATTCCACACCGGGAAAACTTGTTCATCATAAACCCAGTCAGTTCGCTCCTCAAAACGCTTCTGATTCATTCTCAACAGTCCTACTTCGGCAAAACACACAGTATGATTGGAATATCAGATTAGACTGTAGTCCGTATGCCCGTATCCCGCCAGTGGGAATTCTGCCGTCCGATGCTCCACATACTTGAACCTCAAACACCACTCGAAAAATGGCTGAGTGACAAAGAACAGCCGTCTTATCGTGCCAAATCAATCAGGCGCTGGCTGTTTGCCAGTCGAGTTGAATCATTTCGTGAAATGACCGACCTTCCTGAAACCCTCAGGCGTGATCTGGAAGAGAGCTTTTCATTGTGGACCACAAAAACTGTCCGTCATGACCGATCTGATGATGGCACCGAAAAACTGCTCCTGCAACTGCATGACAAACAAATGATCGAATGTGTCATGCTCCGTGATGGCATACGACGAACTGTCTGCATCAGTTCTCAGGTCGGCTGTGCGATGGGCTGTGTCTTTTGTGCCAGTGGACTTGATGGCGTTATTCGCAACCTTTCGACGGGAGAAATCGTCGAACAACTTCTACGGCTGACACGACTTCTCCCTCCAGATGAAAGAATTAGTCACATCGTTGTCATGGGCATGGGTGAACCTCTTGCAAACCTCAATCGTCTATTGCCAGCACTCGCTGAGGCTCAACGAAAGGATGGGCTTGGCATCTCACAACGCCGAATCACCATATCCACAGTTGGTCTACCATCCGCCATGGATAAATTGACAGGCATTAATCCAGGCTATCATCTTGCCGTTTCCCTGCATGCCGCAACAGACACGCTTCGCTCTGAACTTGTGCCCGTCAATAAGTCCACCGGACTCTCTGATATTATGGCAGCTGCAGATCGTTATTGGGAAACCTCAGGAAGACGACTCACATTTGAATATGTACTGCTTGGCACCGTCAATGACTCACCGGCACACGCATCATCTCTTGTGCGCTTGCTTGCTGGTCGAGCAGCACTTGTCAATGTGATCCCATATAACGTTGTCGCCGGATTACCCTGGAAAGAACCAACCCATAAAGCCTGCGAGCAATTTCTGACAGCCTTACAAAATGCTCATGTCAACGTGCAGGTAAGACGACGCAAAGGATCTCGCATTGACGCAGCCTGTGGCCAACTCCGTCGACTGAAAACACAAGGCCTCGATATGACATCGACAATCGACTCATCATGCAATACGCAACACTCAGAACAATCCAATTAACAACACGATGGCAAGAATAAGCCCAAGAACTCCTCCGATCCACACAGCCCAATGAATGGTAGCGAGGGTAATTGCTTCATCATCTTCATGATGCGTAGCAGCAAATACAAAACTTGCTAACGCAAGAAGGGGAAGACCAAAGAACACGCCTGGAACAACATCCACAAGCGTTGCCAAGTGTGAGATGATTGCAAAGCAATAAAAGGTGCCATTCACCATTGTTGTGAACTCCATTTCTCTACTTATTAGGAATGATTCGCTTCCAGCTGTAAAAATTGTCGTATCGTTAGGCGGCAACCGCCGATGATCTTTTTTCCGTTTTGAGCTTCTTTTGTTCTTTTGCTGTAATCCCCATTGGACCTGCAAAGGCATCAAATACAACCAATATGTTGAACATGCCCGCGAGCATCGTATAAAGCGTTCCAATGTCAAAAGCTCGACCAAGCTGAAACTGCCAGATAGCCAGTTCATCACCACGAAACTGCTTTAACGGTTGACGGTCAAAAAAATCTTCCTGAACGATCGCAGGTTCTTCAGTCACCAATCGACGTGCGTACGCATCTGAAACATATTGACGAGTACGCACGGGTGGCGCAAACCATTGGCTGCAGACCAGAGGCTGACGGCCCGTTCCATTGAGAAGCCGAGACTGAATAAAGGCCGGAATAGCAGCCACTCCGATCCCAGCTTGGCCAATAAATGCCAACCGCTTGTCCGTGGGTCCCCATTCGTAGTACACGACGCGACCAGCACCAATCCACCAGCCAAAAAGAAACGTACCCAAAATAGTAATGAGAAAAAGCCGGCCCTTGAACACACGATTCTGATACAGATGGCCTAGTCCTGGAATCAGCCACCCAAGCAAGGCAGCGAGCAATGGATTCTTGAGGTCAATCGCTGAACCGTCATCAGGCGACACAGCCACAATGCGTGAGGCCCTGACAGGAGTTGTTTGGTGTGAAGCGGACGGAGCCACGGGATCGCATACCAGAGGGAAAAAGGATCCTCGTAGTGTAAAGCATTATGACTCAAACAACCATGAGCCACTTCTTCTTCGAGGACTTTACATCTCGTAGAGACCGCAAACCTTACGTGACTGGTACGGCCTACCGGGTATTTGCGACGTTTTTATTCCCAGAGTTTTCTTACCGATCGCACCTGAGGATGTTTTGGTGGTGGAGGCGTTGTATTCGAGCGTTCATGTGCTGGCAGCTTTTGGTCAGCACTCATCGGAGTCAATTCTCTCCAAACCCCTTCAACCATTGTCGAATCCACCTGGTCACGTTGCTCACTTGCTCCCACAACGGTGCATAAATGTGCCAATTGACAAATCTGCCGTGGGACACCTTTAGCAAATCGACTGATTGTGCCAATCGCTTCATTTGTAAACAGATCGGGCTGCCCTCCAACACGCTTAAGAGCAGATATGATGAAGGAAGCAACATCAACTTCTTCCCATGGGACCAGTTCCACTTTTACTGTGGCTCGCTGTTGAAAAGTATCCGGTATACGCGACATGCCTTCAGATGCTGCCAATGCTACAACCATTGTCTGAGAAAAAAGTGGCTCTGCTGCTGATACGATTCGTGAAATACCCTGCAGACAATCCTCCGGTGCCTGATCAAAATCATCAAGTATGATGACACTCGGGCGATCCATCAGCGTATTTTCGCGTAAGTGATTTTCGAGTTTCTGCCATGAACGAATTGGTTCTGACCGAGATGCCGCATCAAGTGGAATTCGAGATAAAAGAAGATCGAGCCAATCCCCATCTTGAATTCCACGCACGGAAAGAAGTGTTGTTTCGGCACCACATCCAGCTAAGCGTCGCTTCACAACCGCAGCGAGATGACTCTTTCCAATTCCATTCTCACCGACGACTACGCCGCATCGCTGCTTGTGTTCAAGCAGCCACTCCAGTCGTGCCAGTGCCTCCTCTTGTGGAATACCTTCATAAAACGATGTCGGTTCCAGTGAACCGGCAAATGGGGGTGCGTCAAATTGCCATTTATCTCGTACCATAGTGGAGAGTGTAAAGAGGCTTTCTTTCCACGTCACGACGAATTGTTACGGGGTTTTCTGCAAAATGAGTGACCGTTTTTTCCTCCATCATCCACCAGAAAACAATCGAGCCGTTCTCAATCAAGATGAATCCCATCACTGTCGCCATGTACTTCGAGCAAAAGCCGGTGATTGCATTCACGTTTTTGATGGTCTCGGTACAGAATGGACGGCTCGCATTACATCCATTCATCGAAATGCCGTAACGGTAGAGATTGTCGAACAACTTTCATCACAAACATCTCTGACCCGCGTACCCCTTACAGTCGCCGTTGCCCTTCCAAAGGGTGAAAGACAAAAGTGGCTCATTGAAAAACTGACTGAATTAGGAACCGATCAGATGGTGCCACTTATCACATCCCGAGGAGTCGCAGAAGCGACAGAGTCGGCACGAACAAGACTCGAACGTGCTGTCGTCGAAGCATGTAAACAATGCGGCAGAAATACACTCATGTCCATTCGTGCACCAGCGAGCCTTCAAGCACTCCCAGAATTGTTTCCTTCTCAAAAAAAACTGATTGCTCATCCAGACGGATATCCCCTTACCTCACACTCTAT
The DNA here is from genome assembly GCA_902629495.1 of Planctomycetaceae bacterium. The sequence goes on from CACORA010000024.1 coordinate 20,456, forward strand.
TCTCAATGAACAGGCCTGCCTTATTGCGATTGGGCCAGAAGGAGGTTTCACTACAGAAGAGCTTGACGTCGCAGCAACATTAGGATTTTATAAGGTATCTTTAGGACCTCATATCCTTCGCGTCGAGACAGCAGCTGTCACAGTCGCATCGTGGATGAGTCAGGTTGTGTATGGCACTTAAGCACAGGTGGTCCATCACGGTGTCGATGAGAACACTTCTAATTGGGCACTTGTTCCAATACCTCTCTCCTGAGCTCGACGAGACAACGTCGAGAGGGCGTCTCTACCGACCTCACCCAACTCAAGCGTCCATTCGTTGACGTACAGATCAACATGTTTCATGAGCACATCATCATCAAATTCTTGAGCATACTTTCGCATGGTCGTCAAAGCAGATGAACGTTCTGCCAGTGCATACAAGAGTGAATCTCGTATGACTTGATGAACTGCCACAATCACATCATGTGGCAGAGAACGACTGGCAAGAAGGCCCCCCAGTGGCAATGGGCTTCCTGTTTCCTTTTCCCACCTCTCCCCGAGATCTTCTACCAGAAAAAGATTACTGCTTTGCCAGGTAAATCGACCTTCATGGATACATATACCAAAGTCAGCAGAGCCACGGACAAGCCTGGGCACAATATCTGAGAAAACTACCTCTTCAACACGTGCCGTATCATGGTAATACAACTCATAGAGTAATGACGCTGTGGTATCTTCGCCTGGAGTAAGTGTCAGTTGCCGTAGGTCACATGGCCTCTGCTCGGGATGCGTTGCCAATAATAATGGCCCCACACCAAAACCTAGAGCCGAACCAGTTGGCAAAACAATATAGTTCTGAGCTAACTGAAGGGCTGCATGAAAACTTGCCTTTGCTACATCAAATACACCTTTTTTTAATCGCTCATTGAGTTCCTGTATATCAAGAAGCTCTACAACAAACTCAAGACCTCTCCAATCGACTTTCTTCGCGAGGAGTCCATGAAAGGCAAACGTATCATTTGGACAGGTCGAGATACCAAGTCGAATGCTCCTTGTCACAACTCCTCCGTAATACTTTGTAAAGCAAGGAAGGATGCTGCCCGTAGAGCTTCGTCAATACACCACTGAGCCTGATCGCGTTGTCCAGCCTGATTTGAAATTCCTCGAATAATCTGCCATGGCACACCTGCCATTTCACATGCAATGGCAACACCAAAACCTTCCATATCCTCAGCACTGGCATCAGGATACATCTGCTGACGCACAGTAACATCATGATTATTTTTAGATGCCGCACACACTGTGAGAAGTGTCTTGGATGTAGTATCTCGAACATCTCCAATTCGATCAGCTATCGCAGGACACTCAGAACGCTGATTTCCAGGCCACTGTAGCCAGCCCATGGATGCCGGCCCCTCAAAATCCTCTCCAGTGCCTGCTCCGATGCCGTAGCAGGCCACTTGATGAAAGCAGTATGCCTTTGCAATCTCGAGCTTATCTCCAAATGCACCAGCAATCCCAATAAGCGTAACTGCCGAGGGCTTGAGGGCACATAACAATTGAGCTGTCCGAGCTGCGGCAGCTATCGCACCAAAGCCACAGAGCTCCATGCTTATATCTGCTTGATATGAAGAAAGAACTTCCTTGACAACACGATTTTCTTTCTGTGTTGGAACAAGAATCATATGTGCTTGAGTTGTCATTGCATACCTAAGCGAGATACATCTCTCTACTGCATCGCTGCCGTATCCTAAAATATTCTTCTCTGCTCGGTTTGTATTCCCAAACTTTCAGAAATCAACCAAGATGTGACGGTCCCGCATTCATCTATCATTTCGAAGGTCGAACCCAGAAACGTTACATCTACAACTATAGCCCTCATGACGTCCTTGTTCCGCAATACAAACAAAACCCCAATGGTGCGGACACGTCGATCCGGAGAGCCATCTACGCCAAAACAATTTGTGTGGAACCAATCATTTCTCTGTATCCGACATACGAATCAACTATAACGACCGTAACAGGCTGGCTGCCGCAATAATATCTGATATCGCATCTGAGGCATGCACATGCTCCAGCCCAAGCCAACCGTGGTAACCACGTTCTTCAAGCGATCCAAGCACACGTGGTACATCCAGGTCGCCCGCTCCTAACGGTGCTGGGTCACCGCGCCCAGCATAGGAACCACCAACAGCATCTGTCATGTGTACAAATCCAATATGTGTACTGAGTTGTTCAATTGCCCGAACGGGGTCATGCCGAAACACAATCAACGCCCCTGTCACAATATCTACTTGTAAACTTCCCTCTGGAAGAGCTTCGATAACCTTTAAAACCTCTGTGGGTGAGGCACGTCCAACTTCTGCACAGAGCGTTGCTCCAACACGAAGCCCATGGGCTCCAATGTCAGTGAGAACCTCGACAAGCATCGACCACCTTGCATCCACAGATTCATCTTCTTGCGGCACTGGGATATCCCCAAGATGGGTTGTCACAACACGGGCCCCTAAGGACTGGGCCATTTGCAAAGCTGCCTTTGTTGCAGCGACTCGAGCTTCGATTCTTTCAACGTCTGCATACCCACCTCGGGTAGGAAAAGATATCGCCGATACGGTAAGTCCCTCGTCCTCGAGCCACTTACGAATCTGACGAAGGCCTGTCTGCGAAACCTCTTCCGCATGAATACCATGTCGACCATCAATTTCGACACCAGAAACTCCCAGCTCTCGAGCGCGAGCAAAGGATTGCTTAAGATTACGGGACAGAGATAGAGCCGGCACTGAGAGTCGGGATGGTTCCATAGTGCGTCTCAGTATATCCTCGAAATATGATGAATCTAAACGAAATCATGATTGCCCTCGAGGGCATTGCACCACTACGGTTAGCTGCTGACTGGGACACCGTAGGTCTCCTCGTTGGTCATCACACTAGAACAATCAAAAATGTCTTGGTATGCCTCACGCTGACAGAGCCTGTGGCACAAGAAGCGGTTCAAAAGAACATCGATCTGATAGTAAGCCATCACCCACTCCCTTTTCAGCCCGTGGCAAAAATAACTGATGGTGCAGCAACGGGTCGTATCCTTCTCGCCCTTATGGAAAACAAGATTGCAGTCTGGAGTTCACACACCGCCTGGGATTCAGCACCTTCTGGCATCAATGACCTGTTAGCGGACCAAGCAGGTTTACATAGCGTTCTTCCGATTGAGCCAGACTCGCTTGATGCCACTGTGGGAGTTGGACGTATGGGCAATGCTCCTCAAGGTCTCTCCGTCGCAGATCTTGCCAACGCCCTGGTGGATTCTCTCAAACAAGCCGACAGCAGTGTCACTGTATCCGGTTATCAGATTGCAGGGGATGGAACTCACCCAGCTGGTAAAGTAGGTATCGTTTGTGGAAGTGGTGGAGGAATGATCCATGCAATACGAACAGCAGGGTGCAACACCTTCATCACGGGAGAGCTCAAACTCCACGATGCGTTAGAAGCAACCGCTTCTGGAGTCAATGTCATTGCTTTGGGCCACCATGTGAGCGAACGATTCTCCATGGAAGTCCTCGCAAAGCGATTGAAGAAAAGGTGCCCTGCAGTTGACTGCATGGTGAGTTGCCACGACCTTGATCCATTCAATTGGTTCGCTTGCTAAACGATGGATTGCGAGAAGTCTTTTTAGCGCTACACTTTTAAGCATGCCTCAAACTACTAACAAACGCCGTTTCCTGACTGCACTACCTGTTTTCAATGAGGTCAAGCATGTCGAAGCTGTTCTCAAGGAAGTGCTCAAGTTCACTGACGACGTTCTCGTTGTGGATGATGGTTCTACAGATGGCACAATTGATCTCCTCACCAGTCGTTCAGATATCCAACTAATCCAGCATGATTCAAATCTTGGATATGGTGCAGCACTCCATACTGCGTTCAAAGCCTCACTTGATGGACCTTGGGATGGCCTTATTACGATCGATTGTGACGGACAACATCAGCCTAAAATGATTCCAGCGTTTATGGCCGCTGTGAACCCAGGCACGGCTGATATTGTGAGTGGAAGCCGGTATCTCAAACACTTTCCGGGAGACTCTACACCCCCAGTTTCTCGTCGTCAGGTCAATGCTCAGATTACGCGTGAACTCAACACCCGTTTTGGTCTTTCTCTCACAGATGCGTTTTGTGGTTTCAAAGCATATGCAAGAACGGCTCTCGAACATCTTCATGTCAGTGAAACTGGATACGCGATGCCACTCGAGCTCTGGGTGCAGGCTGCGACTGCCAATTTGCGAATCATTGAGATACCCGTTCCTCTTGTCTACCTCGATATGACGAGGAGTTTTGGGGGCGCACTGGACGATGCAGTGACTCGTCTGGCCTACTATCGCTCTGTCCTTGATCGTGCGGAGTTGGCTGTGGCAACTCAAACCTCGGCAACCGCAAAATAAGTACATTGGTGCCGAGTTTCAAAAACGTTTAATACCATCAGCCCTTCGGCTCAAAAAACAATAGGTTATGCCAGCTTTTCGACGTATTCAAAAGCCGCCAAGTGCCTCAGGTGGCCGACTCATTCATCCACCGATCACTGCCTCATCAGATGCACCTGCTGCTTCGATCGAGACGCTTGTGGACAACAACCGACTCCTTCGAGCTGCTTTCAGTACCAGAATCGGTGATATGAAGTTGTGGGAATTGATTGCAGCAACTCGCCGAGAGGTACTCACTGTGGCTGCTGAGTACTCTGGTAGCTACAGAGACGTCGATCGTCCTAAAAATGTTGCTGAATGGATTGCGCGTCCAATTGTCATGGGGGGGCATCAGCCCGACCTCTTTCACCCTGGTGTCTGGCTCAAGAATTTCGTACTTGATTCATATGCGAAGCAATTGGGAGGAACGGCGATCAATCTTGTGATTGATACCGATCGGTGTTCTCGAACAAGCGTTGACGTACCGGTTGGAACCCCGGAACAGGCACACTTTGAGGAAGTTTTTTTTGATCTCCCAGCACCAGAAATGGCATGGGAAGAACGAGGCATCCTTGATGCCGATTGTTTTAGTCGTTTTGGCCGTGTTGCCAGTGATGCCTTGCGTCCTTTGGTGCCGGATGCTGTCCTTCGACGTTGGTGGCCGCTCGCTGTTGAGCGGTCAGAAGAATCGCATCGCCTTGGACTGGCAATTGCTCAGGCACGACACATCCTAGAAGAACGGTATGGTCTTGAAACGCTCGAACTACCGATGAGTGAAATGGTCCGCTTGCCAACTGTCATGGTATTCATTGGTTGGCTTTTGGCACACACCCGACTCCTGCATGATGCCTACAACAGTGGGCTGGCGTCCTATCGAGCTGCTCATCGAGAACGTAGTCTCTCCCGACCCATGCCGAATCTTGTCAGCCGCACGCAAGATGGTGATGAAGGTGAGTGGCTGGAAATACCATGGTGGATCTGGTCACAGGAAGATCCGAGACGACGTCGAGCCTTTGCCAACATGTCTACGCCTGGTGGGATGACAATTTCTGACATGGAAACACTCCGTGTTGAATTGCCTATTTCAGCAGAAACATCTCCCTCCAAGTGGGTCGATGCCCTGTCTCGCATGGAAGAACATGGCATCCGCTTCCGTCCTCGAGCCATCATCACAACGTTATTAGCTCGAGTATTGGTGGCAGATGCGTTTGTCCACGGAATCGGTGGGGCAGCCTACGATCAACTCACCGACGATATTGTCCGTCGAATGACCGGCTGTGAGCCCCCCCGTTTTGCGATGGCATCAGGAACACTGCGGCTGCCGATTGCAGAGACCTACGAAGGACGTGAGTGCCTCAATCCAGCAGCTGAACTTGCTGATGTCCATAACCTGCTTCGTGATTTGGAATTTCATCCGGAACGACATCTAACACCAGTGGAAAACCAGCCGGAGCAGGCTCGTGACCTGATTAATGAGAAATGGCGATGGATTGATACACACCCGACAGTGACCCTCGCAAAAAGGAGATGTCGTGAAATTCGAGCTGCCAATGAACGACTTTCCGTCTTCACGAGACCAATTCGCACAGAATTACTCGCCCGCGTGAATCCACTTGCACAGGCGATGCGAGCCCAAAAAGTACTCGCATCTCGTACGCATCCATGGTGCTTTTTCCCGGAAAACACACTGAAAAAATTCCTACTACTGGAAACTGACTGAGTCAACGCATATCTTTGTCGCTCAACGGAATGGTTTTTGTGCTCCAAGGAGAGGAGACTTTATGAGTTCGTCCCGAACTACTGGCTCACGGCCTGCTGCAGCTAGTCATGCTGCAACAGCAACTGCTGTTCGAAAGAAACAAGCTTCCAAAGCTAAAAAGGTTCTTTCAAAAAAGAAAAATGCTGCTTCTGCAGTGCATACGGTTGAAGTTCGACCTGCCGGGACAATTGTCAAACATCAACCGCCAGTCAAACCAAAGCGAGAGGCCGTGTTCCATGTGCCTCACCAGTTAGCGACTGTGAGCAAGCCACCAGCGTGGATGCTTGAGCAATGCCATGTTTCGCCAGCACGAGCAGGTGATCAAAGTGAAATCATTCAATTGTTGTCGGGATTACCGCAACCACCAAGCCGAGCTGAATTTCATGCTGCTGTTGATCATCCTGAACATGACTCAGCAAATCGTCTTGTCGCTCGCCTTGCTGGCAGGATTGTGGGACACGTCGAGGTTATGCCAAGAAGTATTCTTGTTGGTAAAACTTCTGTCCCTGCTGCTGTGATCGACCGACTCGCTGTCCTACCTGAATGCCGTGGTGCTGGTCATGGCCAAGAACTCGTGCGTTCATCGGAAGAACGCATGCGTGCACTTGGTGCTGCAGTTGCCTTTTCTCGCACTCGTATTGCACCGTCATTCCATGAACTTGGTTGGAGTGTGCTTGGGCGAGACTGCGCCACGCCTGGAAAACCAACCGAAATTCTCTCTCATTTGCTAGAAGGTTCAACGCGTGACGGTGATGCTGTCACCATGCGGCAGTGGCGCCACGTGGAATTGCCAGCCATTCTTAGAATTTATAAACAGAATGCATCTCGCTTTGTTGGTCCTCAGGATCGTGATGAGTCTTATTCACGATGGCTCGTAAGCCGAGCAGCCTTTGATTCCATCATTGTCGCACTGGTTGGAAACGATCGTTACGACCTTCACGAAAACTCTGCACGCATCGTTGGCTACGCCATCCAGTCAGGAAATCGGGTGCTTGAAGTCTTGACAGACCCAGACTACTCCGGGCTTGAGTGGGAAATCCTCTCTCGGGTCTGTTCTGAAGCCATCGAGAATGATCGGCAACAGATTGTGTATGAATCAAGTTCTTCTGATCCTCTGCATGCCGCTGTCGCTGCTGCGTCAGGTGATGTGCAGCCAAGCGATCGAATGATTGTTGCAAAACTGATGAATCCATTGGCCCTGCTCAAGGCTATTGCTCCATCAATAGCTAATCGTGCTGCTGCTGCTGGCATTCGTGAAACGGTTGAACTTGGCCTGGAATCACCTAGCTTCCGTGGATCTCTTACCGTTGCCAATGGTGAGTCGACTGTTCAGGCTGGCCGAGTCGGCCGAAGCTATTTACGTCTACCGGATGATGAGTTGTGTCGCCTTCTCTTAAACCAGTGTGATCCGGCGGAAGCCGTTCTATCAGGACGCATTGACTCATCAACCCAGATGGCCCAAAAGCTCGCCGAGCAGTTGTTTCCAAGAATGCCTCTCTGGCTCCCCATGTGGGACGACTTACCCGCCTAAGGCTTGATCGCTGATCGCTTTCCTGGAATCCCGTCAAGACTCTGCAAGCCAGTGCTCAGCCCATGTGCGAACGGCTTCAATGCCAGTCCGGTCACAAAAATCACCGAGCGTCTCACCCTGTTGCCGTTCGGCTTTGTAAAAAGCTAAAACTGCAGTGATTTCCTGAGGAATTTCATTAAAGGGAACCAAGTCCTTGTATTTCTGATTCAGACGGTCACCAAGTAAACGACCACCGAGAAACATCGTATATTTTTCCTTTGATCGGCCAACGATTCCAATGTCAGCGTTATACGGTCGTGCGCAGGCATTGGGACATCCAGTCATCCGTAATGTGAAAGCATCACTGTCTAATCCAAGTTTAGCCACTTCTGGCTCAAGTACATCAATGAGACCTGGCAAGACCCGCTCACTCTCTGCAACGGCTAAACCACATGTAGGCAACGCTACACACGCCATACTCCAACGCCTCAGTGTTGAAATCTCTTCAGATGTCTTAACACCATGGTCATGTAAGAGCGAGGTGATCCGTTCACGATCACTTTCGACAAGATCAGTAAACAGCAGGCTCTGATGGGCCGTAATGCGAACTCCTGGTTCAATATCAGTCAGGATTTTCCTGACGGCTGTTTTGAGTTGAAATCCTTCACGATCAATAATGCGACCATTTTCAACGTTCAAGCCATAGAAAAATTTACCGTCACCTTGTTCATACCAGCCAATGTGGTCGTCGAATCCATGGACATCGACATCTCGACAGGTGATCAACTCCTTGCCGAAATACTCCTGCACCTTTTCTCGAAAGGTTTCGAAACCCATGTTGTGAATGGTGTATTTTAATCGTGCAACTTTGCGATCCGATCGGTTTCCATAGTCTCGCTGCACTTTTACAATCGCCACAGCTATATCAATAACATCCTCTGGCGGCACAAAGCAAAGTCGCTTTGCCAGGGCCGGAAATGTTTTTGCCGCACTGGGTGTCACGCCCATGCCGCCACCGGCCAGCACGTTGTAGCCCAGAATGTTTCCATCTTCATAGATTGCTAAAAAACCAAGGTCGTTGGCATAGACATCAACACAATTATCTTCGGGGAGCGCAAATGCGGTTTTGAATTTCCTCGGCAAGTATGTTGGACCATAAATTGGCTCTACTTCATGTCCATTGATGCCCCCAGCCGCAAGTGTTTTTTCACCTGTTTCATCATCCGTGAGCCAAATCTCATGGTACGCCGTTGTGCGAGGAGCAAGAGCTTCAGCAAGTTCCTCTGCCTTTGCCATCATTTGATCACGAACAGTATTGTTTCGAATGGGTGCTGGACAACACATCACGTTTCGCTCGACATCACCACAGGCCGCGAGAGTTGTAAGCTGAATCTCATTAATCTTTTGTATATAAGCCTTGAGATCCCCTTTTATGACACCGTGATGTTGAATTCCTTGGCGTGTGGTCAAACGCACACTTCCATTTGCAAGGTCATCTCCAAGATCGATCTGGGCCAACATCTGCTCCGCTGTCAGTTTCCCGCCTGGAATTCTGGTGCGAATCATGAAGGAGATTTTTTTTACTCGCTTCTCACCAGGCTGTAACTTTTTTTTATCACGGTCAGCCTGCTGGTAGGTTCCGTGATTTTTGAGAAGTTGAATGGCCGCTTTTCCAAAACCAGGGGCGCCGTCAATCAGTTCGTCCGGGATATCACCTGCAAGATAGTTACTCTCACTTTTGGCAACCTCAACAGCAGTTGGCTTGGCGTCAGCGGGTGGTTTTCCAGAGGTATTTTCAGGCATGATTTAAGGATATTTTGTAAAAGAGGAAAATAAGTCTCTACTTCAAGAATAGGATATTCAGCGTTTTTGGGCGATACTAAGTGTTTGTAGACAAAAAATGGGGCATTAGGACTCCTTGAAGAAGAGTCCATGCCACGTCCAACTGCTCATATTCTCACACCACGTGAAGCCTATCGCATCATGAACAGGAGTGATGGCAGGTGACCTGCTCCTTCCCTCTGAAATAGACAGGACTCCCCCAATGACATTTTTTACACTTTTTGCAGCCGTAACACTTTCCTTCCTACTTTGGTCAGCTGCCTTCACCGGAATCGCTGCTCGCGTGTCAAGCATGTGGCTTCGGTGTGTGCTTGCTGTACTTGCAGTAGTGATTCCAGCCTGTGCACTTTTTCCATGGCTTGTCACATGCTTTGAACTAGCCTTCCGCGCAAAGCTTCACGTGAACTGGTTTGGACCAATGCTCACCGTTTTCATTTCTTCCTTGGTAGGTGGGCTGTGTATCCTTCGAGGTGGTCTCACTTCTCCAGACACCGATGCTGCACCACTGAGGGCAGCACGCTGGCCAGTCATCAGCCTGTTCCTTGCCTTTTTACTTTCAAAACTTGTTGTCATCGGCATCCTTTTCACACTCGACTCTCGGGTATCTGCACGGATTGATGCGATGAAGCGAGAAAGTGCCGATCTTATGGCATCTGTTCTCATTCCCGAGGTGAGTGATCTCTCAAATGCTGCACCGTTTTACAAAGCTGCCTATCAGATCATTGATGCAGACAGTGAAATTGGGGATGTATTCGACAAACTTGAGACGATCGACCCAACTGCTGCCTCTGTTGAAGACACGTTAGCTCGGCACCATCAGACATTGCTTTTGGTCCAGGATGGTGCCAAACAAGATGTCTATCGCGAGGTGCGTGACTGGACCCGACCAAGCTTTGATCTGCTTCTTCCTGAATTGCAGTCACTCCGTAGCCTATCCAAGCTTGTCTACCTTTCCGCGAGGAACAAGGCAGCCAGAGATGACATTGCTGGAGCCCTTGATGATGTGTGGATGCTCTACCGAATTCGACAGCACGCCGCCAGTGAGCCTTTTCTCGTGAGTGGCCTTGTTGGAGCAGCGATTGATCGTTTTGCACTTAATGCTTTTACAGAAGTACTACCTCATGCAGATGAAAATGATCTTTCACTCCTACAACGTGTCGAATGTCGTGAACTCATTACCATGACATCCTCATTCAAACGGCATCTCTTCGCTGAAGAGGCCTTTGGGATCATGACCTATGCCAACTTCTGTACTGGTTCATTTGCAATGAGTGACCTCGATACAGATTTTGAGAACAGGCTCACATATCTATACTCATACCCACTCATTTATCGATTTTTTCTTTTTGATCGGGATTATGAACTCTATCGATCGACTATGCATAGCTACCAGCAACTCCTGGTCATCTCAGAACCATACGACAACGTTATACGCCAAACGAAGGCTATTGAAGAAAAATTAACCCAATCAAAAACAGGGATTCTCGCGGGATTGCTCACCCCTTCCCTGTCTGGAGTGTTCAAAGCCGGTGTGCGAAGTAACGCTCTCCATAAGGCGGCGGCCATTACACTGGCAACAACGCTCTATCGAATCAGAACTGGGGACATTCCGGCAACACTGACGGACCTTCTCTCAGATGAACTACCCGTAATTCCTTTGGATCCATACACACAAGATGCCCCCATGCGACTAACGGTTCTTGATGACACGCTTGTCATCTACTCCGTAGGGCCAGATGGGAAAGACAATGGTGGCCCCCCAGCTGTTGAATCAGATCGCACGGGAAAAAATGATGACGTTGGCTTATGGCTTCATTTCAAAAAATAATAATGGATAAAAAACCCATGACGCATTAGATACTCCTCGAGTCTTTTTATTGAGATACTCGAACATAGATCTTCTTCATCTGAGAATGAGTCTCATTCTAAGAAATGCCTTTTGTCATATCGGTTCATTCATTTTTTTTGAAACTTGCTTCAGAACGGATTGACTGACTACCCTTGTATGAAACAGGATGTTCGTTGAGGTTTTGAACTTTTCCATAGCCAAGACCGAACAATAACTCTCGGTGTCACAAAGGAGGCGAGATGTCGTTTCGACCAGTTCAACATACACGAGGGCTGCACATGCTTTTTGCCTCCCTCTCGATGATTTGCTGTCTCTTCTTTAGTCAAGAACTATTCGCGACAGAAGTCTCTAAGGCAAATAAATCGTCACATCTATTTTCCGTTTCTGACGCTCAGCAGGCGATCGCTACAGATCCAAACAATATTGTGCTCAATGACCTCCACACCATCAGCCCTGCTGCTGCTGCTGCACTTGCCAAAACCCACAGCAAACTTTTTCTCAATGGTCTCAAAACCATTAGCCCTGAAACGGCTGCGGCTCTTGCAAATCATCATGGCTGGCTCCATCTCAATGGCCTCAGACAACTGTCCCCCGGCGTTGCAAAAGCATTGGCAGGTCATCATGGTTGGCTCCACCTCAATGGCATCCAAAAGATCGATGTACCTGTTGCTGAAG
>CACORA010000025.1 GCA_902629495.1 Planctomycetaceae bacterium
GGCATCTCACGGCTATTCTCGCTGCCATTACCATGACTGTTGGAAATGTGATGGCATTGGTTCAAACAAATATGCGTCGTTTACTTGCTTGCTCTTCAATTGCTCATGCCGGATATCTGCTCATAGGTATTGCTGTCGCTGCCGCTGCTGCAGTCACACGATCAGAGCATTCGTTTGATGGAGCTGAGACCATTTGGACAAGTCTTGGAGGGATGTCTGCAACTCTCTTGTATATTGCCACCTATGTACTTGCCACTATTGGAGTATTTGCTGGCATCACATATTTGGGGCATGTCTGGCCAGAGTGGTCAACTGGCCAAGGGACTCGACCACCTCGTGAAGAAATCCGTACGATTGATGATCTCAACGGTCTGTCATCAACAAATCCTTTTGCTGCATTTTCACTAACGTTATTTCTTTTATCCCTCGCTGGAATACCTCCATTACCTGGTTTTTGGGGTAAGTTTTCTTTGGCAATGAGTGCCCTAGAGGTTGATTGGACAAGTCCTGTTGTCTTAGGTAGTCGACGCGCTTGGTTTGTATCATTAGCCGTTATGCTGGTCCTTAATGCTGCTATTGCAGCTGTGTATTACCTCCGAATTATTGCTGCCATGTACTTTAGATCCACCAAAAAGGGCGTGCAGACTGATGGCGGGCTCTCTGCTGGCCTGGGAATGCTGGTGTGCGTTGTCTTGTTACTCATTGTAACATTGCAACCAAAACGACTATTTTCACCAGCAAATCAAGCTGGTGCCACGGCGACGCATATCTTGACTGCTAATTCTGATACAACAACTCCTTACACCAATTTGGTACAAAGTGATTAATACATGAGCACTCATCTTGATCAAACAGTTTTACGAAATGTTCTCTCCGAAATCGCAGATCCTGAAACAGGCCGCCCACTTACAGACTTAGGTCAAGTAAAAGAAATTACTATCGAGAATGACCTCATCTTCATTACTGTTGGTCTAACAACCCATTCGGCTATTCTTTGGAAACAGACTCGCGGTCGTATAGAAGAACTTCTTCGAGCAAAGTTTCCAGAGGTTCATAACATTACGATCGAAGTTGTAGCGCATGATCGTCCGCCAGCCAAAATTGGCCAAATTGGTCTTGAGACAAAGAGTGTTATTGCCGTTGGGAGTGGAAAAGGTGGTGTTGGCAAAAGTACGATTGCTGCAAGTCTGGCGATAGGACTTGCTCGAGCAGGTAGCCTTGTTGGCCTCCTTGATGCAGATGTTTATGGTCCAAGTGTACCGCATCTGCTTGGTCTTTCCGGAAGACCCGACATTCATGAGGGTAAAATTGTTCCTATGCAGTATGCGCCTGGCGGAAGTGCCTCGCAGACGATGCCAGTCATGTCGATGGGATTTATGGTTCCACCGGGAGAGGCTGTTGTATGGCGAGGGCCCATGCTACACGGTGCTATCACCCAAATGCTACGAGACACACTATGGGGGCAACTTGATTACCTCATTATTGACATGCCACCGGGCACTGGCGATATAGCACTAACGCTTTCTCAGGTGTTGCCATTAACAGGTTCTGTTGTTGTGTGCACACCACAAGATGTGGCATTACTTGATGCAACAAAGGCAATTGCTATGTTTCGAAAAGTAAATATTCCTGTTCTTGGGATGGTTGAAAATATGAGTGTCTTCATCTGCCCCGATACCAACAAGCACTACCATATTTTTGGTTCTCGAGGGGCTGAACGAACAGCAAAAGATCTTGACATCCCATTTCTTGGTGATGTTCCGATTCAGATCCCTATTCGAGAGCACGGCGATGCCGGAAAAACATCAGCAAATTTTGATGACTCAACAGTGAAACCATATCTCGAGTCAATCTGCGAACGTCTGGTCAAGAACCTTGCATCATCACATGCTTCTCAACCACCTATGCCTTCTCTACCAGTTCTCTAAGGCATGCGTAGGTTCAAAACAGTGAGCGCCTGTGCATGACAAGAAAACAATGTCATCAAGCAAAACTAGACACATCTCTCTTTTTGTATTGGAGAAACACACATGAGCCTAAATGACGTCTATGCCGTCATCGAACAAGTCGGTTTAGCCATCGATGCTGCTGGGGTCCTCGTTGTCGTGCTTGGAATCATTTATGCGTCGATTCGACTCTTCACACCAGATGTTTCGATGGGGAGGTATCGACAATTCCGGCAAAATCTTGGACGAGGCATTCTCCTTGGGCTTGAATTCCTTGTAGCAGCTGACATTATTCGAACCGTTGCTGTCACCCCGACACTTGAAAGTGTTGGGGTTCTTGGGTTGATCGTGGTTATTCGCACCTTCCTGAGTCTTGCGCTGCAACTGGAGGTGGAAGGTCGCCTTCCCTGGCAGCCCGCCTTACAAAAGCAAAAAGATTGATGAAGGGGAACTGTTTCGACACATCCTCGATATCAAGAGTCACCAGCGCCCTGCACGGGAAATTGACTGATAACAAGAGATTGCAAGCATTGCGAACATAATCCCAAGAAACGGCTGTCCTCGTATATATGCATTCCACGCAATGACCCCGCCTACCCCAACGCCAATAATATTTGCAATTCTTGCTGCATCGGTGACACCAAACGACAGAAGGCCCTCTCGTACCATTTGACCACCATCGAGTGGTGGAACAGGTATAAGATTGAGAATTGGCCAAAAAATATTGATGTGGATAAGGAAAGAGACAACGGCAAAAAGCAATGGCGAATTGATTTCGTTACCCTCATACAAGCCAAACTTCATTCCAATAGATGAAATTGGGAATGGCAAGGAATAACCAGCCATTTTGAAAAAAGCAATCATGAGCGAAACAAACATGAGTTGAGCAAATGGACCAGCAGCAGAAACAAGAAACTGCTGCTGAGGAGTTCTTGCACCTCGGTTTCCCCACATGGAAGGAATTGTAAGTCCCCCAAAATGGTAGAGCACAACCTGTGTATCCTGACCAAAGTATCGGTACACAAGAGCATGACCCATTTCATGAATAAGAATGGAAAGAAATGCAGCACCAGTCCACAGCAAGAGATATTGGAGGAGCACTCTTTGATCACCAGCAGCAAAAAATTGGCAAATATTCCATCCAAAAAGAAGAGCTGCCAACCAAAACCACGCTGAAATTCGAATTGGGATGCCCAAGAGTGAAAACCTAAGATCGGCAGATGTTACTTGCGGCTCTGAGAGAAACATGGTTTTTGAGTGCCACCTTTTCTTGTACTAGCAGATTAAATAATTGACGAAGCAAAACGCATACAAATTATTTCACCACGGCCTGTATATGCTATATCAATTTAGTGGAGAGTCGTATGTGCCGGCCCAAGAATCGAAAAACACTCCATACGCATAGACATTCAATTCCGAACATAGGAATCTTGAAATTTCTCTTCCCGACATCAACATTTGTTTTTACTGGCACCATGCTCTCACTACGAATCACACTGTTGATACACCCTCGGAATCCTCACACATGCTCAAAAACAATCTGACACATTTGACAACGATCTTTATCGTTTTCTGCTCACTCTCTGGAGGGACAGCAGACTCATCTCAAGTTTATGACGGAGATGTAACGAATGTGTGCATCCTAGACCACATCGAAAACCATGATCACGCATGGAGACTTTGGCAGCCAGTCATTGCGGAAGGAAACAAGCCAGACCTCCTAATCGTTGCGTTTGGAGCAATGATTCACGGGAAGAAAGATATGGGAGACATTCTGATTACACTTTCTAAAAACGATGGTAAAACATGGTCAAAACCGCTTCTCCTCTTTGATCACAGTCAAAGAAACGGCACTCAGCAATACGCATACGCTAATCCTGTTCTGTACCGTGCTCCCGGCCAAGATATTGTTTGGTGCTTCGTGATGCGATGCCCCATTACACGGCGAGACAGTGAAGACTCACAACTCACCGGAGCCTTTACTGCTGATGGTGGACGCACGTGGACTCATGTAGAACTTGCAATGCATTACCGCGGTCCACTAATTCTCAATGGTGCTCCTGTTACAGCCAAGCAAGGCAATAGAAACATCTTCCTACTGCCTGCCCATCGAAATACGCTTGCCGCAGATTCACGTGGCTCAAGAGACCACTTTGTCCTCAGCAGCACAAGTCTTTTAGAGTGGAAACTTGAGGCGTTCATTCCACAGCCAAAGGATAAAAAAATTTTTCTTCACGAAGGCAATATTATCAATGACAATAAACGCAGCCAGCTGAAGATCGTCATGCGCACTGCAAACTATGATGAAACGAATCTTACAACCGATCCTCCGAGGGCTTACTCCAGCGTTAGTAACGACGGTGGACACACATGGTCGCCAGCCCAGGAAGAACCTGACCTTCACAATGCAAAATCAAAAGGTTTTTTCGGCATCACATCAACTGGAACGCAATTCTATGTGTATAACGATGGACCTGCTCAGCGTGACATTACATCAGGGTTTCCAAATGGAGGGCGAACATCCCTTCGGTACAAAACAAAAGCAAGAAACAACTCCTGGAGCAAGGAAAAAACGTTTTATCATGCTGGTATAAAAAATTCCTATCCGACGCTCGTGGAGGTATCTCCAAATGAGTTCCGATGTGTCTGGGATAGCGGCATAGCCGACAAACCACGCACACATATTCAATTTGGAAAGTTAAAAATTACACCATGACATCAGTACAACTTCGCCGCCTTCTCCATTCTGGAAAAACTGTCTTTGGTACCCTGATCGTCTCACCATCACCGCGATGGCCAAAAGTTGTACAACGGTGTGGTCTTGATTTCGTTTTCATTGACACTGAACATGTGGCTATCGATCGACACCAGCTCAGTTGGATGTGCCAGACCTATGCGTCCATTGGACTGCCTGCACTCGTTCGAATTCCTTCCCCTGATCCTTTTGCTGCAACTATGGCTCTCGACGGAGGTGCATCAGGAATCATTGCGCCGTATGTTGAGTCGGTTGATCAGGTGCAAGCGCTTCGTGGTGCTGTAAAAATGAGGCCAATTAAGGGTGAAAAACTGGATGCACTACTGTCGAAGGAACAAGCGAACACAGCATTAGATAATTACATCAAAGAACATGCCGAGGACAGAATCCTAATCGTTAACATTGAAAGCACTCCAGCGTTGGAAGCACTCAATGACATTACTGCCATTCCTGATCTCGATGCAGTGCTCATTGGCCCGCATGATCTAACATGCAGCCTTGGGATTCCCGAGCAGTATGACCACCCACTCTTCCTCAAGACGTGTGCAACGATCTTCAAACAAGCCCGTGCAGCTTCTCTCGGCGCAGGGATTCATTTTTGGGGAAATGTGGAACAGCATGTCAAGTTTTTAGAACTTGGCGCAAACATGCTTATTCATAGTGCGGATATCAGCCTTTTTGAAAAGTATCTTCGATTAGAGTTGCAGGACATCCGCAAAGCATTGGAACACCACAATGCCTAGCATTGCAACAAGCTTTCCTATGTTCTTTTTCCATAACCGTCATCATTGACGAGCCGGAGACCATCTCTTTTTTTGATCCGACATGATACCTCGCATGGCATCGAGGTTTTCTCTTAGTTGGGGATCCCCCACACGATTTGTATGCTCATCTGGATCGAGTTCATGATCATACAACTCTTCACTTCCATCAGAATATTGACTATAGCGAAACCGTTCAGTGCGGATAGAACGATGGATATTTCGCTTTCCTCCCATAACGGTATAGGCTGCTGATCGTGACCACTTACTACTCGAAGGATCACGAAGGAGGGGAACGAGAGAGTATCCCTCCAAGAGGCGAGGTGCCTTACTCTCAAGGCCTGCCAGCTCAACAATTGTTGGATAAATATCCACAAGTTCCGTAAGGCAAAAACTTGTGGCGCCAGCACTTTTTTCATACCCAGGAGCACGAATAATCAGAGGGACCTGGCATGTTGGTTCAAAAAGATTTGATTTCTGCCAGCAGCCATGTTCACCCAATAACCAGCCATGATCTGAGATGAACACAACGACTGTATTATCTGCCAATTCTAATGCATCAAGCGCATGAAGAAGTCGACCAACCTGTTCATCCATATAGGAAACACTCGCATAATACGCTGCTAACGCTTCATGCTGTTGCGCGTCGGTCATCTTATACATGGTCTTGTTTGCTTTTCTTCGATTTTCAACCGGGACATCTTGGAGATCATTCTCTGGCACAACAGGTAAATGCATGTCCTTAGCCGGATACGCTGCAAAATGTCTTGCTGGTGCAATGAGTGGCACATGGGGTCGCACGAGACCGACTGCCAAAAAAAAGGGCTGCCCTGGCTTGAGAAAGTTTTTTTCATTTCGATGACGTGAACGGTTTTCTAAAATTGCTATCGCTTGGTTGATGGCTAATTCATCTGTCTGGGTATGTGAATGGTCGTCTGGGACAATGACCCGAACAAACGCTCCTCCCCAGTGCTTCATCGCGGGCGAAAGGTTTTTGAATTCACCGACACTTCCTGTTTCTGGACCCCACACGTCATATGCTCGATCCCATGAGTCTGGTTCGTCACCGCCAGGCTCACCCGCCTCGATACCTCCTGGAACTCCCATATGGTAGATCTTTGATACTCTGGCTGACACATAACCATGTTGTCGGAGGAAGCCTCCGATGCTTGGATGCTCAGCAAACGTTGGGTTTAATGCTCGATA
Organism: Planctomycetaceae bacterium; assembly: GCA_902629495.1. The sequence continues at coordinate 6,669 of CACORA010000025.1, forward strand.
ACTTCCAAGCAATTTGATATTTCCCAGAAAACCTGTGGTCTCAGGGTACAACCCACTCATAAACGATGCTCGGCTTGCTCCACACACTGGATATTGACAATACGTGCGATTAAACGTCACGCCTTCTGCTGCAAGTCGATCGATATTTGGTGTGTTACAGGTTTTGTTACCAAACGATTGTATTGCAGTAGACGTGAGGTCATCAGAAACAATCAATATGATATTTGGCTGTTGTGTTGGACTATCTGCTGCTAACAACAGAGGAGTGAGAAGAAAAAAAATTGAGATACTTATAAAATGCTGTTTCATCAAACCACCTGATATTTCTCTGGCACATTATCCAGAGAGAAAAGATATTGTTTCTCAAACAACTCTCAGTACATATTCTCACCGGGAAGAATATCCGATCCAATACGTTATGCTGCCTGAGTGCGTTGATCCAGCCATTGCCCCAACGCTCGTTCTGGGGACCGACCGCCAGCAATCGCAATGACCGCCGTCGCTGCTCGTTCGGCTGATCCAGGGTGGGCAACAGTATCAGCAATCGCATCAAGATTCTGAACAATCTTTTTTCTCAGGGATGGAACAGAAAGCCACCGGATAATGTGGTCGGCTAGCTGTTTTGCCGGGTCTCCGACTACTAGATATTCTGGAAACGCCATCTCTGGGTCTACTTCTGGCACACCGAAGTCAGGCTTAAGTACCGGGCGTACTGGGCCGACAGGCTTTCGGCAGGCAAGCAGATTGACCAGTGTGATAAATCGTGCATGTCGAAACCAACTCTGCACAACATAGGCAATGCCACTTATACGATAGACAATTACAGTCGGGACACGAGCCATCAGCAGTTCCAGAGAGACTGAACCACTCACAGCAATAGCTGCGTGAGCCTTTGTAATAAGATGCCGCGTACGACCTGCCTCAACAACAAGATCAAGGCTGTCTATCTCGTCCATTATTCTTGCCATTTTTTGTTGAATATAAACTGCGTGTCGTGTGTGAAGTGCTCCCACAATAAACTGCGCCTCAGGTATCTTGCTCTTTACGATACTTGCAGCCTTCACAATCGATTCGAAATTAGCGTCAATCTCTTGACGTCTCGAACCTGGCAAGAGGACCACAAAGGGCTGTTCACTCGATTCATATGTTGAATGCTCATTTGGCTTGAGTTCATCAAAAAAAGGATGTCCGACAAGTGTGCTACTAATACCTTGTTCGATAAACCATTCATGCTCAAATGGCAGAACCGATAGGACATGATCAATAAGGCGACGCATTTTCTTCTTTCGCCAACTGGCCCATGCCCAGATCTGAGGTGGACAATAAAAAACAACAGGTATTCCATGCCGCTTTGCGCGCCAGGCTAACCACCAATGAAAACCAGGGAAATCAACCAGGACACACACATCTGGCCGATTATCGAGGAAACTACGCTCTGCTCGTCGAGCCAGTTCTACAAAGTGATGAACATTTGCCAGAGCCCGAGCAAACCACATGACTGCCAACTGAGTCATTTCAGCAATAAGGTTGCATCCTTCAGCAGCCATACTCGGACCACCAAGTCCAACACACTCTGTTTCAGGTTTTTGTAATTTGATAGCGCGCACAAGGAGTGCTGCATGATGATCTCCCGAGGGCTCACCAGCTGAAACAAAAACGCGCATAAACTTCTCCACAGGACCTTTCAAGTCTACGGAGTATTCCAGTTTTCAAGTGTCAGCCCTAGACCAGTTCACGGGCTATTTTGACGCGGGTGTGAAGCCCTTCTCAAGATTTCCAAAAACCATAGTGATCTGTTGCTCAGCGGAAGCACTTTGGACTTTCGCTTTGCACTTGTTGCAGCAGAAACCCACCTCCACACCACCGATGTTTACCTGCGTTCCCACTTTGACTGGCCTTCCACCAATTGGACAACTTTTTTGAACAAACTGACCGGTGCTCACCATTTGATGATGAGCCTTTGCCGCAAATTTTGAAGGTTGAGCCTCAAATGCTTTTTGACACGTAGCACAACAGAAGTAGACCTGCCCTCCGTCAAACGCAACATGTTTTTCAGCATTACATTTTTTTTCTGATACAGGACAGGTAGCATCCTCCGGGGCCGTGGCAGCTATGCCAACCGCAGCAGGCATACAAAATCCAAATGCAAGAAGACATCGACCGAGAAACATATTCATGGACTGAGACTCCAACGTGATACTTAGGAACTATATTTATGTCATCATCGTAAACTCTGATCGATCCTGATATCAAATCTGTTTGTATGACGCAACACAACGAAAACGTGGTTCAGGTAGTTTTGTTGCCGCTACAGCACCGAGTAGGATTGCTGCTGCCCCACCAATGAAAACGGGCAGGGAGCCAACCATATCGACTGCAATGCCGACGACCGGAGAGAGCAAAAAGGGAAGAGCCAACGCCGCCCCAACAATACTTACATATCGCGCCTGATCACTCGTCTTTGGAGCTAACTCTAGGGCATAATTTGTAAATATTTTCAATGTGATCGGATTGAGCCCAAGAGGCACGTAAACGATCCAAAATAGGTTTGCAGCCACGTCGCGGGATAGAACAGATAGTGTCAATACGGTGATAGGAGTTAGGCTTGAAAGAAATATAAGCCATATAAGAACGATGCGAGTCCCCCGTCGATCCGATGCAGGCCCAGCCACGAGACTCACGAAACCTGTTGCAACGTTCTGAACAATCACCCAAGTCAGAAGGCTACTACTCTCTACAGCAAGACATTCACGCGCAAAAGCCTGATAGTGTGGAAAGATAATGAGAGCAGCTGAAAACGATGCTGCAACGATACAAAGCTGCATAAGATCTTGGTTTACATAAAGTAATGCCCTCCATTGGTTTCCATGGTCTCGTACTCGTTTCCACAACTGTCTTCTTCTACCTACGATGTGGCGTCTTGGTTCCGTTACGGCATCTGATGCTGGCTCACAAAAGAAAACAGGCACGATTGCACCGATCATAAAAAATAACGATGTTGCTCCAAAAATCTTGTAAAAATTGCCTCTCGACTCAAGCCAAGGACCAAGAAAAATAATTGCCACACAAACAGCAACAATGCTCCCAATTGTTACGCTCACCACCATAAGCCGTCCACGACGAGCTGGAGAAACCAGTTTTCCTTGAAGAGATGCTGCTACAAGTTGATTGAGCCCATTTGAAATAGAAAATATTCCATACAGAAACAGAAATAATGCTGACAGCATGTGAGGATAAAACTCCTCAAGGGAAACCCACGCTAGCGACAATGCCGCAAAGCAGGCAGCCATAGAAAGAGATGTACAAACGAGAATCCATTTTTGGATAGCCAATCTACTGAGTCGACCAGAAGCAAATAACTGTGTCAGGCTCTGGCCAGAACGATTTAGAATTGGCAAAAGGCCGCGGAGAAATCCCGAATCTGCGACTGCATCAAGAATAGCGGGCATAATCACAGTTTCTGTTTTGAAGATCCAGCCTACACGAATCAACACCTGGTAGATCACAAAACAAAACATGTTTCGGATTTCTGGATTATTCCCCGCGTCGGCATCTGTAGTGGTTACATTGCACAGGATCCCATCCGGAGTACGATTCAGTTTTTGCTGAGATGTCATGACGCATGTAGCATGAGGTGCGAGAAGCTATGTTGTCCACTACTTGTTTTGATTGGAAAACGCCACGAAGCCTAAAGGGATGGATAGGCTTCTTAATTGTCACCCAGATTTGGCTCTTTTTCCTTCTTACTTGTTCAGTTGCCTACTGCAATGATAACGGCACACACTTTGTCTGGTTTGGTTGCTATACAAATAAGAAGAGTGGTGGTGAGGGTATTTATGTTGCCCGCTTTGATGCAGCCAGAGGGACACTCACACAACCTACATTAGCCGTTGCCACACCAAATCCGTCATTTCTTGCCATTCATCCAAAACTCCCTGTTCTTTATGCCGTTTCTGAAATTTCTGGTCTTGATGGAAAACCTTCTGGTGCTATTGCATCATTCCGAATCAACATGACCGATGGAAGCCTACAGAAAATAAATCACCAATCTTCTGGAGGAGCAGGTCCGTGTCATCTCTCGGTTGACCCAGGTGGCAAAGTAGTTCTTGCAGCGAACTATCGCGGTGGTAGCACTGTGTGCCTTGGCCTCACAGACACCGGGCATCTAAAATCTGCTTCAAAAGAAACTCCTGGAGGCTTTATCCAGCATCCATACAACCGTTCAGGAGAAACTGGTATCAATGAACAGCGTCAGGCGCAACCCCATGGGCACTCTGCTGATATTTTTCCAAATGGTCGCTTTGCCTTTGTCTGTGATCTTGGACTCGACAAAGTTTTGATCTACGACCTTGACCTTGGAAATGCCACGATTCAACCACATAGCTCAGTGTCTACTCAGGCTGGTGCCGGACCACGTCATTTTGCCCTACACCCAAACAGGAAATATGCGTATTGCGTCAACGAACTTGATTTATCCGTAACAGCATTTGCATTCGACGCTAACGCTGGCACCCTATCAGAACTACAGTCAATTTCCACGCTTCCAAAAGATGTAACAGACCGAAGAGGATTTTCTTGCGCTGAAATTGCTGCTCACCCTTCAGGGCGTTTTCTTTATGTATCAAATCGTGGCCATAACTCGATCACTACCTATCGAATCGATGAATCAACTGGAAAGTTGTCTTTTTCTGGAACTGTTCCTGCTCGCGTTGATACTCCTCGACACTTTGCTCTTTCACCCAACGGCAGACATCTTTTTGCCGAAGGCCAAAAATCCAACTCCGTAGCAATCTTTACCATAAACCCTTCAAGCGGCATGCTAGAATTCACGGGTCAAGATATCTCGATCCCATCACCTGTATCAGCTGTATTCAAACCACTTCATTGACGTATCCTGATGACGAGTTGCATTCTCAAATCGAAAATTCACCGTGCCTCAGTCACTGGCGCCTCCGTTGACTATGAGGGGAGTCTGACCATTGCATCAGACCTTGCTGAACGCGTCGGCCTTCGGGCGTATGAACGAATCTTGGTCGGTAATCTCAGCAATGGAGAACGTTTTGAAACGTATGTGATTTATGGTGATCCTGGCACAGGCGTTATTGAACTCAATGGTGCTACGGCACATCTTGGCAAAATTGGTGATCGACTGACCATTATGTCATTCGCATGGCTTGATGAGACACAAGCCAAGAGTCATGCCCCAGCGATTATTGTACTCAATGAAAAAAATGACATTACTCATTAGCCGTCTGTGTTATTCGTTGGCTGCTGGGAAAGTAACAGTTCTAAATAACTTCTCTTTTCATCTTCAAAATAGCCAAGTTCTTTCGCAAAGGATCTGATTGCATCTTGTGCCTGAACCACTTCTTCTTTGCCTGCTTGAAGTTCGAGTTCCATAAAATGCCCGAGGTTTTTCACGTGATCAAGTGCAACATCAATTTCACTCCCTCGCCAATGAACACGAACTGGCTGACGTTTCTTTTCAACTTCAAAAACTTTTTGAAAACCTAGTGAAACCAGCATATCCGTCCAGTCAAGAATGGTTTGATGACTCGGAAGACCGTGGTCTCCTAAGGGGAGTTCGATTTCGCGACGGGTCTTTGTGGAAGAATCAACTCGCGGTCCCTTCCACGTCATGACGACTTTTTGCCCCGACTTTCTTAACCGAAGAGCCTCATCCGTCTTCGAAAAATCTCGAACGGGATGTGCAAAATAGTAATCGATCTGTGAAATCGGATCGCCAAATCGAGCTGCAACATGTACAAGTTTTTTCTTTATCGATTCATCATCCTTGATTGGAAATTTCATTTCTACTTCGTACACTCCAAACCTCCCTTCGCCTTGCACACATCACTTGACAACACACCACCCACCCCCTGCCTCACCTTTTCAATCGACCATGACACAAATAATACTTCGATGTCTTTTTCTCATCACCGTTTTTTTCATTGGCTGTGAGACACAAAAACTTCCCCATCCGTCAATTGGCAAGCTTGTTGACCAGTTACCTGCTGTCTCTGTCTCCAATCCTTCACAAGCAAGTCCAACGCTTGAGGGACGAATCACACTTCTTAATTTCTGGGCAACGTGGTGTCCACCTTGTCGTCGCGAACTGCCAGGACTTTCTCGCCTCGCCACCAGGCTCGCTGATGAGCCACGATTTCAACTAGTTGCTATTGCTTGCGACCAGGACCGTCCTGACACACTCATTCCTTACGTGAATGAATTTCTCGAGGGACAACGCATTCATATCGATGCCTGGATTGACCCGAACGCATCTCTCCAAAAGATATTTTCTCAGGACTTTGGTTTTACGTCACTACCCACGTCTTATTTGATTGGAATCGATGGGCGCATTCAAAACGTCTGGATTGGATATAACCGAGGCGATGAGTCTGAGATGGCACAGGCAATCGTATACGCCCTCAAGAATTCTGCTCTGCAGACTCAAGCAGAGAGAGCCGATTGATAAACTCCTTTGCCATGACTCCAGAATGAGTCTGGCTGGCAACTGCCGATCCTACTGCGACTCTCCTAAATCCCAATGCAACTAATTCATCAAGTCGCTCGATTGTGACGCCTCCAATCGCAAAGGCTGGCAAACTCACCGAACTGGTAACACTTATAAGAAAATCTGGTGACGCAAAATGCTGGAACTGTTTTGTAGTCGTTGGAAAACAAGGCCCTACTCCAAGGTAGTCCGCTCCATCAAGAATGGCTGTTTGAGCTTCACTCAGACTATGTGCTGTTCGTCCTACGATGGCACGGGGCCCGAGTAACTGTCGCACAAGAGATGTTGGCAGATCATCACATCCGACATGAACACCATCAGCATGAGTAGCAAGCGCCACATCAGCATGGTCGTTGACAATCACTAATGGTCGACGACCTCCGTCGCATGCATATCGCCGGGAGACATTAAGGGCCAGTTTTGTTCGTTCAACGAGACTTGGTATCGATAGATTCTTGTCACGAATCTGTATCATTCCAACACCAGCAGAAAAAAGTGCTTCAATGTGATCCACAAAGTTTTTTTCATCATGACTTGCATCAACCAACACATACAGATGGATGCCATCAAGCCGAGCAGTAGCCTTGACCGTACCAAGTATGGCTTTTTCCAGGGCATAGATTCTGAGGCGAAACGTTTCAAAGTCCTTACCAAGTTCAGGTGCAATCAAACCGACACATTCCTGAAGACTTCGAAGCGACTGTGTCGCACGAGCAACATTCGCTGCAACAAGATCCTCTGAACTATTGCGCACCTGGGCAGACTCTGATCCCATCAATGCGCCCACATCACCGGCGACATTTCTCATCGTTGACCGCCCCTTCAAACTATCACTCAGGAGTATGGCAACTAATTCGTGACGTATATCCTTCGCTAACTGTGTGAGGAATACATCATCAAGGACAAATCGCAACGTATCCTCAATCACTCGAATCGCCTCAACTGCCCGATTGGCCGAAGCATCGAAAAGCCGCCAGACACCGGGGTTTACCCGACACTGGATCTTCGAACCGTTGTCTTCTTTCGATTTCATCCCTTGTTGTAGCCTGCAGACATCTTGGAAAAATGGGGGGAGATCTCTACACTCTCCGGCCACTCAGTCTAATACGGAAACTCCTTGTATGGTTTTTTTTCGTTCATTAACGCTAATTTGGCCCGGTCTTCCTTGGCTTTGGTTACGTGGAAGTATCGGTGGGCTCGTCATAGCTCTTGCATTTGCTGTACTCCTCGACATGGCCATTCTTACCACATGGATTTGGTCTGATGTTGTCGATCTTCAAATCTCAATGGGTATTTGGACAACAACCTTTGCGGTATGGATCCTGGCAACGACGTCAGCTATTTCACGTTTTCCAACGCCAATTCCAAAAAAACAGGATGCACGGGTTGAACGATTGTTTCTAGAAGCGAGAAACGCATACCTTGCACACAACTGGCTCACAGCAGAGACACGAATACGTTCTTTACTTGCACTGGCTCCGACCGACGGTGAAGCACAGCTAATGCTTATCACAATGCTGCGACGTGTAAATCGCATACGAGAGGCACGTCACGCGTTGGAACAACTGTCTCGCAGTGATTCCGGAGCCCTCTGGCAAACAGAAATCAATCGGGAACGCCTTCTCCTTGAAGATGCTGGCCAGATAGATGAAAAAAAGGAAAATCAATGCGTTCTCAGGGCAATAGATGAGTCTTCAGCCACAGTGGAAGGCAAAAAAGCTGCCTGAGCCATATCTCACTGGATTGTGTCCTAACAACGGCATTGGAGGCTCGGCAGAGACTTTTATGGCCGGCTTCCCTAGAATGAGATTACTGTTTTGGCCTGAGGTTTGCTCATTTCTTAAATGTCAGTTCAGGCCTGCCAGAATGACATGAACCCTATTTTGTCACCGAAGGAACTTCCTCATGTACGAGCGTTTCACAGACCGAGCTCGCAAAGTGATGCAACTTGCCAATCAGGAGGCTCAGCGTTTCAACCATGAATACATCGGTACAGAGCATGTACTGCTCGGTCTTATTAAGGAAGGGAGTGGCGTTGCTGCAAACGTCTTAAAAAACCTTGATATTGATCTTCGAAAAATCCGCATGGAGGTTGAAAAACTTGTTCAAAGTGGCCCTGACATGGTAACGATGGGAAAGCTCCCACAAACGCCTCGTGCAAAGAAAGTGATTGAGTATTCCATGGAGGAAGCTCGAAATCTCAATCACAATTATGTTGGAACAGAACATATTTTATTAGGCCTTCTTCGTGAACAGGAAGGTGTCGCGGCTCAGGTGCTCATGAACCTTGGACTCAAGCTTGAGGACGTCCGTGAAGAGGTGCTTAACCTGCTAGGACATGGAATGGAAGAGGGTGGAGAACGCAGTGGAATGGGTGGCCGACAAATGGCCGGTGCTGGTGGTGGTGGAGAGTCTTCTCCGAAAAGTGGAAAAAGCAAGACCCCCGCCCTTGATAGTTTTGGCCGTGACCTGACAGAGTTGGCCCGTCAAGGCAAACTCGATCCCGTAATTGGACGAGAAAAAGAAATTGAACGGGCGATTCAAATTCTGTGCAGACGTACAAAGAATAATCCCGTTCTGCTGGGCGAAGCGGGGGTTGGAAAAACTGCAATTATAGAAGGGTTTGCTCAGCGGGTCGTAAATGGCAATGTGCCCGAGTTACTTGCTGATCGCCGAATTGTTGTGCTTGATCTTGCAATGATGGTAGCAGGCACCAAATACCGTGGCCAATTTGAAGAACGCATTAAAGCAGTTATGAATGAGGTCCGTCGAGCCAAAAACACAATTCTCTTTATTGATGAACTCCATACCCTTGTTGGCGCTGGCGGTGCCGAAGGAGCCATCGATGCTTCGAATGTCCTCAAACCCGCTTTGGCTCGAGGTGAGATTCAGTGTATTGGTGCCACGACACTTGATGAATATCGCAAATACATTGAAAAAGACTCTGCTCTTGATAGACGATTTCAGATCATCATGGTTGAGCCTGCCAATAAAGCGGAGGCAGTCGAAATCCTTAAAGGGCTTCGAGATCGATATGAAAGTCATCACCGCGTTAGTATTTCTGATGAAGCGCTTGAGGCTTCAGTTGAACTTTCAAGCCGTTACATCACAGGCCGCGCACTTCCTGATAAGGCGATTGATGTCATTGATGAGGCTGGCGCCAGGGTCCGCCTCAAAGCAATGACCAAGCCGCCAGACCTGAAGGAAATCGATGATGAAGTTGAGCGTCTCAACAAAGAAAAAGAAGAGGCAGTCGCTAATCAGGACTTTGAAAAAGCAGCGTCGCTTCGAGATCAAGCTGATAAATTAAAAAAGAAGAAACAGGCCATGACTAAAGATTGGCGTGAAAAGAGTCGCGAAGCAGATGGAGTTGTGGATGAGGAAGTAGTGGCTGAAGTTGTTTCAAAAATGACTGGGATTCCTCTCACACGAATGAGCACTGAGGACCAAGCACGGCTGATGGGTATGGAAGACGAACTCCACAAACGAGTCATTGGGCAGGATACTGCTATCAAAAGTGTTTCAAAAGCTGTTCGTCGTAGCCGTTCTGGGCTTAAGGATCCCAAGCGACCCATTGGTTCTTTTGTGTTTGCTGGCCCAACCGGTGTAGGAAAAACACTGCTCGCCAAAGCCTTGGCTGAATTTATGTTTGGTGATGCTGATGCCCTCATTCAAATTGATATGAGTGAGTACATGGAAAAACATAACGTAAGCCGCCTTATCGGTGCTCCTCCGGGATATGTTGGCTTCGAAGAGGGTGGTCAACTTACCGAAAAAATTCGCCGACGACCGTACGCTGTCGTCTTGCTGGATGAAATCGAGAAATCGCATCCAGATGTATTCAATATGCTCCTTCAAGTGATGGAGGAAGGACGACTCACAGACTCGTTTGGTCGCAATGTTGATTTTCGCAACACGATTCTCATTATGACGACGAATGCCGGAGCAGAAGCAATCAAAAATGAATCTTCTTTTGGTTTTCAAGCCCCAGATAATGACGCAAGTTATGACAGCATGAAATCACGCGTCAATGAGCGCATTGAAAAGGTATTTCGTCCGGAATTTCTGAATCGACTCGATGATGTCATCGTATTTCATCACCTCACTGTTGATAATCTGAAGCAGGTCATTGATATCGAACTCGAAAAAGTTCGTGAGCGTCTTCAGGAACGTGGCCTACAACTCGAACTGACTGACAATGCTAAAAAATTCCTTATCAAGAAGGGCTCTGATACCGATTTTGGTGCGCGTCCACTTCGTCGAGCGCTTGAAAACTTTATCGAAGACCCTGTAAGCGAGGAACTTCTCAAAGGAGAGTTTCAAGGTAAAGACACAATACAAGTGGATTGCAAAGAAGTGGCTGGGAAAAAACAGCTCACATTCACCGGTATTGTCACTGCCGAACCAGTAGCCTCGGGATCTGGGGAAAGTGCAGAAGATCGGTAGCACTGAGTTGTCCTAAGCTACCCATTTTTCTATGTAGTGATGTAATCGTCACAACTGCCTCAAGCCACCTGACACGCACGGCCGATTCTTCAAATACGAAGACGGCTCCGCTGCGCAGTTATCACAGATGGCAACAACAACAACAACAACAACCGCAAACCACTCATCAGGCTTTACGCACGCACTCACCGAACATGTTGCGAACCTGGGTTCTTTTGCGATGAACCAGATAGCAGGCATTGGTGACGTTACATTGTTTTCACTGAAAACCATTGGGTGGCTTTTTGTTCGACGCCAGCGGAGAGACGTTCTCCTTCCTAATTTCTATCAAATTGGTGTGATGTCCTTGCCAGTTGTAGCGCTCACAGGACTTTTTATTGGCATGGTGCTTGCCGTCCAAAGTCACGCGCAATTTGACAATCTTGGACTACAAACCCGTTTAGGCTCTGTCATCAACCTCTCACTGGTTCGTGAATTAGGTCCAGTTCTCGCCGCTACTATGCTTGCTGGCCGAGTCGGCAGTGCGATGGCTGCAGAACTTGGAACGATGCGGGTGACTGAACAAATTGATGCATTGGAAAGCATGGGGGCCAATCCGCTTTACTACCTCGTTGTCCCTCGATTTCTGGGATGCCTCGTTCTCATTCCGGCTCTCACCATCATGGCAGACTTTATGGGAGTGCTCGGTGGTTACCTTTATTCACACGGCATTCTTGGAATCGACTATTACCATTATTGGACAAATTCTCGTGCGTATGTTGATGCTTTTGATTTTCTGATGGGTATTTCAAAAAGTTTTTTCTTTGGTGCCGCCATCGCACTTGTTAGTTGTCATCATGGTTTCCATTGCAGTCAGGGCGCTGAAGGAGTTGGACGAGCAGCGACAAATGCTTTTGTCCATTCGTTTGTTCTTATTCTCATTTTAGATTTGTTTTTGGGCATTGGTCTCAACAACGTGCATGATTACATCCGTCCCGATGGACCTCGGAGTCTGCTCTAGCAGTGCTCTCTTATGACCGTAACAGTTCCCGCATCAAATACTACAACAGCTTCTCATACTTCACTGTTGTTGGAAGTTAATGGAATGTCTGTGAATTTTGGAAGCCAAGACGTGCTGAAAAATATCACACTCTCAATTCCACAAGGACAGACACTTGTTATTCTTGGAGAGAGCGGTTGCGGCAAGACTGTTCTTCTCAAAACTATGATCGGACTCATTCGCCCCACAGATGGTGATGTTTTATTTCAGGGCGACAGCCTTCTTCGGATGAACGATCGAAAACTTGCTCATCTGCGAACACGCTATGGCTTTGTGTTCCAAGGAGCTGCGCTCTTTGACAGTTACACCATTGCTGACAATATTGCCTTTCCTCTTCGTGAACACACGCATGCTCCATCTCTTGAGATTGATGACATCGTGTCATCACTTACAGACGAGGTTGGGCTACCACGCTCGGCATTACAGAAGAAACCAATGGAGCTTTCTGGAGGCATGCGAAAACGGGCAGGCCTTGCCCGAGCACTTGCGCTTGATCCAGAACTTATTCTTTACGACGAACCAACAACTGGCCTTGATCCAATCATGAGTGATGTGATCAACGAACTCATCATGAAGGTGAAACAGAGGCCCAGAGTAACAAGTGTCATAGTGACACACGATTTGAATACTGCGCGGAAGGTTGCTGACCGCATTATCATGCTTTACCCCTTATTCCGGCTCTCGCAGCAGGCTCCTCAAATTGTTTTTGATGGCACACCAGATGAACTTATGTCATCGAAAGATCATCGCATTCAGCAATTTGTGGAAGGTCGAGCTGGAAATCGACTCACTGAAATGCAAGAAGAGTCCAAGGCACCCAACATGACGGTAGAAAAGCAAGAAAGCGAGAATGCGAAATGAATGACCGTGTCATGCAATTTCGTGTCGGCGTAATGGTCCTTGCGACTGCAATCATCGCTGGCATTCTTATTGTTCTTTTTGGCGACTTGCCTTCATTGGTGCAAGCGACATACCCAGTGCAAATGGCTTTTACGGATGCGCGAGGTGTTGCTGATGGCACTCCTGTTCGCAAAAATGGAATTTTGGTCGGACGTGTCTCGCGAGTGCAACTTGATGAGCGAGGCGGTGTGAACATCGTTGCTGATATCAACTCATATGTTCCCATCTATCAAGATGAACAACCGCGTATTGTCACAACACTTCTCGGTGATGCGGAAATCCAGCTTATCGCTGGGCGAATCATCGCTCCTCGGCAGCCCATAGCCTCTGAGCAGGTTCTTGTTGGACAAGTCGCTCGTGATCCATTTGAAATCTTTGCAACCCTTGAACCAAAGTTTGGTACAACCCTCGACTCACTCGCTGAGGCAAGCCAATCTGTTTCCAAACTTTCAGCCAATCTTGACCGAGTATTTCTTGGAGACGATGATGCTTTTGCTGAAATGGTCAATAAGACCGAATCCGCATTAGACGCCTTCAGCCAAGCAATGACAAATATCAATGATGTCATGGGAGATCCTACTGCTCGGGAGCGACTCAAGACCACAATTAATGAAATGCCTAACGTACTCACTGACCTTCGCACATCGGTTCAAGGTATTGGCACGACGCTGGATAGTGCTGATCGGAACCTCAGAAATCTAGAGGGGCTCACTCGTCCACTTGGTGAACGAGGGGGACAAATCGTCGCACAACTGGATAACACAATTAGCCGTCTTGATGAGGTCTTATCTCAGGCCGTGACATTCACTACGGCACTGAATGAATCACAAGGGACTCTCGGCCGTTTGGTAAAAGATCCTCTTGTTTATGAAGAACTTGCTCAGGCTGCTACAAATGTAAATTGCCTTACAAAAGAATTACGCCCCATTGTAAATGATGTTCGTGTCTTCACCGATAAAATCGCAAGGCATCCAGAACAACTTGGTGTTCGGGGGGCTATGGATCGACGGCCAGGCCTTAAATAATGAAGCCTTGAGGCCCGGTGACGTATTCAACGCACTGTAGGTCCAGAGATTCAGTCGATCTGACCAATGCATCGACAGATGCAGAGCATGCTGCCAATCACTCGCGTCTGACGAATCTTCCTCCCATAAACCAATTCAAGCGTGTAGAGGAATACGTGGGGCCTTCAGCCCTTTTCAGCCTCCGCAAATTGCCACACTCATTCTGGAGTGCCTTAAAATGGATCAGTTGCGCGGTTCATGAGGGAAACAAACCAAGTTTTTTCGCAAAAAAACAAGTTTTTCACAACCTTTCCCTTGAAGACTTCGTACTGTGGATTAGTCTCGAAACACCGAAATTTCGAGGAGTTCTATCCATGTCTATATCTGGTGCCTTTCCGTTTATAGTTCGCCCCTGCGTCCAAACTGCTGGATGCGCCATCTTGGCATATGTTGCATATGTTTTTGCACCAACGCACGATGCAGTTGCTCAATGCTGCGGTCAAATATCTACGCCCGTTATGACTCAAACCTATCGCCTTGATTACAAGACGGTATACGAAGAAGAAAAAGTAACTGCTTACCGTGTGACGTACAAAACTGTTTATGACGACAGGGTCTACACGGTTCAAAAGCCTGTCTGGGAAACTCAAACTCAGCAACGACGTTACACGGTTCAAAAGCCTGTCTGGGAAACTCAGACGCGTGAAGAACGATATACCGTCATGAAGCCTGTCTACGAAACAAAAATTGTTGATCAGAGCTACAACGTCGTACGAGACGTGGTTGAAACAGGCACCCGTGAAGAACGATATACTGTCATGAAGCCTGTCTACGAAACATCTATGCAAGAACAGGTTCGCACTGTTCGACGCCCTGTATACGAAACAGCTGAACGAGAAGAAACATATACCGTTACTGAGCCAGTAACAACAACACGCACCGCGTATTCCATGACCACGCAAGCCGTCGATACAGTTACACCAGTTGCTACACCAGGAACAGCACAACTTGGTTGGTCATATGGTGGATGGGCTGTGAACCCGTATACAGGCCGAACACGATGGCAGCGCGGTGGTTACACATGGGCCATGACTCCGGGTGTTGTTGTGAATCAGGTAAATCGTGTCTATCAACCCACATATACACCAATTCAGGTGCCACAGACAACGATGGTCAACCGAGTTGTCTCACGTCGTGTTCCGGTACAGACTGTTCGTTATGTTGACGAGCAAGTAGTGCAACAGGTTCCTGTTCAAACCATGCGAATGGTAGCTGAACAGCAGGTGCGTCAGGTGCCGGTGCAGACAGTTCGAAAAGTGGTTGAACGAGTTGAAAACAAAGTGCCCGTGCAAACCGTACGGATGGTAGCCGAAGAGCAAGTCCGACAGATTCCCGTACAAGTCTGTCGATATATCACCGAGGAACGAGTACAGCCTGTCAACGTTCAGGTTTGCAAATATGTAACAGAACAGCAAACAGTCAAGGTGCCGAGAATCGTTGAAAATCGAGAACCGATCTCGTACACCGTTCGTAAGCCTCGTACTGTTATTACACGAATCCCATTAGATGCCTGTGGAAATCCTATCCACACGCCGCCTCCGTCCCTGACACCCTCAGTTACTCCTTCGAATCCAGCTGCTCCACCAATGGCGCCTGCTGCCGCCGCTCGACCAACACTGCCTGCAGTAAATACGTCAGAGGACTTCGATCAGAAAACATTTAGTGACTCAGCGGCCGATGTCTCTCTCAAAGACAGCCCCACTGGATGGGGCAGCTCAGATCTCGAACACATTGACCCTGAATCGTCTACCGTACAAGCCAATAAGCCAGTCACTGCAGAGCTTGGTTCAATCAACGAGGAGATTGATGAAACAGACACCGACACGTTCCCTGAAAACAATCAGCAAACACCAAAAGTAGCACCGCTACGTGGTCCGTCAGTAGAGCCTGGGTTACCGGCCGGTAGTACTCGAGATATTCCAGCAGATGAAACATCAAGCACGCTTTTGCAGCCCAGCCAACACGGCAAGACCACTTGATTCATCTAAAAATCCTAAACATCTTCGCTTTTTTAGGACTCTCTAGACAGGGCATGTTCTCATGCCACAATACGATGAGATTCACAATTGGAGGTGTTCCATGGTTATGTGTCTTCGTTTCTGCATATGTTTTCTCTTGCCCCTTATCGCTCTTCCTACAAACGCTGCAGTTCTTCGAGCATTGATTATTGATGGCCAAAACAATCACAAGTGCTGGCCACAAACAACGCAAATCATGAAACGTCATTTGGAAGACACAGAAATGTTCTCCGTTGATATTGCCACTCATGCTCCTCAGGGAGAAGACCCCTCCTTTCAACCGACATTCAGTGATTATGACGTCGTTGTGAGTAATTTTGGGCACGGTGCTACCTTATGGCCAATGGCAACTCGAACTCGTTTCGAAAACTATGTCCACTCTGGAGGTGGACTGGTCATTGTTCATGCAGCAGATAACTCATTCCCCTCCTGGGAAGCCTATAACCGAATGATCGGTCTTGGAGGCTGGGGAGGCCGAAATGAAACAAGTGGACCTTATGTTTACTTTAATAATGACGGCAAACTTGTTCGTGATACAACGGCCGGTCGAGGAGGGAGTCATGGCCCCCAACATGAATTCGCAATTATTGTGAGAGACGCGGCACATCCGATTACAAAAGGGATGCCAGCAAGGTGGATGCATACCAAGGACGAATTGTACGATAGCCTCAGAGGACCTGCTGAGAATATGAAAATTCTAGCCACCGCCTTTTCCTCAAAGACAAAACGACATGAGCCAATGATAATGACTATTGATGTCGGCAAAGGACGAGTCTTTCACACTCCAATGGGGCATGAGACGTATTCAATGGAGTGCATTGGCTTTATCAGTACCCTTCAACGAGGAACTGAGTGGGCAGCGACGGGAACTGTTACCATTCCAATACCTGACGACTTTCCAAATGCCTCTCAGAGTCATAGTCATTCTCTTCAGCCGTAAAGAAGCATTTCGTGCTGGACGACGGAACCACCGTACTTGGCGTTGATTTTACATCAACACCCTCATTGAAGAAACCAATTACTGTTGCCACCGGAAAGTGGCATCGTGACTCAGGTGGCGGCGTATACAAATTAGACGAGGTCCGACGAATAGAGAGCTTTGAGGACTTCGATGCCCTTCTTCAAAAAAAGACCTCATGGATTGGTGGCTTTGACTTGCCATTTGGTCAACCACGCATGCTAATCGAACACCAC
The DNA here is from genome assembly GCA_902629495.1 of Planctomycetaceae bacterium. The sequence continues at coordinate 23,844 of CACORA010000025.1, forward strand.
GGCTGGCCAGTGCATTGGCCAGATTTCATTCATTTTTATTGCCAACAATCCAGAAATGACTTGAGAGCTATTTTTCGACAGTGGTGCAATAGTCGACCGACAGGAAATAAGTTTGCCTGGCGAACAACTGATAAAGCTGCTGGATCAAGCCCCGCTATGCGGTGGACAAATCCACCAGTTGCTTGGATGATGCATGCTGGTATTGAGCGAATGCTCAATGCGGGGCTTTCTTTTCCAGCGCATCAACATACCGGTGCTTCTGATCAACCGCCGCGAATTGCCCTTGAGGCATATCCTGGTTTTACCGCCAGAAAGATTACAAAAAAATCATATAAAAGTGATACTGTTGCCAAGCAGACAGAGATGCGTGAAAAAGAACGCAAAACGATCATGCTCGCCTTAATGAATGGAACTGCCGAGCTCAATACCCACGTTGCCATGAGTCGTTTATGGCAAACAAAACTTCTTCATGATGGCAGTGGAGACTTACTTGATGCTGTTATTTGTTCGCTTCAGGCCGCTCACGCTGCCAGTGAAGAACACTACGGCCTCCCGAAAGACCTTGACCCACTTGAAGGATGGATCGCAACGGCACCATTTGACGATTCACACAACTGAAACCTGCTAATCACACACCCATCTCATAAACGTTTCAATGGTTGGAATCTGATGCTGATAAACCCAATGAAATAATACCGTTATAAGAAATAAAAACCCCACAGCGAAAGCAAGAGAAAAAACAGGCGGCATGGCAACTTGCCAAAGTCCAGTTGTATCACCGAGAACAGTCTTTCCGTATAACCACAATGGCCACAAATGAACGATATGATGCAACAGGTAAATTGATAGTGAATAACGACTGAGCGGACTTATGTACTGAATATATATCTTCCATCGCTCAGCATCTTTATTGAGGACTCTCTGAACGACCATCAAAACAACAATGCTCGTCCCAAGTGTCCCGAGCAGGTAGGGGATTGAAGGAGGAAACATGGACCATCCACGACTCGATCCACCCGTTATACATATTGGCATCAGAGACCATGCCATCATGAGGGCATAAGAAATCACAATACTGATAACTGCAAACCCACAAATTTGAATTTTCTGTATTTTACGTGATTCAACAAAAAGAAAACGAGCGAGTACATAACCAATCATTGGAAGAGCAAGCCATGGAAAGACTGGAAAGTAACCGACGACGAGCCAGCCAAGAAGAACATCGGAAATAGTAAAGTCATAATCAAAATAATATGCCTGCCAGAACGCTGGGTAGTCAGCCATGACCCTCAAGATGGGACTGATTGCAATCGCTAATCCTGCCGACAAAATAGTGATGTTCTCTGGCATTTGACGCACAACACTGAGCGCAAGAATTGCAAAGCCAATCAAAGTGAGGATATCCCAATTGAACACATCTTCTGGGAGCCACACCAGTACATTGAACATAAATCCAAGACCGATAAGAAATAATCCACGACGAATGGTCCTCTTTGAGATCATTTCATCTGTGTAGCCTTTTTCTTTTTGAACAACGGACCACAGCCGGTAGCTCATTCCTGAGAGAAGTGCAAATGTGGGAGCGGCAAAGCCCGTTGGCAACCACCACCCATAGTCCACACCAAGAATCATTCGCTCTCCGTCCCCATACAGTCCTGATAAGTTTTCAATAAAGTGGACAGTGACCATAATGGCAATTGCCATTGCTCGCAGCACATCGATAGACGTTTGACGAGACACTAAAGACCTATTCACGAGGATCCTGAAGCAGAAAGAATATCTATTACTAAGATTGCTGTTTGAAGAATCAGCAGAATGACAATAGCCCACTCAAGGCCCATCTGTCGGCGAGCTATACCAGATTCCGTCACTCGCTGTCCGCAGGCCTCATAAAACTGCCCAAGTATTTCTGCACGATCAACTGCAAATTCATGTCGATCTGCCAGGCGTGTTCGATCGCGAAGTCTCTCGGAAAGCTGGCTTGCAATCGTTGGGGGATACACTGGAGGTGCATGGATCGTTGGTGTTAATATGGCCAGCCCCGTTCGTATGACGACTGATTCATGAAATCTATTCGCCAACTGGCTGCGATGGGAACTGTTTTCTTCAAACTCAAAGGCGTGTTTGGCATCACCATCAAGTGATTTCAAGAGTGCGTCACACTTGCCCTCAAGTTCAATAAGCCTTGTCGCACATTGTGAAAAATCAATAACGGATTTTATCAACAAATCAAGGCGTGATGAGGGCCCAACGATTGAAGCCCGTTTTCTCGACCAGGCAACGTAGCAACCGTAAAGCGGCACTGTGACTGGGGGAATTGTTTCTTCCTCATCTGACTGATTATCTACCACCCAGGCTGTTACTTTATCAATAATCTCATCGCTCATTGAATCTTCAGTACTAGCTAATTCA
>CACORA010000026.1 GCA_902629495.1 Planctomycetaceae bacterium
GGCATGATCTGATAGAAGGAATGCCTGCTGACACACCTGCAGTCCCAATGGATTCTGAGTCGCCCCTGTTCATTCTCTACACGAGTGGTTCGACAGGAAAGCCAAAAGGTATCAAGCACACAACTGGTGGATATATTCTCTGGGCAAAGACGACAACGGAGTGGGTCTTTGATATTCGTGACAGCGATCTTTTCTGGTGTACGGCAGACTGTGGATGGATCACTGGTCACAGTTACGTGACCTACGGACCGCTTGCTGCTGGTTCGAGTATTCTCATTTATGAAGGTGCCCCAAACGCTCCTAATGAAGGACGATTCTGGCAGATTATTGAGCAGGAAAAACCATCGATTTTCTACACAGCGCCGACAGCTATTAGGGCTTTTATGAAGTGGGGTATGCAGCATATTGAGGGTCGTGATCTTTCGAGCCTCAGACTGTTGGGAACCGTGGGCGAAGGTATCAATCCCGAGGCATGGATGTGGTATCACGAGGTCATCGGTGGTACTCGGTGCCCCATCGTCGATACGTGGTGGCAAACCGAAACTGGGGGCATCATGATGAGTCCGCTCCCCGGCTGTACGCCCACGAAGCCGGGCAGTTGTACGCTTCCGTTACCTGGTGTCTATCCAGAAATAGTGGATGCTGCCGGAATACCTGTCGAGCAAGGAGAAGGTGGATGGCTCGTCATGACTCGACCATGGCCCGGGATGTTGCGCGGTATTTGGGGAGATGAGGAACGATTTGTTGAAACCTATTGGGAAAAAGTGCCAGGCAAGTATCTTGCGGGAGATAACGCGCGTCAGGACTCGGATGGTTACTATTGGATCATGGGACGTATCGATGATGTGCTCAACGTGGCAGGCCATCGACTCTCAACAATAGAAATCGAGAGTGCGTTGGTCAGTCATCCAGTTGTTGCAGAAGCAGCTGCAGTCGGGCGTCCTCATGATGTCAAGGGAGAGGCCGTTGCAGTGTTTGTTACTCTTCGAGAGGAGGAGCCATCAGACACTCTGAAAGACACATTGAGAAAACATGTTCGTCAGCAAATTGGTGCGATTGCATCGCCAGATGACATCCATTTTACCAATGCGCTCCCAAAGACTCGGAGTGGCAAGATTATGCGTCGGTTACTACGAGACATTGCAGCTGGTAGGGAGGCGGTTGGCGATACGACAACACTCGAAGACTATTCGGTGTTAGCAAAATTGCGAGGCGATCAGGAATAGTACAGCGCGTGATCTTCGTTTTATGGCAACCACTCCAGAATTACTTGCTCCTGCTGGCAACAAGGAGTGTATTCGTGCCGCAATAGAAAACGGTGCTGATGCAGTCTACTTCGGCCTGGACTGTGGATTTAATGCCCGAGCACGAGCAGCAAACTTTCGGATTACCGAGTTGCCGCATGTGATGGAGATGCTGCATGATCGCGGCCTCAAAGGGTATGTCACACTGAATGTTCTTGTGTTTAGTGATGAACTCTCAGAATTTGAGCAGGTTGTGAAGGCCTGTGATGCAGCTGGTGTTGATGCCGTTCTTGTTCAGGATGTGGGGGCCGCTCGCATGATTCGGACGGTGTGTCCAGATCTGCCGATTCATGGCTCCACTCAGATGACGTTGACGAGTGCAGAAACTGTGCGTCTGGCACATGCACTTAACATGCAGAGAGTGGTGCTTGCTCGTGAATTATCGCTCGAGGATATTCTGTCAATTCGTAAGGGCACAACCATGCCGCTGGAGGTGTTTGTGCATGGTGCATTGTGTGTTGCATATTCCGGGCAATGCCTGACCAGTGAGTCACTTGGCGGTCGGAGTGCCAATCGTGGCCAATGTGCCCAGGCCTGTCGTCTTCCGTATGAGCTTGTATGTGATGGCAGGCACATGGACCTTGGCAACAAAAAGTATCTTCTTTCTCCTCAGGATCTGGCAGCGCATGCGCTGATTCCGAAACTGATTGAGGCAGGTATCGCATCGTTCAAGATTGAGGGTCGACTGAAGACCCCAGAGTATGTTGCGAATATTACCAGCCATTATCGCAACGTCATTGATGATGCTGTCGCATCACGGGATAGCTCATTGAATCAGGATGACATTGAAGCGATGGAACTGTCCTTTTCTCGTGGTTTTTCGAATGGATGGCTGGAAGGGTGTGATCACAAAATGCTTGTGCCGGCACTGACGAGCGCGAAGCGGGGTGTTCGACTTGGCAGGGTGGTCAACGTGCATCGGGATTCTGTTCAAATAGAGTTGGCAGATGGACTTATGCGGGGCGTGAAACGAGGTGACGGAGTCGCATTTGAATGTGGGAAAAACAGTGATGAAGCAGAGGGGGGTCGTGTCTACGAAGTTTTTCAGTCCGGGGTATCTCGTAAAGACGCAGTCACCACTGGTCATGTTGAACTAACGTTTTCTCGTGAGAGTTTTTCTCTAAACCGAATCAGGGCGGGGCAGACGGTATGGAAGACAGATGATCCTCAACTCACGGCAAAGCTTCGGAAAACATTCACGCATGACAAGCCAATTCGTTGTCAGCCTGTCGATATGCATGTGCAGGTTGCAGTTGGAAGTCCTCTCATCCTCAAAGCGACAACAGACTCAGGTGTAGAGAGTGAGATACACTCGTGTGACATTGCAAAAGAAGCAAAAAAGCATCCGCTGAGCCTCGATGTACTCAATAAGCAGTTTGGCCGTCTTGGTGGAACAGGGTTTGTATTGCGGCAGATGACGGCAGATATCCAAGGCCATGCGATGCTTCCCTTCAGCATTTTAGGCGCTGTCCGGAAAGAGCTTGTTTGTCAACTAAAGGCAGGGGTCAGACAGCAACGGACAAGAGAAGTTGTGCTGAATGATCCAGGCGTCGTCACGCCACATGGTGACTCCGAGTCTCAATCGGGTGTGCCCACAGCCCGTGAAAGAAAATCATCTCCCAAGCTCCATGTATTGGTTCGTTCTTTATCGCAGTTAGAGTCTGTGATTAATCTTGGCGAACGAAATATCTACGTTGATTTTTCTGATATTCGTCAGTACCGGGATGCCGTGTCAATGGCTCGATCGGTGCAAGCCAGTATCTTCTTGGCGACTCCACGGATCCAGAAGCCGGGTGAGCTTGGTGTCTTTCATCTGTTAGCCAAGGCACAGCCGGATGGCATTCTTGTACGAAACTATGGAGCAATATCATTTTTTCGTGAAAGGCATCTGCCCATGGTGGGAGATTACTCGCTCAATATTACAAATGGGCATTCTGCCAATTTTTTTCACGAGGAAGGCTTGGCGCGAGTGACGGCATCGTACGATTGCAATCGTGATCAGTTGCTTACTTTAGTCACTTCAACACAGTCAGAAAGACTAGAAGTTGTTATGCACCAGCATATGCCTCTTTTTCATATGGAGCATTGTGTTTTTTGTAATGTCCTTTCCCCGGGAACAAATAAACATAATTGCGGTCGTCCATGTGATGAGCATGTTGTAGAGCTTCGCGATCGGATTGGCGTTGATCATCTCCTGACGGCTGACGTTGGTTGTCGAAATACGTTGTTCAATGCAATATCCCAAAGTGCTGCTGAAGCCGTGCCCGATCTCATTCGAGAAGGTGTTGGGAGCCTTAGAGTTGAGTTACTCAACGAGTCGAATGCAGACATTCGAACAATTATCACTGCCTATCGTGATTTGCTGGCGGGAAGAATAACCGGACGTGATGTGTGGACATCCCTTCAGTCGAGTAATCGGGTCGGAGTCACCCGTGGTACTTTGGAGGAACGGCGCAATCCCCTTGCGATTGTGTGACATTGCTGGTTATTGGATTGGCGAAGGAGAGCCGTTCTGGGAAAGCAGATCGAGCGTCATGATCTGGTTCTCGGGTTCAGTTTCTGGACAAGTGTGCCGATAATAACGGATATTCCATCTCCGGAGGTTAGAAATCATGGCTCAATCCACCGTGCCAGCAGGCATACGAGACGACATTACCCAGTGCATTGGACGGACTCCGTTAGTTCGGCTTCGACGAGTCACTGAGGGGTGTGTAGCGAGTGTCATTGGTAAAATCGAAAACATGAATCCTCTTTGGAGTGTGAAGGATCGTATTGCCTGCGCCATGATTGATGCAGCAGAGCAGGACGGACAGATTGGACCAGAGACCACTGTGATCGAGCCAACCAGTGGTAACACGGGCATTGGCCTTGCCTATGTTTGTGCAGCACGTGGCTACACACTTCGTGTCACCATGCCAGAAAGCATGAGTCTTGAGCGAAGACGTATGCTCAAGGCGTTGGGTGCTGAACTTGTGCTTACACCTGCTGCAGAAGGCATGCCAGGTGCTGTTCGTCATGCTGAAGAGATTACAGGTTCCAGTTCGCAATACTTTATGCCGCAGCAGTTCAAGAACCCCGCGAATCCAGATGTCCATCGCAAAACAACTGCTGAAGAGATATGGGCTGATACTGATGGGCAGGTTGACATCATTGTCTGTGGCGTCGGAACAGGCGGTACCATTACCGGTTGTGGTGAGGCCTTGAAGGCCAAAAATCCCAACATCAAGGTGATAGCCGTTGAGCCTGCAAATAGCCCTGTTATTTCTCAGAAACTTGCTGGTGAACCAATTAAGCCAGGTCGTCATACCATTCAGGGCATTGGCGCCGGTTTTATTCCTGAGATTCTCAATCTCGACATCATTGATGAAGTTGTGAAAGTGGATGATGATGATGCAATAGAGACAGCCCGCCAGATGGCCAAGCGTGAAGGACTGATGTGTGGTATCAGTTGTGGTGCTGCTGCGGCTGCTGCCCTTGAGGTAGCCAAGCGTGCAGAAAACAAAGGGAAAATGGTTGTGGTTGTCCTCCCTGATCTTGGTGAGCGATATCTCTCAACTCGTTTGTTCCCAGAATAAACCAATTAGGTTTTTTCATCCTCTTTGTGCGTGCGTCGATTCACGCGTCGTGCATTGCTCTGCTGTTACGAGTATCTAGCGACTGATGTGTGTGATTCCAGTGACAGAGGGGCTGGTACGCTTCTATGACAGACAATGGAGCGGGAACGTGTTTCGGGTTGAATGAGTGTTGAGAGCGATCGATCTCTCATAGAGGTTCTGTGTTTTACAGTTGGTGAGGTTTTACAGTTGGTGAGTTGATGCATAAGATTGCATTCTGAGAAGATCGTTCATATGTCGTGTAAGGAGTCTTATCATGACAAATACAAAGCGACGACAATTGCTCACAATGGGTCTCTTTGGAAGTGCGGGGAGTTGGATTCACCAACAGTTTGTACGTGCCGACACGCCTCATGTGCCGCCAACACCAAGAGAGATTGAGGGCCCGTTCTACCCGATCACGCCACAGAAAGATAAAGACTTTGACCTGACCCATGTTGACGGACGGCGCGATGCGGCAAAGGGAAAGGTGATAGAGGTTTCTGGTACCGTTGTCGATGAGAACGGTCAGCCGATCGAAGATGCGACTGTTGAAATTTGGCAGGCAAATGCAGCAGGTCGTTACGCACATCCACATGATTCAAATCCAGCACCCATTGATCCCAATTTTCAGGGGTGGGCAACAGTTCTCAGTGGGGGACAAGGAGTATTTCGTTTTCGAACAGTCATGCCGGGGAGTTATCCTGCATCTTCAAACTGGGACCGCCCGCCACACATCCACTTCAAGGTAACCAAACGCGGCTTCTTAGAACTGATAACTCAGATGTATTTTCCAGATCATCCACTGAATAAAAAAGATCGACTGCTCGCACGAAAGAGTCCTGAAGAACAAAAACTGATGATTGCTGAGACGCTGGATCCTGATTCTTCCCTCTATCAATACAAAATTATTCTTGCGAACGTGTGATGGGAAAAGTGCGTGTCGGCATGTGAATCAAAAAGTGACTCTGTTCATGATCTGAAAACTTATGCCGGCTGAGCAATCGATTGATACACATGCCCTTCGTTGGCATCGACACGTTCGGGCCTTCCCGAATGCGAGTAAATCACCTTCGTATGATCGAGTCCGAGCAATGATAGAATTGTGGCGTGGAGATCATGCACATGAAGACGATTTTCGATGGCGTGGAGACCAATTTCGTCGGTCGCGCCATGGACTGTTCCTGCACGAACTCCACCACCCGCCATCCACATGGTGAAACCACTCGGATTATGGTCTCGACCGTCGCCTTTCTCACTCATGGGGGTCCGACCAAATTCACCTCCCCAGACAACAAGTGTGTCATCCAGTAGTCCACGTCGTTTGAGGTCAGTGAGAAGACCAGTTACGGGTTTGTCCATTTCACGACACATCTTTGAATGGTTTGCCTCGATTCCCTTATGTGCATCCCATTTGCTTCCGGCACCATGATAGCACTGAATAAAGCGGACCCCTCGTTCGACAAGTCTACGGGCAAGTAGGCAGTTTCGGGCAAATGGAGCAGTCTCTTTTCCATCGAGTCCATAGAGTGATTTTGTTTCTGATGTTTCTTGAGAAAGGTCAACAGCTTCTGGAGCGTTTGCTTGCATCTGAAAGGCAAGTTCATAGGAACGAATGCGTGCATCGAGTTCACTGTTGTCATCACGGTCAATTTGATGGGCGTGGTTCCGTCGTTGAAGGAAATCGAGCGAAAGCTTTTGTTGTTGTGCGCTTATGCCATCCGGGGGAATAAGATTTGGAAACGGTGCACTTTCAACCTCGAGTGGTGTTCCCTGATACACAGCCGGCATGAAGCCACTTCCCCAACTTCTTGGTCCATTGACCACCATGGCTTCGCGGTCTCGCATTACAACAAAAGCCGGGAGGTTTTCGTTCTCCGTGCCAAGCCCGTACGTGACCCAACTGCCGAGGGATGGTCTGCCGGCAAATTGAATACCAGTATTCATTTGGCACACTCCTCCGGAGTGATTAATGCCATTTGTCCAACAAGAGCGAATAACCGCAAGTTCATCAGCAACTGATGACAAGTGAGGCAACCAATCGCTCATCCACAGTCCACTTTCTCCATGCTGCTTCCATACTCGCTTGGATGGAAGAATTGGAGAATCAAACTCGCCCATTGCTGTGATCACTCTGCCAAAGCTTTCAGGCACAGACTTGCCAGCTAATTTCTCAAGAGCCGGTTTTGGGTCGAAGAGATCAATATGGCTGGGACCACCCTCCATGAAGAGAAAAACAACACTTTTCGCTCGACCAAGAATGTGAGGAGGTTTTGGAGCTAAAGGATTATTTCTGTTAACGCTGTCGGCACGTGATGGTTTATTCAGAAGGCCTGCTAGTGCAATCGCCCCAAACCCAGCTCCGGCCTCAGAAAGCATCTGGCGTCTTGAAACGTGTGTCATGTCATACCCGCCTAATCAATGTACAGGACTTCATTTGTGTTGAAAAAAGCATGGAGAAGAGCAGCTCGTGCCTGATCATGGGGGGGAAGTTGCTGGTGTGTATCGTGATCGACTACGGCATGATTGTTTTGTCCGGATATATCCTGTCCGATTGCTGTGGCGTTACGAAACTGCCAATGAAGGACAGGATTACGATGCGTCTCAGATGCAATGTCATGTTCAGACAGTGTGGCAGCACTCAGCTTGAAGTCGGCGATAAGGCCATCCCACCGATGTGCATCGCCACGACGACCGAGTCTGAGGGGCTGGCCAGTTTGAATGAATCGAGTGACCTCATGAGGTACATGGGCTTTTTGGGATGCAGAATTATTCTTGCCGAGCTTGCGAAGAAAGAATGTGATGCCATTTTCTGAACGGTCAGCAAGATCCACACTCACAGCAACAAAATACGGTTGATTGAGTTCAAGATGGAGATTCGACGGAATGACTTCGTAATGAATATTTTCTCCGTCATCTGTTTTCCCAACAAGTTGAAGAATGAGATTTCGAGGTTTATAGCGGCTCTTTGTTGAGGTGATGCCGAATGACCATCCAGGCTGTTTGGGATCACCAGTCCATGTTGATGCAATGACCCGCACCTTTGCATCCTTGAAGAGCGAACGGAGGAGAATGTGTGCCTGAACCGTAAAATGAGATGTTGGGAGGTTGTCAGTAGTATCGAAATGAATAGAAAGATCCGCTTCCGATCCAAAACGAACAGCGGGTGTTTGTGACGCTTCCTGAAGGGCCGGCATAACATCAAGATGCGTGTCTTCGAGGTGGCGCGGTTGATGAGAAACCAGTGTTTCGTAAGCCCGAATAAAGTTTTTCGATTCGACCATTTCATTTTTGGATGGTGGTCTGCTGAAAAGTCGACGATGCAATGTATTAATGAATTCGATGTCGGAAGTAGATCGCAATGTTCGGGTGATGTTTTGGGATTGGTCCTGAAGCCAGTTTCCATTTGAAAAGAGCAAGGCTTGTGTGGGCGTTGTTGTTTGATGCCGTTTGCCAGCAGGCTGAACTCGATCAGGTAGGTCGAGGGCGGCTAGAATAGGATCGGGCTTATTACGAAGAACAGGCCTGTAGATCGCTCGCTGTTTTGACGAATTCGGTGAAATAAGTCCCGATGCATTCAGGACAGAATCCATAAATTCTTCTCCGGAAAGACGACGCGGATTCATTCGCCACAACAAGGTGTTGTCGGAATCAATAGTTGCGATATGTTTGTCAGGCTTTCGGTTCGATGTCTGGTGGTATGTTGCAGATGTCAGAATGAGTCGATGGAGCTTCTTAATGCTCCATCCTTCTTTCATAAACCACGTGGCAAGCCAGTCGAGAAGGTCAGGATGACTTGGTGCAACTCCGAGATGCCCCAGATCGTTTGTTGATGCAGATAAACCTCTGCCAAAGTGCTGTTGCCAGATCCGATTGACCAGTACCCGTGCTGTGAGTGGGTTTGAAGTATTTGCGATCCAGCGGGCCAGTGCGGTCCGTCGGCCGGTAGTCGATAACACACGTGGTGTTGGTGTAATCACTGCTGCAGCGGGAGAGAAAAGTGTCGGAAAGCCGGGATTGATAGGCGATGACGCTGATGATTCTGGTATGAACATGGCCGGGGCAACCGTACCGACGTCACTGGCAACAAAAGCCTGCGTGGGCAGGGGCTCGGGCTTGAGACGGTCATAGGATGAGAGCGTTTTCAGGAGTTGTTGGCGTTGTTCCTGCGCATCTTTCTCAAGGAATTCTTCCAGCTTTTCAGGATGCAATTCAAATTGTCGTGATGCCATGGCAACGATCTGGTGTTCATACGGCGTGCGATCCATCGGGTTTTTGGCAAGCATGGCCTGGATCTTGGGAGGAAACATTTCGGGTTTCTGTCCCGTGGCGTGCTTGAGGAGGAGTGGGCGCTCAATCGTGTCGAGACGACGTCGAATGCTGGCTGTTGCGCTTTCCCAAAGCTGCTGTTGTTCGACATGTTTTGCTAGGACGTCGAGATCTGCAATTGGTCGTGATTCGTTCGGTAGAAAAGCAGCAAAGAAAGATCGAAGCCTGTAGTAGTCTTTCTGCAACAGTGGATCAAATTTGTGGTCATGGCATCGTGCGCAACGAATGCTTTGGGCAAGAAAGACATCTGCAGTGGTCTCTGTCAGATCATCAAGTATTTTTTCCCACTGTCCCTCAACATCGCGCTGGTTCCACTCATAAATCCAGTGACGCAGAAACATCGTTCCAATAACCGCATCACGATTACCGGGATCAATCTCATCTCCGGCAAGTTGTTCCATGACGAAACGATCATACGGCTTATCATTATTGAACGATGCAATAATGTAATTACGATACTGCTTTGCTTGGGGGCGTTTGTGATCAGCACGGTAGCCATCTGAATCAGCATATCGAACAAGATCAAGCCAGAAGCGAGCTTGATGCTCTCCGTAGGACTGCTGATCCAGCAGATCGTCCACAAGCTGTGTGACTGCTTCCGGATCTTGGAGCGTTGTGCCGTTCTTGGTGGAGACAAGAATATGATCGTCTGGAGGAAGACCAGTGATGGCATAATGAATTCTTCTCAAAAGCGTCAAGGGAGATGCTCGAGGAGATGGAGAGATTTTTTGCGAAATAAGTTTGGCCTTAACAAAATAATCAATCTCGTTCTGGCACCATTCCTCGACAGGTTCTGAGAGGGATGGAATCTGGGGTTGAGTAACGGGCTGATAGCACCACCAATCGTGGTCTTTCGCAGTGATTGGATTGGCAGGAACCAGTACAACGTTTTCTGGCCAAGGAGCACCGCGAAGAATCCAATGCTCTACGGCTTGAATAACATGATCATCAAGCTGACCAGACGGGGGCATTTCCAGTGACTCATAGCGTAGGGCTTCAAGCAAGCGACTTTTGAGTGGTTGACCGGGTACGATAATGGGTCCAGATTCACCACCTTTGAGTACACCATCGTGTGTACTCAGTTTCAGGCTTGCTTCTTGCTTCGTTTCTCCATGGCATCGGATGCAGTGAGTTACGAGCAGCGGTCGGATCTTGACCTCAAAAAGATCATTCTGCTCTGGGAGACTTGCGGTGGCCGCTTGAATAAAAAAAGAGCAAACAAGACTTGCGAGTAAGACGGAATGAGTAGCTTGAAAAAAATTCATTGCTCGTTTCCTCAGGCTTGCCCTGCACGATTTTCTCACGGGTAGAGCGAGTGGTCAACTTCTTCAGAGGTTCATCGAGGTTGAACACAAAACGTTAGAATTTCACTGCTTTGCCCTCCCATAATCGAACAGGCAGGTGGATTGTTCAGAGTCCGAAGCACCTTCGTGAAAAGCATGAAGAGCAGCAATGATTTTCAGAGCTTTTCGTCGATTTCTTATGTTTTGTGGGGGCTGAAGGCACTATGTACAAGGAAAACAGTGCGTTCTTACCCTCTGGGACGTCTCGGGTCTTGCATTTTTCGCCTGCTGGGCGAAATTAATGGATTCCTACATCATTGTCAGAAAGCATCGAGATATGCGTACAAAAAGTGCCGTTCCACGCCACCGTGCAAAAAAACGTTTGTTCAAGCGAGTGAAGGGCTCTGTCGGTGGGCGAAGAAAACTGCTTCGCACAGCGAAAGAGTCTGTTATTCGAGCTGGAGTTTTTGCCCGACGTGATCGTCGTCGAAAGAAGAGAGAATTTCGTCGTCTGTGGATCATTCGAATCAATGCTGCCTGTCGTCAACGTGGACTCCGTTATAGTCAGTTTATTGCTGGCTTGGAGAAGATCGGTTGTGAACTCGACCGGCGAACGCTGTCTGAGATGGCGGTTCTTGATCCAACTGGCTTTGATGCTGTTGTAGAAAATGTTCGACAAGGCCTAGGTTTGCCTGAGCCCGTGACTGCGAGCTGACTTCTTTGAAGGGAGTCTCGTTCGTGGCAGACGTTTCACTCGATGCATTTCTGGCGAAAATTAATGCCCTCCAAAATGAGGCTTCAGCCACGCTTGATGATGCTTCTGACGCGCCATCTGTTGAAGCGGCTCGTGTTGAGTTTCTTGGTGCGCGTAGTGGTCGGTTGAAAGCCATTCAGAAAATGCTCGGAGGACTTTCATCGGCTGATAAGCCTGCAGCAGGTCGTCATTTCAATGAGTTAAAAAAAGCTATTACGAACCTTTTGTCGTCGGCTCAAGAACGATTGCTTCGTGAAGAGTCCACCATTGAGGCCGTGGATATAACGTTACCTGGTCAGGCATTTAGATTTGGTCATCTCCATCCTATTACGCAGACTATTCGTCGTGTTCAGGAGATTATGTCACGGCTTGGTTTTGAAAGTGTGACAGGTCCTGAGGTTGAAGATCAGTGGCATAATTTTGAGGCACTGGCGATTCCTAGTGAGCACCCAGCCCGAGATCCTTTGGATAACTTCTATCTGGCTGTTGCACAGGGGAGCGATCCACTTCTTCTCCGCTCACAAACCAGCACAGTTCAAATTCGAGTGATGGAGGAAAGAAAGCCACCGCTCAGAATCGTTTCCCTTGGCCGTGTCTATCGACCAGACACTGCGGATGCAACGCACTATCCAATGTTTCATCAGGTTGAAGGACTTCTTGTTGAGTCAGGAACGACCATGGCTCATCTCAAGAGCGTTCTTCGGTTTTTTGCATCAAGTTTTCTTGGGGGTGATGTGAAGGTACGCTTTCGCCCCTCATTTTTCCCTTTTACCGAACCAAGCGTCGAAGTTGATATGGAGTGGGGGGGACGATGGATTGAAATGGGTGGCGCTGGCATGGTCGATCCCGCCGTATTGGAGGCGGTTGGCTATGATCCCGATGCAGTGACAGGTTTTGCCTTTGGACTTGGTGTCGAGCGGATTGCTGCTCGTAAATATGGTGTAGCTGATATACGCGATTTTTATCGTAACGACGTTCGATTCCTTCAGCAATTCTGAGCCGCAATGATTCTTTCTCGAAACTGGTTGGCAGATTACGTTCACCTTGATGCTCCGACAGAAGAGGTTGTGGAACGACTGTTAATGGCTGGGCTGAACCATGAGTCGACATCCACCCACGGGGGTGATGAAGCAATTGAAATAGAGGTTACGAGCAACCGTCCAGACTGGCTTGGGCATATTGGAGTTGCTCGTGAACTGGCAGTCTTATTCGGCAGTGGGCTTGCTATCCCGGATCCTCAGCCTCGTGAAGAGGAGCCTTCTGCGAGTAGTAGTGTTTCGATCAGCCTTACCGCATCTGATATGTGTCCGTACTACTGTGGTCGAGTCATTCGTGGTGTGAAGATTGGCCCGAGTCCACAGTGGCTCATCGACAAACTTGCAACTGTTGGAGTGACAAGCGTCAATAATGTTGTCGATATTACAAATTATGTGATGCTGGAATGTGGCCAACCACTCCATGCATTTGATCTTGATAAAGTACATGATTCTCACATCATCGTGCGACGTGCAAAGAAAGACGAAGAATTTCTTGCAATCAATCACAAGACATATTCGCTGACAGAGGAAATGTGTGTCATTGCTGATACAGAGAGGCCGATTGCCCTCGCAGGTGTGATGGGAGGAGCAGATTCAGAAATTAGTGATTCAACAACAGATGTTTTTCTGGAGTCTGCACAATTTGCCCCACTAGCTGTACGCGCAGCAGCCCGTGGACTGGTGCTGGCGAGTGGTTCTTCCTATCGGTTCGAGCGAGGTCCGGATCCTGCTGCTGTTGAGTGGGCAAGTCTCCGTGCGGCAGCCTTGATACTTGAGATAGCTGGTGGCACTCTCTCAAGTGGCATTGTCGAGGCAGGAACGTTGGCCTGTTCACCAGCATCCATCGACTTCCGTCATCACCGTGTGGAACAGGTGCTCGGCATCGATGTTCCATTGGCTCGGCAAAAGAAAATTCTGCAGGATTTGGGATTTATCTCGGAAGAGAGTCATGCCGAAGCGTCTCGCTGGCTGGCCCCGACGTGGCGAAGGGATGCATATAGAGAGATCGACCTTATCGAAGAAGTTGCCAGAATTGAGGGCTATGACAAGGTTCCTGAAGATCAGGCGATATCTGCAAGGCCTGTTGAATTGTCTTGTACGGAGCGAGCTACTCGGGCTGTTGCGGAGGTGTTGGTTGCTGCCGGTTTCTGTGAAGCGATGACTCGAAGTGTTGTGACAGAAGCGTTTGAAGTTGTCGAAAGCCCCTGGACAGGATTGCCACCCTTCGTTTGTCGTCCTGCACTCATTCGAGGTGCTGACCGGCTGCGTCGGACACTTCTCCCAAGTTTGTTAGATGCACGCCTTGCATCGTTATCAGTCGGTGCACCGCACGCAGAGCTTTTTGAGATTGCTCATGCATACCTTCCATCTCCTTCTGAAAACAATGAGGCTCCTCGAAGTCAATCGCCTGCTGAAGAACCACTTCTGGCATCGCTTGCGACGGAAGGCGATTATTTTCGTGCAAAAGGGCTTGCAGAAGAGATATTCAAAAAACTTCGAATAGGCGTTGTTGATCAAGAAAACGGTCAGCGTTCTTCTATAGAATATCGACCCATCCAAACCGAGCTCCTCGAGTGTGGAAGGGCAGCGGAGGTGGTTCTGCACCGTGCTGAGGATCTGCCGGTACGTGTTGGTGTACTTGGGGAGGTAAGCGAGAAGTCATTGAAAATGTTTTCACAGAGTGGCCCGGTCTCGGTGGTTGAACTTCGAATTGACCTTCTCGATTTTGCAATTTCTGAAGAACGAAAGATTGTTCGTCCGAGTGACTTTCCAGCTGTGGAGAGGGACATCAATCTGGTTGTGAGTGACGAGATCTCCTGGGCCGATATTTCAGCAGCTATTCATGCTGCGGCGGAAGGGCTACTCGAACAGTGCCGTCTTGTGCAGGTTTGGCACGATGTGGAACGGCTTGGGGAAGAGAAGAAAAGTGTCGTCGTAGCACTTCGCTTGCGAAGCTCTGAGGGAACGCTTTCTGGTGAGGAAGCGAGTCGCATCATGACATCCATACTTGACGAGTGTGCCAAGCGAGTGGGAGCAGTGCTTCGCTAAAAAATGTGTTAGCGATCAGCGTACACGCGAGTAACTTCTTCCTTGGTGATCGGAGTTGTGTGCTCGTCGCTCGTCAGTTGAACCTGGATGCGATGATCCCCTGCGCGTTGTCCGCGAATCTGGATTTTATAGATGGCTTCCTCAGTTGGTACGAGGGTTGTCAACGGGTCAAAGATGACAGTGAGATTTTCGATACGGTGTCCAGCTGGACCACGCGCGTCGAGGGGTTCAAGGTCTCCTAGCAACGTTGCCTGGAGTCGAACGCCACTAGCAGGCTTCGTACCTTGATTGCCAACTCGGATGACATATTCCGTCTGCCCTCCGACTTCAATAGGATCTTCACTGTCGGTAATTTGAAAAGTGAGGCTCGCGAGGCCTTCAACCTCAATTTGATTGGCAATCTGATCTGAGAGTCCAGCAGGATTCCGGGCTGCTGTGATCATTTTCTGTGGTCCAAGAGCAACTGGCATGACGACCATTTCGACTGTGCCTGTTTTTCCTGCCGGCAATTCTTCTAGACTCCAAAGCACACGGTGGTGGCGTTCGTCGTAAAATCCAGTGTTATTGGCTCGAACAAATTTCATGCCAGGTGGAAGTTGGGAAGCGAGTTCCACATCCATCGCTGGCGCAGTACCTGTGTTATGCATGGTGATTTTACAGACTGCAGGTCGTTGTAAATAACGCCGCCCTGGCATATCTGCTGCAAGTTCAAGCATTGGAGCAGTGATTTCTAATGGGATAGACGTTTCCGCTTTAAGTTGTCCATCAGCACGTGCAACAACAGTCATGGCATGAACGCCTGGTGAAGCCGACTTCAGGGCAAGGTCAATGGTGCGACTTTCTCCGGGCTCCAAACGACCGACATCAAATTCGAGTTCACTTCCAGCAGGGTGTCGAACGCCTTCGGGGAGTGTTCCAACGATTATGATCCCGGTGGAGGTTCCTGTTCCTGGGTTGGAAACAAGAATTTCAGCAGTTATATCCTCACCAATGAGAACCGGTTCCGGTGGTGAGGCTGACACGCTCAGAGCGGGTCTGGTTGCCCGTGATCGCATGGTTGCCTCTGCACGGAATGTCACGCTGGCAACACTCCCAATTTCACCTTCTGCTTCAGGCATCACTTCCATGGCAACCTTGGTACTCGCTCCAGGTTCCAGTTTTCCGATATGCCAGATGAGACCACCACTGTTGATATCCGCGCTCATGGGATCGGGAGACGCTGGAGGAGTGGTAGCAATCAAATGAGTGCCCGTAGGGATTGTGTCGTGAATCATCACATTATTCGCGACAGCAGTGCCCACGTTGCGAATGTGTATTTCGTATCGCACAGGTTTTCCAACTTGAATATCTCGTGGGCCACGCTTCTCCACGGTGACTTGGGGAGTTTGAACACCCTCCAACTGTGAAGACCCGGGTTTGCCACCTCCAATGGGTCCTGTTCCAGAAGATGTTTTCTGGTTGGGTTGGATAGTGCTGCTAGATTCAAACGGAGAGGCAACTTGAGGGCCTGTGAGACTTTGTGGTCCGAGTAATGATGGTTTGGAAGAGAAGGATGGTGTGTTTTGTGGTTGAGGCTGTGATTGCGCTGCAAATGCATTTGTCAATGGTTGATCTTGTGATGGACGATTTAATTCTGTCGATTCCGAAAGGCCTGATTCGGTTTCTGTAATGGTTGCGTTATCAGTTGTGTCATCAGCAGGAAATGATTCTGTTTGGCTATTGGAAGGCCCCGTCTCTGTTTCCTGCAGATCGGTGATAGTCGAAGATTCTGCGATGAAAGGATTTTTTTTAGTGGCAGATTCATCACTATCGGTTGTCCCTGTCGAAGCCGTCTCTTCTGGTGATGCAGTCGTTGAGGGTGATGCAGGGGGTTCTACATCAGTGTTGGCAATGGATGGTGGAAGAGTGGGCGGTATTTGATCTAAATCTGTATTTGAAGGAACACTTCCGGAAGGCACAGGGTCCACCTCATCTTTTTCGGTAACAGTGTCATTGGATGGCGTGGTGACATCTGGTTCTGATTTGCCTTCAGTTTCCAAATCAGGAGCTGTCATCACACTGACATCGTCATCCGGTGGTACCGCTTGCGTTGATTGGGGGAACGTGGTTGTGTCGGAGCCCTCAACAGATTCTTCAACTGGCAAAAGATCATTGCTATTCGATTCTGGAAGCGGTTCAAGATCAGTAGGCGTGGAGAAACGAGAGAGTGGTTGTTCATTTCTCCCTGCAGGGACAATCTCCTCGGTTGATTCAAAGGACACTGGGCGATTTTGATATCGATCAGTATCGGCCTCAGTTTCTTTTGGGGAGGCTTGCCAAACTTCATTTGGCTGAGTAGGAGGTGCCTCAAGCTGCGTTGTGGCCGTGCCGACAGGATGTTGGTCAGGGTGCGTTGACCGGCCTATTCCCAGTTTCCACACGAGACCAAAACCGGCACACGCACACACGCAGGCTCCCACGATGATCGAAAAGTTTGACTGTCTTGGGGGGACGACCAATTCCTGTCGTGATACTCGTTCACTGTCTGCCATGACACCATCCTCACTGGACGTGGACACAATTCCTTATTACCGGGGGAAGTACCACATCGGGACTCCTCTCTGAAAGATCACTCCGGTCGTTCGACGACCAGTGAAAAGGCCGTTTAGGAAGCGTTGAGAATCTGGTGAAGGTGCAAATGAAATTTACCTAGTTTTCCACCATAATTGCCTGCCGAGATGGCTGGTATGCCAGGTTGAGCCGCGGCCTCAATACCCAATTTCATGGCTGAAGAGATTGTTTGCTCATCTGTGCCGTCAATCACTATTTCGAGTGCACATACAGCACTCTCGACAAGTTCTGTGTCTGTTCTGCCAACCAATCCAGGGCAAAAGGAATCATTTGTGGATGCTTTCAACCCTTTGTACCGAGAACCGACCTTGCTCCCTGACCGTACGACTCCTCCAGGAAAGGGAGTAATTGTTCCAGGTAACGCAGCAATGCTATCGACAGCCAGACGAGCCGCATCAAGTGTCGCTGCCAAGGAGGCACCTTGAATAATGAAATTGCCTCCGCCTATCCCTTTCTCGATGCCAACCGTTTCTTCTACAAAAAACTCTCCATCCATCACTGGTATCCGCCAGAATCGCCGATCATCAATGACTTTGGACTTTTCGAAGCCATCACCAAAATAACGGATATGGCTTCCAAAGGGGCTTCGTGTTTCTGCAGCAGGGAGGCCATCAAAGATGCTTACTGTTGGACATGTAAGCAGGCATTGGGATGCACGATTTGTAAGTGCTTTTCCAAGGGCCTCTTCCGAGAATCCAAAGGCAAGAATAGCTGCTCCTACTCGGCCATCAGGGGTGTCCGTTTCCGAGAGTCGTTGTTCAACCCCCACTTCTGCATCGCAGCCGATGACGCTTGTACCGTAGCCACAGGCGGCTGAGATCGCTGCATCAAGCCAATATTCATCATGGGCAGTTACGATAAAGCGGCTGAACCGCAGCCTGAATGCTTCTGCAAAGGTGTCGATGATTCGAGTTGATTTAATGATCAAAAGGGGTTCTCCCCAAAAACGTGAATATCGAATATCCTAGTATGATCTACGAAAGGATGACCACAGACTTTTTTGTCCACGTTGGCTTAGACCAATTGGTTGAACTGTGAGCTGCCGTTTTCGTTCACTCAAAGGCCCATAATCAAAAGGATTGTTCTAATGGCTTTTCATCGATGTTTGACGATATTCTTCCTCGCGACTGGACTGCTCTTTGCCTCATATAACCAGTTGGGCAAAGCCCATGCGGCAGATATATCCGAGACGGGCCTCTCGATGATCCCGGACGATGTTGCATTTGTTTCATCTACATTGCGACTTCGTGAACAGTATGAAGCACTTATTTCGAGTAATGCTTTTGCTGCGATCAAGAAACTCCCGGCAGTCAAAAAGTTTTTTGACTCGTTGGAGCAGCAAAATGCAACACCGGGGAATCCGATGTCCATAGCAAATGCATTGCGTCAGATGCCCGAAAATAAACAGGCATTAGATCTCCTGGCGGATATGGTTGCGACAGAAACATTTGTCTATGGAGACAAATCATGGACAAAACTTGCCGTGCTGTTTCGAAAACTTCAGCAAACACAGCAGGCGGCAAATATTGCAGCAATGTCACAAAGTCAATTTCAAGGCGAGGTCAGTGATATCCTCGCTGAAATGGTTTTCGAAACGCTCGCTGAAAACAAGGATCTTATCGTATTGCCAGATCTTGTCTGGGGTTTCCATACCACGATGACCGATGCTGCAGTGACACAACTCAAACGTGTTGAAACAGGCCTTCAGTCACTTGCCATGATGGATCCCTCGTTGGCGGATGCCGTTGAACGTCGAACAATCGCTGGAGGTGAGTTTATTACGTTCACCTATAAGCCAGACTATGCCTCACTGAGGCAGCGACTCGAAGGTGGAGGAAGCGAAACTGCTGACAACGCCGACACGATTCTTGGTGCCGTAGAGGATACCGAAATCGTGGTCGCTATCGGTGTTGTTGATGACTACGTATTGCTTTCCATTGGCGATTCCACAAGTCATCTTGAGCAACTCGTGATCTCAGATGGTGGCTTTAATAAAGGCCTATTTGGCAAGGAGCCGATGAAGCCACTTGAGTTGGATAAGGGGAAAAATATTACGGCGGTCTCCTATGTGAGCCAGGAGATGGCTGAGGCTTTGGGGGCTTCAAAAAAGGATGTTGAGCAACTTGTTGACCTCGTCGAAGGATTGTCTTCGAAACTCGATCTGTCTGAAGACGCAACTGCTGAGGCGCGTGCGATGATAGCCACGGTTGCTGAGAAATATGAGGAGTGGATGCCTGTTCCTGGGCCTTGGATGTCGTATTCCTTTCTCTCAGAGCAAGGCTATGAGGGGTATGTCTGGGATTGGTCACGGAATAAGCCCCTCGATGGTTCAAAACAACTGGATCTTCTCGAGCACGTCGGTGGTTCGCCTGTTGCCGCTATTGTCTTTCGTGTGCGAGATACATATTCGTTTGATGACCTTGTCACATGGGCTGATATGGTTCAGCAATTTGCTCTGGAACACATTGTGCCCACAATGGGTGGCGATGCAGAGGAACAGGCTGCAAAGCTTAAAAAACACCTTTTGCCACTTGGGCAGAAATTTGTTGACATCATTAGGCGAACATTTAGACCAGCAATGAAAGGTGGGCAGGCAGGTTTTGTACTTGATGGGAAGAGTACGGTTTCTCGGCTCACAACCTTGTTGCCAAAAAGTGACAAGGCCCTTCCACTTCTGGAACCATCGATTGTGTTTGGTATCGAAAATGCGGCCCTCTTTCGTGAAGGTATGAATGACTTATTTGCTTTGAGTGATGAACTGGTTGATGCGGTCCGTGAAATGAATCCTGATTCCGTTCCAGATGGCTATCGTATTGCAGAACCAATCACCAAAGACGTTGGAGGAGGCACAATCTGGTCGTGGTCCATTGAAGAGAGTGGTCTTGATAGTCAGATTCAGCCGTCGATTGCTCTCGGAGAGGATGTTGCCGTGTTGACGTTAGTGCCTCGTCAGGCAGAACGATTGCTTGTGAAGTCGCCATTGGAGACAGGTTCACAACTTTCAAAGTTTGAAGAGCCACTTGCAGCAGCAGCGGCACTCAATGTGTCTGGATTGATTGATTTTCTACAGCCATGGGTTGTTTATTGGGCTCGTTACGGTTCGGTTGTACAACGAGAGGGTCGTGTCGATCCTGAGTCTACGCTCGATGGAACTGCAGAAGATGATCAGTTCAATGAAGTTCTTGATCAGGTTGTTGCTATTCTTGAGGCTGCGAAGTCACTTCAAGTTGCAGTCGCGGAGATGCATGCGAAGCCCGATGCTACCGTAACACATTGGCGAAATGTTATTCGTGACATGCCGTAGTACCGAGTTACGTCTATGCTGCGTAGCCAACGCGAAGGTGGTGCCCTAGGTGTGTGTGCAACCTCTCAAGAGAATGTCACCACCTGGATGATCGATATGCTCGATATGGATTGGTGGAGTCTTGGTGAAACTTGGCAGATCAGAATGCTCTTGGGTATCACTGCCGATGATTCGCGGTGCAATGAATGTCCAGACTTCATCAACAAGATGAGCATCAAAAAAACTCTCGAGGACCTGTGGGCCACCTTCCACAAGAAGATGTGTGTGTTTACGACGGCCTAATTCCTCAAGAAGCGCATTGAGTTGATCTGGTTTTTCAACTGTGGGTGCAACCCACACTTCACAGCCAGCATTTCGAAGAGTGTCAATCCGATCAGAAGAAGCATCTGGGCCCGTAGCGACCAAGACAGGAGCCTCATGAGATGATTGTACGAGTTGGCTTGACACAGGTAGCCTTGCCTGATTATCCAAAACGATTCGCAGCGGCAGGCGAGGTCCACGAGGTCGTGGCGTGAGGAGAGGATCATCAATAAGTGCCGTTCGTATTCCTACGAGAATACCATCAACTCGTCCTCGGAGTTCATGAACAAGTTTTCGTGATGCTTCTGTCGAAAGCCATCGATCCTTACGTGAACCCGTTGCAAGAATTCCATCGAGACTCATAGCCCATTTTGCAATGACCCACGGGCGACCATCTGTGACAAGTTTGCGAAATGGTCTCGTTAGCTGCAAAGCCTCTTGTTCTAGCAAACCAACATCAACGGTGATGCCAGCATTTTTGAGCCCTTTGAACCCTTTTCCCTTCACTGCAGGAAAAGGATCGAGTGTGGCGATGACAACCCGATCAATCCCAGACTGAATCACAGCATCTGTGCATGGTGGAGTTTTTCCATGGTGACAGCATGGTTCAAGAGTTACAAAGAGTGTTGCTCCACGGGAACGTGAACCAGCAGCCCGAAGTGCCATCACCTCAGCGTGAGGACCGCCAAAGTTTGCATGCCACCCTTCCCCAATGACATCATGGCCACCTGTGTTATTTGAAACGGTGACAACAGCTCCAACCATGGGATTTGGCTCAACATGCCCTTCTCCTTTTCGGGCAAGTGTGAGCGCCCGTGTCATGGCGGCAATGTCGTGGTGATCGAACATTTAGGAGTCCGGGGTCCAGATCTTTTTTTCCCCGCCAGTACTTGGTTGATCCCCACCCGGAGTCCAGATGCCTCCTGACTCTGAGGCATTGGTGCTAGCAGTTTGCTGCGGAGAGGATGGCACTGCTCCACCAGGCTCGGATGTCTGTTGAGTGGGCATGCCTGCACCGCCTGCGATTGCCGAGAGATCAATCCCGGCCTCCATCAAGACTTCTGCCAACGCACTTAGTACTTTCTGATCATTGGCGTGTTCGGTACGCAGGTGATTAAGGAGAGTCATGATCGCATTTTGATCACCCCGTTGAAGACGGATTCGCAGTTCTGCGACATCCAGCATGCCATCATTGGCTTTGAGTTCTGTTGCCAGAGGGCGCAGTGTGGCAATAACCGATAATTTGTCATTGGTACTAGTCGCACGCTGTTCAAGAAACCCATAGGACTGCCATCGGTCAGCGGGAGTTGCATCCGCACGAGATGTCAGTTCGTTTGCAACGCGTTCAGCTGCGAGTTCAAAACCAGCGTCAATAGAGGTCACTAAAAGTCCACGAAGTTGATCAAGATCCAGTTTTTCAAAAACAAGACGATGCCATCGAAGTGGTGGCACTTCGCCGAGAGGTGTCATGCTCTCAACAGGAGATGAAGGAGCAATGCCTAGATCTGTACGAATTCTTGCCCATGCATCATTCATGTCAGGGCGTCTGGCTGTTGCCTCACCTTCATTAATCAAAGCCTCAACTCTCATTTGAACATCTGCTTGTCCAATTGACTCCTTCGGTGTTTTTCCAAGCAATTCAGGCAAAGGGGTCTTTGGCCACTCTGAGATGAATCTTTCACGAACAGCTACACGCTGTTTTTCAAGATAGGTGTCAAAGGCTGAAGGTTCTTGATCGGAATCAGGAGCTTTAGGTGCTTCTGGAGTCCGGCTTCGAAATTGTGCTCCGAGCAGCCAACTTGTTGGAGTAGCAACAGGCAGCCCTTCCTGCGGTGGCTCAGCAAAAAACTTTGCATCGAGAAGTGTTTCAGCGATCGGTAAAGCGGCTGCTATATCTGGACCGAAACCTTGCAATACCGCTTCAGGTGATTTGTCGGTTTGTTTGCCAAAAAGCATGAGTGATGCCAGAAGACGCACGGGCTCCTCCTGATCAATAGAACCGTCATACACTCGCCATACAGAATGCGGTGGCGCAGCGCCTCGTTGCACCCATTCAGATCGATTAAAAGGGGCTGGGTCACAATGCGTGTCGAGACGAATCTTATCTTCGAGAAGATCAAGCGAGTTACTGTCCTCAAGGTCGAGAGTGGCCCTTGATTGTGCAAATGTCATAAGCGGAGAACGATCAGGATCAGCCTCTGTTTCCAAGGCAATGGCCCGACCGGTCGCCTCAATTGCATCGTCAGCCTCATCGGAACGAAGTTTTGCAACAATTAACCATGCCTCTGAAGACTCGAATGGCTTTGCCAAGAGTTCACATAAAACTGCGATGTTGGTGAAGACGGCGACACTGTTTGCAGCAATACTTTTGAGACTACGAAAGAGGGTTAGCGACTTTGACAGATTCCATGCATTTGCGTGCTGAAGTGCAGTTTCAAAGTCAGCACGCCAGGCATCATCACCGGTTTCAGCAATAAACGATACTTTTGTACGAAGGGCGGGTGGAACCCCGGAGGAACCAACAACGGCTGATAACAGTCGGACTTCTTCTTCAGAACCAAGGTTTTTGTCAACAAGCCATTCAACAATCCCTTGGGCAAAGCCGACATGTCCCGCCTGTGCACCGGCCTGAACGAGTGTTGCAGCGATGCGCACAAATTCTGGAGAGACTTCTTTGCCACAGTGTTCACGAGCTGAATCAAACTGTGTTGCTGCTTCCTGAACGTTGCCTGCTACAGCATTAATGATGGCAGCTTGACCAAGCGCTAGTGGATTATCGGGGTGAGACTCTAGAAATGTATGGTTTGTCGTTGCCGCTGCCGAATAGTCATTGGAAGCCAACTCAAGCTTTGTTTGAGTTGCAAGGAGCCATGCCTTGCCGGGATGTTTCTGAACAAGGCGTTTTGTTTGTTCCAAAGCGGCAGCAATTTGGTCACCAGCAATGAGCTTTTCAATTTGATCGATATCACCGATCAACTCTGGACAACAAAATTTTATTTTCTTACCAAGACCACAAGGGCACAGTGAATACGGGTCAATAGACACGAGTTTTTCTCTCCTCAATAACATTGAAATACCAATGCAATGTACCAGAGTCAGAACGAGGAAAAAGAAGCAGTTCGCGAATGGCAGAGAGGCACGTGAATTTGCCCTGAAGCCGAGAGGGAGGCTGCTTGAACCTGAAGTGGTTTGTGCAGAAGCTCGTTGTAGTTCGCATTGGTTTATGGGCGATTGAGTTCATATGAGAGACTTTGTCATACTAGAAAAGTTCATCAAAGTTGATCGATTATCAGATTGTTGAGTGAATGTTTTCAGAAGTAGTGGCTCCTTGTGCAGCAACCTAGAATTCTTATTGTTGATTCCGAAGAAGCATGTAGTGTGCCATATGCACGGCTGGTGGCGCGCTTGCAGCCACTCGAACTCCGAATTGAGAGAGTGATTCAAGATGCACGTGACACGCTGTCTCGTGATCCATGGGATGTGGTTATTGTGATTCTTCGTCCGGAAGTCGATAAAGCAGTCTTGTATGAACTTCTTGAGACGGTAGACCCTCATGTTCCAATCATCGTTGTGGATGTACAGCCAAGTATCACGACTGCGCGTTCGTGTCTTCACGCAGGTGCTGGAGATTATCTCGATTTTGCACACATCGAAACGGATCTCGAGGATTCCCTGAATCGTGTGCTTGTGACGACCAGGCGGAAGGCTGCTCAGCAAGTATTACGTCGAGTCGTTGAAAAGC
>CACORA010000027.1 GCA_902629495.1 Planctomycetaceae bacterium
GGCACCCATACTTGCTGGAGACCATGACTGTCCGTGATACCACGAGGGTTGATAGTGACCCTCAGCACCTGGATTGGCACTAGCAGCTGAAACAAGATCCTGGAACTGTTCCGCCCACTGATTGGCCACACCAAGGGCCACAGCGTAGGGTAAGAATCTCTCAAATGTAGCAAGCGTTTGCTCAGGAGGCGTTCCGTCTTGACTGTTGGAAGTCATTTGCTCGAGACGATCCTTTTCTGCCGTCGACAGATACATACGAAATCCATCAATACGATCCATGATAGCGCGCCCTTTTCCTGTAGGTGCCTTAATCAATTCATAAAACAGGACATTCACTCCGATGATCCCTAGCAAGAGAGGGACAATCCAGAGTGATGTTTCCGTGGCAAGAAAAACAATTGCCACGAACTCACCTGTCACAAAAGGAATGGAAAA
The DNA here is from genome assembly GCA_902629495.1 of Planctomycetaceae bacterium. The sequence goes on from CACORA010000027.1 coordinate 436, forward strand.
GAGCGTCAGCACAGAAGCCTTAACAATACCGCCCACACGACTGATCCCTCCTCCAATAAAGACACCCCACCATGAACGAATCAAAGCATGAATTAATACGGCCACAACGGTAGACCAGATAGAGAGCCATAACAAAATGAAAGCAACCTTCCCTGTGGCATTTGACCAGCCATCGAAAAAAACGACTGCATTAACAGAAAAAACCGAAAGAATGACTCCGAAAAAAAACCACATGCGATTGACGCGAAACAAGTCGCCCTCAAATTCTTTCATGAGTGATTTTTTCAAGGATTCAATTGCTTTTGAAAACACTTTGTGGTGTGCCTTATCGATCGTAATTTCTGATCGGGGACCGAGTAAGTCTCGAAACACCTTCTTTTCACCTAAAGAGGCACCTGCAACATCATTGACTTTTCGGGACAATGTATATTTCTGATCGACTTCACGAATATCAAGTGATCCTTGACTTGCGAGCGAAAGAATAGCCGTTGAAAAACACTCCTTGTCAAAACCCATTCTGTCAATGAATCTCACAGCACCGGGACTAAGATTATTGGGGGGGGCAAATTCGGGAATGACAACACCAGTTGCTGGATCGCGACCAACAAACCACCATGTCAATGAAAAATAACCCGTCACAAGCACGAGCGCCAGAAACATTCGCAGGATATATCCATCATCAAACACTCGACTCAAGACTGTTGGCTCGTCTACAAATCCTTTGGCAAACTGAACAACAATCGTCACTCCTTCTTGCGTCTGAAGGGGTTGTGTCGTCTTGAATTCAACACGGGGCCTTTGAGGGTCAACGGTACATTGAATATTTCGCTGATTTTTTGATCCTAATGGCCCGACATACGCCTCTGCTTTCACCGAATCAACAGGCATTTTATCTGGGAGGACAACGCTTGCGGTTGCTCGGTCAATCGGAAACTCCCAGGCATGCCCTGTAACATTCCAATAGACTTCATCATGATCATCATAGAAACGAACCTGTGATGTCGTGTATGTAATCACATAGGTATATGCACCAGGGTCTAGGCGATGAGACTTCCGTCCAATGTAGATCCGCTCCACAGCACCCATCTCTCTTTTTTCTGTATGGTACGGTTCATCATGTCCATCACGCTGGATACGAAGAATCTCAATTGGAACGTTTGTGAAGCCTGCAAGTCCTCCACCACCATATCGAATGGGAATATCACGATAAATTCCTCGGGATATTTTCTTCCCTTCTGTGATCACCTTGATGGTCTCCGTGACCGTCATGATGCCATCAGCACCGACATCAATATCACATGAAAAGTCTGTTATGCGCTCAGTGGCAGTAGCGGCACTCTGCGTACATACAAAAAGAACAACGACTGCCGTCAAAAACCATTTCCAATGATTCTCACTCATGCTATGTATCTCCCTCTATGTATTGTCTTGATACAGTTTGATCGAAGGGGGAAGCCGCTGGGTGACAGAACTGACTTCAAAATACTCAGCCAGAGGAAAACCGAAAAAGGCTGCAACAAGGTTGGATGGAAATGATTCCACTGTGATATTCAGGTCACGTACTGCACCGTTGTAGTATCTACGGGAGTATTGAATCGCATCCTCAACCTCAACCAACTGCTCTGAGAGTCGTACAAATGCGGCATTTGCTTTGAGATCTGGATACGACTCCACTACAGCAAAAAATGACTTGAGTCCACCCGTCAGACGATTTTCTGTGTCGTTCCTATCGTGCATCGACTTGCTGGCATCGGCTGCACTACGAAGCCGAGTGACATCTTCGAGCACCGATCGCTCAAAGCCAGCGATACCTGTCACGCAAGCAACAAGATTCGGCACTAGCTCATGGCGTCGCTTGAGCTGAACATCGATTCCACTCCATCCCTCACGGACAAGATTCCGTTGTCGAATCAAACGATTGTACGACACAGCAACCCAAACAAGAAAAACAACCGCTACTGTTGCCACGACCACTGACCAAATACCACCCGCAGTGATCGTGACAGCAGTAGGATTCATAACAACCCCATCATTTGGATTTGCATTTTCAAGAAACAGAATGGTGATTCATAGTCTAATGACTATGGTCAAAATCTGGCTCTTTTCCTTCATATGCTCGGTAGAGATTGAGAATAGCCTCTTCCAAAGCCTTTGCTGTAGCGGCATCGGTAGACTGCTTGCACTTCATGGCTGCCGTTGTGACCGAATGAGCAGCCTTCAACTGCGCAACGTATTGAGGGGAATCAGCTTTAATCCGTTGCGCGAGAAAGTACGAAGCGACCGTCTCTTGAATACTGGCTGCATGCGCCTCTTTCGTCATAACCCATCGAGCAAGCTGATTAGCATCCTGACCATTTGTTTTCCCTGCAAGGTCGTTAATCTGAAGTTGTGCTTTTGCAATGGTCTGCTCATCTTCGAGTAACTGCTCAAAACGCAGCTGATCGCCATAGATTCCACAGGGCACCTGACAATGCGCAAAAACAGTTGATGTCAAAACAAGTGATAGTAAAAGGCCAAAACTGGTACGAAGCATAAAAAATTCTCCTCTTTCATTTATTTTGAAGAAGCGACATGAACCAAAAACCATATTACGATACACGAACATGATGCAGAAAGGGGTTCCTCGTGGCATCGTTGGTATTTGTTGTTCTAGAAATGCTGTTTCTCGCGGGCGCACACTGGCTCGGAGGGCCACCCTGGGTGGTTTTGGGGGCGGCAACGGTCGTCTTTCAGTCCGTGATGAAACCACATGCCAGAGGTCTACTGTATCAAATTCCAGCCGCCATCTGGCTGATCTGCTTTTATTTGGTCCACAATCGAGAGCTTTTTTTCCCTTATTCAATCGCCTTGGCAGCGTGTGTCACACGTCTGTTTGAAGGTCGCTCTCGATGGCCTGGATTCCTTGCGGGAGTATGCATTGTCACACTCTTCATGCTTGTTCGAATACTTCAACAGGCAACACCACGCGTATTAGCTGTTGAACTGGTCGTTGCGGTGATCATCCTGATTGCTTTGCAGGCATTCCATGGTCGACGGTGGCGGAACCAACTGATGTCACTGCTTATCGTCGGTCTCGCGTCGATTCTGGCATACATCGGCCTTGCTTTCTGACATGGCACATCATGTGCCATTCGGACGAACGTCGCCGTTCGCGAGTTTCTTTTGATACTCGCTTAATCCTTTTGACACGATACCAGTCAGAAAAAGAACCCCCAAGATATTTGGGAACGCCATTCCAAGAATCATCAGATCTGAAAAGTCGAGAATATTTGTGGCTGTGACGACAGATCCCAAAAATGTGAAACATAAAAACATTAATCTGTAGATAATGGTGAATGATTCTCCAAACAACCACGTCCAGCAACGCTCTCCGTAATAGGACCATGAGATCATTGTTGAGTAGGAGAATAGGAAGATGGCAACTGCAAGCACATACGGAAACCATGAAATCTGATCCGCCATGGCAGCCGATGTGAGTGCAGCCCCCTGCTGATTGGCAACATAGTCTGAAAAACGTGCATCGTCACACACCCCGGTAATCACAATCACCAATGCAGTCATTGTGCACACAACCACTGTATCAATGAATGGCTCTAAGAGAGACACAATACCCTCTTGAACAGGATATTCACTACGGGCAGCCGAATGGGCGATGGCAGCTGAACCAATGCCAGCCTCATTTGAAAAAGCTGCACGTCGAATCCCAATGACAAGACAGCCAAGAAAACCACCGGCTGCTGCCTGAGGATTGAGTGCGCCCATAATAATTGATGAGCATGCTGATGGGATCGCTGTGATATTTGTGACCAAAATATACACGCACGCCAAAAGATACAGCACACACATTGCTGGTACGATTTTGTCTGCTACAGACGCGATCCGTCGAATGCCACCAATGATCACAATACCAACAAGCCCGGCCATCATGAGACCATATGCCCATGGATACGAATCAAAAAATGGAACAATGGTTCGAACTTGATCAAGCCCCAATCGAACCTGAAACGAATTTCCGCCACCCAGTGAACCACCGATACAAAGAATGACAAACGCGATGGCAAGTACACGACCAAGTGCTGTAAGACCCCGGGCAGCAAGTCCCTCAGACAAGTAGTACATGGCACCACCCATAATACTTCCATCTGGCCGAATGTGACGAAACTGTTGTCCAAGAGTGACCTCTGTGAACTTTGCTGACATGCCAAGCAGACCGGCCATAATCATCCACAGCGTTGCACCAGGACCTCCAGTTGATACAGCAATTGCTACACCAGCTATATTGCCAAGGCCTACCGTCGCAGATAAGGCTGTAGCCAGTGCCTGAAAATGACTGACCTCTCCAGGTGCATCAGGGTTATCGTACTTTCCCTGAACCAGATCGATTGCATGCCAGAACATCCGTATGTTGACGAATTTCATGCGGAGTGTGAAAAAGATCGAACCAGCCAGTAACCATGCTACAACGACTGGCATACCCAATCCCGGTACCTCCCAGAAAAAAATAGCTGCAAGGGGTTGAACAAGGTACTTCCCAAAAAAAAGGTCTGCTTGTTCCTCGAACGTCGACCGTTGTGCATCAACAGCAGCAAAAAGCCACGCGTTTTCGTAAACTAGCGTCATGGTGTATGCCTCACCCCGGGAGTTGCAAATTTTGTTGGTAACTGCACGTGTAGATTACTATTTCTTATGGCTTTAAGAGAAATCCGATGCTTCATTTAATATTCAACTTCTTTGTTTTCTTGTGTATGGCATCCTCTGCAACGCATGTGATTCTCGCATCTGATCGCCCCAATGTTCTTTTCATACTCTGTGATGACCTGCGGCCAGACGCAGTGGGATGCCTTGGTTCAAAGCATGTGAAAACCCCCAATATCGACGCGGTTGCCACAGATGGAGTCACATTCCTCAATAGTTTCTGCACAACGTCCCTGTGCTCTCCAAGCCGGGCAAGTATTTTGACTGGTCTGTATGCACATGCCCATGGCGTTCGAAACAATTTTACTGAATTGCCCGAAAGCCTCCCTCATTGGCCCGCTCGTCTTCAGAAGGAGGGCTACGATACTGCCTACATCGGCAAATGGCATATGGGTGAAGGAAACGATAAGCCAAGACCGGGCTTTGATTGGTTTGTCTCGCACAAAGGACAAGGAAAATACTTTGATACTGAATGGAACGTGAATGGAGCACAGTATGAGACGCCAAAGGGCTACTACACGACTGTTGTGACTGATTACTGTCTTGCATGGCTCAAGCAACGTACACCCAATACGCCATGGTCTCTTTGCCTCGGGCATAAGGCACCGCACTCTTTTTACTTTCCTGAGCCAAAGTACGAACACACATTTGATAATGTGACCATTCGCTATCCCGATAGTGCCTTTCATCTTGAAACACAGCCAGACTGGATTCGACAGCGATTACCAACCTGGCATGGTATCTACGGTCCACTATTTGACTGGCGAAAAAACTTTCCTGATCGTCGACCAGAGGCTGTTGCTGATTTTGAAAAAATGGTTCAAGCGTACTGGGGCACCGTTCTTTCTGTAGATGACAGCGTCGGCAGACTTGTAACATTCCTGAAGGAAAGTGGTCAGTATGACAACACACTCATCGTGTTTATGGGAGATAATGGCTTACTTGAAGGTGAACATGGAATGGTTGACAAACGAACGATGCATGAGCCAAGCATACGCGTTCCACTGATTGCTCGCGGACCTGGCTTACCCAAAGGATCAACAGTCACTGGCCAGGTACTCAACGAGGATATTGCCCCAAGTATCCTTGATCTCTGCGGAGCCGAACCCCTGAAGGATATTACCGGGAAATCATGGCGGAAGCTTGCCGGAGGAAACGATACCAACTGGCGGACAACCTGGCTCTATGAATACGACTATGAAAAGCAGTTTCCATACACGCCAAACATCCGAGGTATCCGTACGGATCGATGGAAATTTGTTCGCTATCCTCATGGCGACGGTTCTCCGGACCGACATACGCCAGAAATGTATGACCTCACGAATGATCCTCTTGAACTAAACAACCTCGCTGAAAATCCTGCATTTGCGACACGTCGCGCAGAACTCGAACGCCAACTGCAGACAGCACTCCTGAGATTGAATCTCACTCCGGTTCGAGACACCATGCCGATCGATGAGGGAATTAAGACAGAACTGCCCGATAAAAAAATTCGATAGCTGATAAAAATATTTTTATGTAAAAGTTATCTTCTATTCATTTGTAAAATGGCGACTATGATATTTTTTTTATGCCATTGATCTTCCAACGACATTTCATTTCGTATACTTTTATCTATTGATTCATACGCATCCAGAGATCACCATTCTTCTGGCTCTGTTTACCTAACCAAAGGACCCCACTCATGAGTTTCCGGAAGTCTCTCAACGAAGAAGTCGCATCTGCCTTGAATGAACAGATATGCATCGAATCATCAGCAGCCTTCCTCTACTTTTCCATGGCCTCATGGGCCAGTGTTCAGGGCCTGACAGGCATGGCACAATGGTTTCGTGGCGAGGCAAAAGGTGAACTGACGCATATGAATCTTTTTGTTGATTACCTCAATGATCGTGACTATCAGGCGAAATTTGCCACCATTGAGGCACCAGAGTGTGAATGGGCCAACCCTATCGAGGCCTTTGATCTTGTTCGGACGCAGGAGCACAAACTGCTTCAGCGCATGAATGACCTGATCGATCTTGCCGACAAACATAATGATCATCTCACGCACAGTTTTCTCACACAGTTTGTACCTCAACAAATCGCTGATACGGCTGAAGCAGATGACGTGCATGATCGACTGACGCTTGTTGGAGGTGATGGCCATGGCCTCATCCTGATCGACCAAGAACTTGGCCGTGATGCCGAAGGTGACCACTAATTTGTGCCGATTGGTGTCATTCAGCGCACCCTTTCTCACAACTCCAACAGAGCTTTGAGCTCGAGCATCAGGGACTGGTGAGACATGTCTTGTGGAACAATCCTCCAACTGGTTGTCATGCGCCAAAGCCTGACACAATGGGGGCGACAAGGCCTCGCTTCATACTCTGATTGCTGGTTCGAGAAACGATGCCTAACAAGCAACTGAAGCTCCTCCACCTGACTGCACCGCCGCGATATACAAACGCGTCACAGAGACGAATCGCCCCATACAAAACAACTGTGTGACTGTCAGCCGTGTGCCGTCTTGTGTTCTATGACTACCGTCCCAAATGAGTGACTCGCTTCACCCCTGCCATTCAACGCCTAAAATGGTCACATCGTCAAGTGGTCCCTTGGGCTGACACCACTGCTGTCACGATTGCGCCCCACTTTCCTAAGGTCTGTTAGGTGAACGTTGCCAGTGCTGTGGGAGCATCCTTATGAATACTGAAAAGCTTGTCGAGACTTGTCAGTTTGAAGACCTGAAAAATTTCAGGACGAATGTTACACATCTTCAACCGCCCTTTTCCGCCTGACACTTTTCGATGCAACTGCCCCAGGAGGCCAAGCATCGCACTGGACATGAATTGCACATTGCCAAAGTCCAGAAGTACATCTGGGCCAGGAATATCACCCAAGAGCGTATTGAGCTCGGTCTTGATTTCATCCAATACCGTGTCATCAAGAATCTTGGCATCTTTGAAGACCACCATATGGATATCACCCGATTTAGCCGTCTGTATTCTGCGAAACTGATCCATTGCTATCGACTTACCTTCCGTCAGAGGAAAATCTTGCTTGTTCTATCTGAATTCTGAAAGACTAGCCTCCTGAACTCCTGCCTGTCCATGAACGTCTCGCGAACCTGCCTAAATCAACATATTTCACTCATTCTCAACGTGTTTTTGCTCCCTTTCTCAATCGGAATTCCCAATCTTCAGAATACCTCTCCAGTAATGTTCTTGTTCGGAAAGTGCCGATAGAAACGATCATTCCGGCTGACTGTGATGTTGCCTGTCCGTTTGTAAAAAGGGTTCCTTCAGCGTGCTACGCTCACTCGTCACTCTTGCTGCTATCCTTGGCACGATACAGGGCCTTTCGGTCGTGGCAGATGCTGCTGTGTATGAGGAATGGCTTGAAGGCCCAAGCGAGTCACAACGCCCGCTCGATCAAGCGACTGAAGCATCGTCGTTTCTGCTTTGTGCAACTCAACGATCCAATCCTGGCGGCATGCAAAACATACCGTCGCTATGCTGCCCTGGTTGGAATAGATATGCCATTTTTGATTTCATGTTTTTGCAACGGGACAATGCAACAAGCGGTGCGGTCATCACCGAAGAAATTATTGGAAGCCAGCAGGTCCCGGTCTTCACAACTCGCTCAATGCAACCATCAACCGGTCCAGGGGTTCGTCTTTTCTACGGTGCGCTTGGTCCGGACTGCACAGGATGGGAAGTCGGCTATCTCGGAATCTATGGAATGTTTGGCGCTGTTGATCGCTCTTCTCTTACAGACTCGTTGGTCATTCCCGGTGGCATTGGAGGAGTTACACCCGGCTGGTCAAGTGCAGATGAAGTTCGTCCCACCTATGCATCCAGTCTGAATATGTTCGAAGCGAACCTCTTTCGATACCAATGCTGCCCTGAGTGTAGTAGTGATTCATGGCTCTGGTCACATCTGGGGAATAAGCCAGTCTGCCACTGCAGTAACTGGTTATTTGGTTTTCGTTGGGCTGGACTCGAGGAACAAGCTGATCTGAATGTGCTGTGCTGTCGGGTTACAAGCGATGTGTTTACATCGTATTCCGTCCGGACGAGTTCTCACATGCTTGGCCCACAGGTTGGTTTTCGAGGACGACGACAATGGAAGAAGTGGGCAGTTGAAGGATGGGCAAAAGCAATGCTTGCAGGAACGATTCTGAGTTCGAATGCCGATCCGATCTTTTCATCGCTCGCTCCAACCACCATCATTCGAGGGCCACGCCGAATCACGGAAACAGGTGTTGGCTTTCTTGGTGACCTCAATTACTCGGTGAGTCGACGATTGACACAATCCTGGTGGTTGCGGGCGGGCTACAACATGATATGGCTTTCCGGGGTCGCTCTGGCTCCTGATCAATGGGACTTCACAAATACACCGACAAGTGGCACAACGCTTATCGGAGGCGGTGGCGTGTTCCTGCACGGTGCCAACCTTGGACTTGAAGCCCGCTGGTAATGCAGGTGGATCATGCTTGCATGAGCCCATCGAGTCCCTCGTGCTATTCTCCTCCATCGCAACGGATGCTCTTTAAAGCATCACGCTGGAATCACCGTACGGAGCTCTACAGACAATCCATCGCCCGCCTAGTTTCTGAGAATGGCGACACGCAATGGTGGATAGCAGGCTGTTGATTGTTGTAAGGTAGATTTTATTGTGCCATCCGGGTTTTGGACCTTCTGAACACCATCTGTCGTACCGAGTAACCCTTGCACCGTGAAGATTGACTGGTCATCAATAGCGGCACTGAAGACTTGTGTCCGAGCGTTACCGTATGCCTGGAACGCTGCGACACGATAGGCATTGGGGTTGAATCCGTATGTTTCAACCTGCGCGTTTCCATCAATACCACTGGAAACAAGAAGCATATCAGGGCCTGATACCGTCCGGAAAGACTGCGGCAGCCGGGCAACTGAGACACCCCGGTTAAACCCACTGCCCATCACACTAAAGGAATCAAACAGCGTGGGTGATGCGGTGGTGCCGTTATACCCTCTGACCTGTGCCGGTATCCCGAAGCCACTGCCTATAAACAGCTCCATAATGCCATCCGGGATATCCGAGGTCACCGTGCCACCAGTCACTCCGCCAATATCAGCTGTATCGATGGTCACTCCACCAAGATAACTTGAGCCGAAGGGTCGCAGCTGTCGTACTGGCGTGGTGTTGATTGGGGTTGCAGCACCAGGATTCACTTCAAAGACACTGACAAGCCCACCAAGATTCTGAGCGGCCACAATTTCTGTCTTTCCAGTGGCTGTAATAGAACCCTCTGATATTTCAATACCGCCGGTATAGCTCGGTCCGAATGGGAAGAAGCTGTAATCAGTGTTCTCATACGCGTTCCCATGGATAATTTCCCAAACCTTCACTTCACCGGGGCGACCTGGTCCGGGTGCAGTGATGATGTCTGGTTCACCATCACCTGTGACATCAGCACCATAGACCCGTACACCACCACGGAAGGAAGGTTCATAGGCAAAGAATGGCGTGATCCTGTCAAAACCGTCATCCGGATCAATCACTCGAACAAACGGTCCTGTCTCACAACCGATATCAGTTCCGACAATGACCCCACGCGGAGGCACAACAACCGTTTCCGTGGCTATGTTGTTGGTTCTATCTGGGTCCCATGTGCCAGAGTTGACTTCTGCTGTATTGATAATTGTTCCACCACTGTTCCCAATAGTCACTTGAACAGTGATGGTCAATGACTGGCGATCACCCGGATCCATTGTTCCGATGTTCCAGTATCCTGTTCCCTGGTCGTAGGAGCCGCCGCTGACTACGTACGAATTATTGACATACGTTACACCCGTCGGGAAAGTTTCTTGCACGAATACATTCGACGCTGTGTCCGCACCAAGGTTTGCGACTTCAAACGTGTAGTCAAAGAAACTGCCAATCGCTGGTCGCTCATCACTTGCCTTTTTTGTAATTACCAGATCAGCCTGAAGTGGTATCACTGTGGAAGAGTCTGTATTGTTTCCAGGATTGGGATCAATTGTGTCTGATGTGGCCGTGGCAATATTTGGAGTGGGTGAAACCAAACCACTGCCTGACGCTGGCGGATCAACATTGGCAAGTATCTGGAGGGTTGCCGTGCTTCCAGTTGTTAGCGGACCAATCGCCCACAGACCCGTCATCTCATCATACGTGCCAGTGGAAGGGACAATGGGGGAATTGCCCCACGCACTGAGGCCCGTCTGGAGTGGATCGTGAACATTGACGTTTTGGGCATCCGTAGGACCGATGTTTTCTACGGTGACCGTAAAGGTGACCTGAGAATCGACCTCAGGTCTTGGATTATCAACCGTCTTGGTAACAACAAGGTCAGCCTGTTGTGGATCGGTTGGTGACTGTGCAATGTTATTTGAAGAATTGGGATCCCAGACATCATTGTGTGTAATCTCGGCAACGTTGTAGGTAAGGCTTGCTGCAGTCGCTTCAGCCTGAATGATCAGGACCTCATTCATACCAGGAGCAATCGACGGCACCGACCAGACACCACCCGTCTGTAACGCATTGGGAGTCCAATAGGCTTGCGTCTGCGTGCTTGACGGGATGACGTCGATGACAGAAATGTTCCTTGGAAAATACTCAGTGACCTCAACGTCCGTTGCAGTAACCTGCCCTTTATTTTTCAGCGTGACTGTATACGTAAACTGATCACCAACATTCGGCTTAGGGTTCGACGATGTTTTATCAAGGTGTAAATCCGTATACTTGGGCGTTGCCGTTGCCACTCCAATGTTGTTCAGTGGCTCTGGATCATGCTCATCCACCTTGGTGACTTCAGCCTCATTGGTCTGTGGCACTGGAACCGTATCGGGTGCTGGTTCATCAACCTGGGCGAAGATCGTAAGCGTCTGCTTGTTTGAACTCCCCACATCAATCGTACCAACTGACCAGATGCCGGTACTGTCATCATAGGTCCCCTGTGAGGGTATTGCCGAAGCGAAGGTGAGACCAGAAGGAAAGGTATCCGTAATCTCAACATTGTTGGCAATGTCAGGGCCATTGTTTGTCACGTCCACCGTAAACGTAATAAAATCATTCACATTTGGTGTGAGATCATCAACTGATTTGGTGACAACAAGATCTGCCTCACGGGTAATGACGGTTACCGATCCTTCATTGTTGGTGTGGTCAGGATCAAACTGATCTGTCGTACTGACTCGTGCTACATTGGTAAAGCTCCCAGAGACCGCCACTGCAGCGCTGATCAGGAGGGATTTTGTATGTCCAACGTCTACTGTTCCAACATTCCAGATCCCTGTCCCCGGGTCATAGTCGACTGCTGGGTCTGCAGAAACATAAGAAAGCCCTGACGGCAACAGATCATCAATCGTGACATTCGTTGCCGGGTTGGCACCCAGGTTTTCAACGTTGATGGTAAACCAAATATTATTGCCAACATTTGGACCCGGATCATCTACCGTTTTTGTAACACGAAGATCTGCGTATTGTGGTGTTGCAGTAACAGAAGCAGCATTGTTCGTAGTGTCGGGATCGTATTGGTCGACCCCCGTGATGAATGCGTCGTTTGTCTGTGGTACTGGGTTACCTGTCGCTGGTGCAAGCACTTCCGCGTGCAGGGAAAGGGTTACAGGAGAACCAACAAACACTGTCCCAATGTCCCAAATGAGAGAACCGGTTCCCGGGTCAATTGAAACTGTTCCCTCATTGACTACTGGCGTACCAACAATGGAAAGCCCAGCTGGCAGCGTATCAGTGAGTTCAACATTCTCAGCGGGATCTCCATCCTTATTTGTAACCGTGATCGTGTAGGTAATGATGTCACCAACATTTGGCGTTGTATCTGAAACCTGCTTCCCCACTTCGAGATCGGCATACTGTGGGAGTACGCCAACCTCAAATTCATTGTTCGTGGAGTCTGGATCATGCTCTCGGCCAGAGATACGTGCTTTGTTTTTCACCGTCGGTGGGATGCCTGCGGGGCTTGGGGCATCAACCGTTACATCGTAAACGAAAACGGGATAGGTTCCGGGCTGCGCGGCGCCAGCATTCAGTGCACCAATATCCCAGGTCAGTGTCCTTGAAGCCGAGTCGTAGTTGACACTGCCATCCGTTGGATTGGGACTCGCACCTGCTGCTGGCCCAACATACGTAAGACCAACTGGGATGTCATCTGTAACGACAACCTGAGTCGCATCAGCCGGCCCGTAATTGACGGCACCAATGGCGAATTGAATGGTGTCACCAATGTTTGGTGTTGCGTCGGAGACTGCCTTTGCGACCAGAAGATCACTCTGTAAAGGTGTGACAAACGCACTATCCGTTTCATTACCCGGATTTGGATCGGTTGTTGATGTGGACCCAGTGGCGACGTTGGTAAACGTTGCACCAGGGCCATTTGTTGATGATGGCGCCTCGACCGTTGCAGTGATTACGAGGTCATGCGACGTGTTCGGAAGCATGTCCGGAACAGTCCAGACACCCGTGCCAGAATCATACGTACCAACGACATTCGAATGTGATTGATAGGTCAACTCGTTCGTTGGTAATAGGTCATTGACCACAACATCTTTTGCTGTATTCGGCCCGTTATTTGTGACAGTGACCGTAAAGACAACATCATCACCAACCTGTGGTGTTGAATTATCAACAATTTTGTCAACCGCGAGATCCGCATCTTGCGGATGAGTTGCTGTTTTGGAGGAGTTGTTGCTCTGAATCGGATCGTAGGTATCTGTCTTTGTAATGCTGATGGTGTTGAATGAAAGGTTTCCAGCTCTGGCTATTACATCAAACGTGAGCACAAGTTCATCACCCGTTTGAAGGGTTGGGGATATCGACGGCACCGACCAGATGCCTCCGGTGACCGGTCCCCCCGGGGTTGTACTTGTTGGTGTAAATGTGGTTCCAGCGGGAGCGATTGCTGAATTGGCAACATAGTCTACCGGGCTCGGCAGAACATCCGTCAGTTCGATACCTGTTGCTGTATCGTCCCCATTATTGGTGAGTGTGATCGTATAGGTGACTGTGTCACCATCATTTGGCTCTGCATCAGTCGATGTCTTGATGACTTCAAGATCCGCATATTTTGGTGTTTCTGTTGCCGTTGCCTTATTGTTCGCAAGGTCCGGGTCAGGCTCAGCAACAGCGGTAATTTCTACGACGTTTGTCTGCGGCGATGGAATAGTCCCCGGTGTTGATGGTGCCTCTACCTTTGCAGTGATTACGAGGTCATGCGACGTGTTCGGAAGCATATCCGGAACAGCCCAAACACCCGTGCCAGAATCATACGTACCAACGACATTCGAATGTGATTGATAGGTCAACTCGTTCGTTGATGGAAATGTGTCGGTTAATTCAATGCCTGTTGCTGTATTGGGTCCGTCATTTGTCACCGTAACCGTAAAATCAATCGTGTCACCCACATTTGGCGCCGGGTTACTGACTGTTTTTGAAACTCGTAGATCTGCTGTATTGACGGTGAAGCTGGCGGAATGGTTGTCTCGATAGTTGTTGAGCTCACCTGGACTTGTTACCGGGTCCGGATCACCTGTGCGTTCATAATTGTTCGGACTACCACTCGGGTTTGGTAAAATTGGGCCTGGTACACCGTCAAGACTGGTCCATGCAATCGAACTTGTGTTCGTGATCTGTTGATATGGTGCAAAGGATCCTTGGAGCGTACCCGCAATGGTGACCGTGATGGTTCGACCGACCGGATCTTTTTCAACATCAAAAGGCGTGACCGTTGTCAGATCATGTCCTATGAGTGAAAAATTCGCCGCTGTCACCTGGTTGGTTGTATCATGGACAGACGTAATACTTGGAGCATCAATTTCCAGTGGGATGCTGTCAGTAAGGGTTGCATCGAATGCATCTGTCGGACTTGATGGATCCTGCTCTATCACAATGGTATAGGTGACCGGATCACCGGGATTTCCACCTTTGCCAGCAACGTTCACCGTCTTTGTGGTGGTGAGTTTTGGCTCAATGACTTTGACCTCTTTGCTCGTCTTCCAGCCTGTCTTCAGGCCATTTGACCACACAAGCCGAGCGTTATTAATAACGTCAGCTCCATTGACGTTGTTATTGACATTCAAAACAAGCCCTGTGACTTGTAATGTGATGGTTTCTGGAGTGGTGTTATCCGTATCCGTGTTGACAATATCCCCAAAATTCCATCTCACAAATTTCTGATTTCCAGTGAATGTTGGCGGATCGGTGAGCCCTGGAACAGTCAGCTTTGTAGGATTATTGACACTCGGTGTGGTGCTACTCACGTATGCAAGTTGTAGGTTTTTGAAACGTTCTTCGAGTACAGCAGCAGGAGTCTGACCCTGCGGAATCTCAACCGTGATCTCATACGTTGCCTGCTCTCCAATGACTGCCTGATTGTTAGCGTTATGGGCATTGACAATCGACGTTGAGATAAGTTGTTTAGTGATAACTGGCTGAGCGATACTGAGGGTCGCACCGTCTGATGTCTTGTAATCGTTCTCCTCACCGGGATCTGTGATGTCACCTGTTCGCTGGTAGGCGTTCGGATTGAAGGAGGAAATCTGGGCAGGATTCCCCAGGCTTGTCCATGTTGCATCTGCCGAATTGGTAATTGATGTACCACTAATTACATTAGCATCAACAATCACATTAAAAGAGATTCGACTCGTTTCTCCAGGGTTGAGTTTGCCCCACTTGGCCTCGAAACCAAATCCATTACTCGCTGTATTAATGAGCGGGGTAACCCCACTGACGTGCTGCAGTGAACCTGGTATTGGATCAATACCGCCGGGAAGAATATCCTCAAGAAACACATTGTGTGCTGTCGTCCCACTTGCAGTGACATCGATTGTAAAGGTCGCGATATCACCAGCCTGTGCTGTTGAAGGACTGACTGTTTTATCAACCGTGATGATTGGTTTGATCAGGGTGACAGGATCAGACTGAACCTCAATAGGTATCACAGTTTGCGGTGAACTCCAGTCCAGACTGGCTTTATTCGTGAGTTTTTTTCCAGGGTCATTGCCCTTCACATTCAACACAACTGCTTTGTATTGAAGGCTCAAGCCTTTGAGATCATCCGATGTATTGGAATTGGTGATATCCCCAAAATTAAACGTCAATGTTCGGCCATCTTGCGTGACCGTTGGTATCGGCGAGCCGGTTATTGCAATACCTTGATCCAGACGATAGTCAGATGCCACGAATTCCTTGTAGGCAAGGCCATTTGGAAGGGTGTCCACAACAACTGCATCTGGTGTAGTGCCACGGGGAATCTTGACATCAAGTTGAAAGGTTGCGACCTCACCAATGACTGCCTGCGTGTTGCTGTTGTACGAATCATCAATCGATGTCCCGACAAGCGTCTTGGTCATTGCCGGGCCCTGAATCGTAACGTCCGTATCATCATTCAGGCCATTGGCAAAATTCGGCCCGGTTGTAGCCGATGCATAGTGCTGGATCGTGCCTATGTTCGGGATGACATCGAGCGGTACAACAGTCGGCTTAATTTCCAGGTCATAGGTAATCACCGCAATATTTTGACCGTTATTGACGACCGTACCATCAAGCTCACTTCCCTTTTTCAGACTGCCAGATGTTGGTCCCGAATCAACGAGTTCTATGCCTGTAGCACCAAACAGGTCACTGTCGGAGCCGGTATAGGCGAGAAAGGTTCCAAAGCCATCCGTAACCTGAAGATTCAGACCGACACTATTTGTTGGAATCTGAAACTTTGATGGGTCGTATGTGTCGCTGATGCGTACATCGAACGCACCATTCGGGCTACTTCCAGTGTTTTCAACGATGATTGCAAATTTCACCAGGTCATTGCCGGCCACGTTTGATAGCGTGGCGTCAATGGGCGTTGTGGCAAGGCCATCGGATGTAATGTCTCCAGTAAAAGATAAGCCTGGTTGTCCAGGTTTAGAAAACAACACGTGCAAAGGAAGCTGTGGTTTTGGTTCTGTTACACCGCCCTGGGTGAATTCCCCATTCGCATTATCAGTCGATACGACGCCCTTGGTGATGGTGAGCTCAGGCTCGGCCACAACAATCTGAGCCAGTCCTGGTGTCGATGTGATCTTGTCACCTTGTTGATTCACCTCACTCTGCTGCCCTTGATTGGTCAGGAGCAGCCCATCACCAAATGGTTTATTCGTTGCCGTGACGGTAAACAGAATGTCCGTCTTGCTCGATCTATCCTGGGGATCTGCAAACGTTCCAAAATCCCAGGTCAGACTGTTTGCAGCTGGATCCAGAAGTGCAGGCCCAGGCTTAGGCCCGTCGATTGGTAACTGCGAAAAGGTATCGGTAGGACCAAAACTCCATTTCCCACTTGGTGGTGCGGTACTCGAAGGAGCTAGCCCATTCCATGTGAGGTTCGAGTTTGGTTGAAAAATAGGAAGAGGTAGATAATCGACAAGCTCGTAATCTTTAATGCTCGAAAACGGGAGCTCGTACGTGAGCCGAAAGGTCACTTCATCAGTCGGTACCACACGTTGATCCGTTTTAGATGTATCACCATTAATCGCATAGAGTGTTTTCGTTGCACCACTATTGGCAAGTGAAAATGATTTCTGCGAACCGTCCTTTCCCTTCCCTCCCGTGGGCATCAATGCATTCTCGTACTCAAGCAAATCAGATGTAATAGCTGCCGTATCAGTCATCACATCACCTTCCACAACCTCTGCATTCGGCGAAGGTGTCACGCGATAATTGTCGAGGATCTCAGCTCGAAAAATAACGTTACCCGTCGTACCGAAAGATCCTGGAGTTGGGAGTGGTGGTCCCGTGCCTGTACCTGTAAATGGAATATCAGCACCCAGAATTCTGCCATCCGGTAGATTTCGCAGTATTTTGAGCTGTTCAGAGATATTGAATTCTACATCCTGCGTACCATTTGGATTATCGGTTGTAATCACATTTACCTGATTACCTAATGCATCTTCGAATAACGCATTACTGAAATGATTACCGTGTGTAAATTCTTGATAGGTCAACGTCGGGGTGAAGGATGGGTCGATTGCTTGACCGTCGGACAACGTGTCGGTAAGAACAAAGCCATTCAGCGCAAAAAAATCACTCACTTGAAATTCAAGACGATATTCAACGATATCACCTGCCTTCACCGGGGCACCTGGGCTTGAATGGTTCGTGAAATGCTTCTGGAGCGCAACCGTTCGTGCTGTCAGCTCATGCTTGGAATTTTGATCGGTTGGTGAACTGGATATTGTCTGCGAGCCAATGTCTGGGTTAGTGCTTGTCCACTCGCCTATAGCAGAGGAACTGTTCGTAATTATTTTGGTTCCACCTAACTCCAGAGGAATAACATCTTGACCGTTTGCATCCTTCTGAGCGACATAATAGTCAAAAACCAGTTGTGCATCGGTGTACTGTCCAGTCCCGATAATCTTGTCAAACTCATATGACAGCTCTCCCCCAGGAGTCGAAATCGATGGCGTTGAAAGCTGTGTCTGTGTTGTAGAACCATGCCCACTAATGCTCTGCACAGAAACAAACTGAACTTCATCCGGTAAGATATCTTTGAGTATCAGATCATCTACGGTTTGCCCATTGGCAACGGCCATACTCACGGTATAGGCATGCTGGAAATTGGGACCAGTTGCCGTTTCGGCTTCGTGTCCGCTTGATGTTTTTTTCAGTCGAAAAAGCTGTGGTTGAATAGGATCGGTCTTGCTTGGACCAAATTCTGCGTGATCGACTGTCGGATTTCCAGCTGTGTCGAGCTGGTAGCGATAGCCTCCCTGCACTTCGAGGTCATAGGCATGAGCCGGATTGGCATCTGCACTGATCACTCCTTCGAAATTGATATTCACGGCCGGTTGCGTTGGGCCATAACTGCCAAACGGTAATTCAACAACAACAAGTTGATCACCTTCTTTTCCATGCACAATAACTGGTTGTCCCGAAGCATCTTTTGCAAAGGGATGCGTTGCCTGACCGCTTGCGTCGAACTCGATAATCTTTGTGACGAGGGCTGTGTTGTTGTAGAACGCTTTGGTATTTGGCTGAACTGAAATACCATTCTTCATCGGTGATGCAGGAAAATCTCCTGTGGCCGGCATGATGATATTCACGAACGGCGAGTATCCAACTTCAGCGAGAGGATCCGGGGGGTCGTTCACATCATTATCAAAGGTCACAACAAAGTCGACGTTTTGACCAATAAGGCTCTGATTCCCACCTTGGATGCCAACGGTCGCATCTGCCGCAAGAAGTCTGCGCGCTTCCAATCGCTCAGCACTCAGTCTGTTGGATCGGCGGCGACCTTTTGCCTTTCTGCGCGCAGCTCGGCCCAAGACTCTTCCAAAGTCCCTTCGACACACGACCATCCAACATCTCCCAGATCGACATTCCAAATAACATGCAAAAAAGCTTGCTTTCGAAGGTTAACGTGTAAATCAAACGGCTGCAAAAAATGGGTGCTTTAGAAAAAATAACCCGTGGGTAACGCCTGAAACGGCTGCATTATCCGAGTTAGGCTCTGCCTGCCGATTCTCACTGCAGATCCAATTATTCAGATTCTGCCGTGTGGCAAAACCATTCATCTCATTGCAGGAACCCTATGGCTACCCACAGAAAACCATTTTTGCTTGTCACTGCCAGCATGGTTGTCATGGCAGCAGCAACTGCCTTTGGAGGTAGTAACAGGAACCATGCGGAAACCTATGGGATGGTTGAGTCTGTTTTCATCCAACGTGACAATGATGTGGGCTCTCAGCCACTAGCGACGAACAGTGCTGGCGACACTCTGATCTCAGCCAATGAGCCTCAGTACACAGTCCAGCCGGGTCTCCGACTGTTCTATGGCTCCATCGATAAATGTGGCACTGGATGGGAAGCCGGCTATCTTGGTATCTGGAGTATGTTTGCTGATACCGAAATCTCCGCTGCGAATGTGCAGGCACCTGAGCCATTTCCAAACCTGCCTGCCGCTGGAGACTTTGAGGATCAAACGGCTGCGCGAGCCTCCTACCTCTCCACACTGAACTCAGTGGAATCCAATATTCTTTGGCGGTCCTGTACCAGCAGGCACCACCGCCATGCAAAGTACCCATGGCAACGATGCAGCAACTACCGACGTGGTACCTTTGACTGGCTTGTTGGCTTTCGATGGGTTGGACTTGAAGACGCTGCCACCATGTCATACTCCGGCCGTACACCCCTGCCTTCAACCTACTCCCTCCAAACATCGTCAAATATTTTTGGCGTTCAGGTCGGTCGTCGAGGCCGCATGGAATGGGACAACTGGGCACTGGAAGGATGGGCAAAGGTCGTGCTTGGAGGAGCCTACCTGACGCAGTCACAGGATCCGATTGTTGAAACCCTCACGCAGACACCCATTCGTAGTGGCCGAAGTCGCAGGGATGGTGAGGTTGGTTTTGTCACTGATCTCAATTACTCACTTGTTCGCCGGATCACTGACACTTGGGGATTGCGCATTGGCTATAACCTCATCTGGCTGTCAGGCATCGCACCAGCACCGGATCAATTTGATTTCTCAACAACCCTTGCATCCGGCACCGGGCTTGATCCAGGTGGCAACGTGTTCTTACACGGTGTCAACTTCGGTTTTGAAGGCCGTTGGTAAAAAGGCACTAACTTGGTACGAGTGGAGGACGAAAGGTACTGCCATTAATACCAAGCAGTTCAACTCGGAAAACAAGTGTTGCGCCGCCTGGAATGGAGCCTGTTCCTGAATCTCCATAGGCTAGATCCGATGGAATGTATAGTTCTCGAATACCACCTTCACGCATCGTGGAGAGACCTTCCGTCCAGCCTGCGATCACACCATTGAGTGGGAATGAAATATCGTCATTTCCATCAAAACGTGTGCCATCCAAAAGCCAACCCTCATAATTGACGGTCACTGAATCAGACGATGATGCAGGCTGATTGCCGGTCCCGACCTGAATATCTCGATATCGAAGTCCTGTTGATGTGGTCGTGTAGGCCGGGTTGATCACCTGTAGTGGAACAGAAACAAGTGATGATCCGAGTGAAGAAAATGCGGCTGCAAGAACGGATGATTGGTCACGTGTCACGCCTGATTCATCCAGCGTGAATCGACTCAAGGCAGCATTACCATTCACATCTGGTGATCCCTGAGAAGCCAACAGCGTGTCAAACCGACCATCGCCATTGCCATCCGCCAAGGCTATTCTTGGAGTGCGAAGACTTTGAACAGAAGCTCCCTCCGCAAGAGTATTCCCGCTCAACTCAACCAAGGTGCTTGTGGTGCCACCCTTTGCACTGATCACTTTTGTTGCTGCATTTCCTTTGCGTCCAGCCGTCACAACAATCTCTGGAATACTGTCGGCATCATATCGCCCTGTTGTGATCGAAACACCACCCTTTAAGTCTGCATCAAAGGGACTGATTGAATTCAGTACGACAGGTGTCCCACTACTCAAGTCATAGGTTCGAACCAGTGCAGAGACTGTTGGCCCCGTTGCCATGATCAGTTCATCTCTTCCATCTTGCTGGTCTGCATCTTGTGTGCTTCCTCCGGAATACACGCCTAAGTCAGCGGCAGCGATCCTGGTGCCTCCAAGAACATTTGAGGCTACGGGTACAAAACTGATGTCTGCATCACGGCCAGAAAAATCTCGACTCCCATCACCAAAGAATACTGCAATTTGACCATTCCCCATTGCCTTGGATACCGCAATGTCTTTCTGACCATCACCATTGAAATCAGCGACAGCCAGACTCAAGCCACCGCTATAGGTGTCTTCAAAAGGACGGAAACTCGATACCTCTTCATATTGATTCGTTTCGGTATTCAACGAAAAGACTTTTACTTCGGCGACGCGACCTCGGCCAGACGCCACAACGACATCATGATGGCCATCACCATTCAGGTCAGCGACTGCTGTCTCCACGCCTCCTCGAAACCCTTCCTCAAAGGCATTGAAGGTATGAACAACGTCACCTGTCTGAGCATCGACAAGCTTGACTTCGGGTGTGCTATACCATCCAACACTGTCACTGACAGCAACTAGATCAGGGAGCACCTGATCTGTATCGCCAGCAAGGATGGTGTTTGTGCCTTCCACCAATTGCCCTGAAACGGCAATCTCACCTTCGGCATCGGACGCAATTTTCCCATACAGTTCAAACAGTGCTGAAGAGCCTGCGGGGAGTGTCAGCGAGGCAACTGGGCCAGCGGCACCGATCACGGGTCCCGTTGCACCACCATCATAAAGCGCCGCCCATGTTGCATCGCCGATGGCATCTGGAAGTTGAACAGTAAGATCAGCAGAGGCCGTTGAGGTGCCAGCGTTCGTCACCTCGATCTGGTACGAAACCTGTGAACCAGCCTCAACATAATCACGTTCGATACCACTGATCACTGAATTGTCGATTGTCAGTGCCAAGTCACTGGCCAACATCAAGCGGGATTCAAGGGCTTCTGTTCCTCCAAGCCGCTCATCCATACCAAGCCCAAGAGACTCCCACCTCTTAATGCGTGAAAGCCCACGTCGCCTCGATCGCGATCGACTTTTGGCAAAATCGTGATGCTGATTGAGAAAGTTAAAAAAACCGGACATGGACATGGACAACTCCGATTGGACACAATGCGCGCCGTTTCCTACGTTCTGAACTACCCTACGGTTCGGTAAACGTCAATTTTTCGGCAAAAAACACCCCCAAAATCCACCTTGGGTCGTATCACCCTCGTAAACCGTTTTATAGAGAAGTCGAGTCGAACCCTCAAAACTGCAGATTTTCACAAAAAGGAGCCCACAATGCCATTGCCTGAGTCCCTCCCTAATCCTTCAAAGCAGGCCGCATCACTTTTTGATGAATTCAAGCACTTCGCATTCAAAGGCAATGTGATCGATCTGGCCGTTGGTGTCATTATTGGTGGAGCGTTTGGCAAGATTGTCTCGAGTCTGGTGGATAATATCATCATGCCAACCGTCAGTGTCATCATCCCTGGTGACGCGGGCTATAAGGAATGGGCTTTCACCATTGGAGAAAAAACGATTCCCTACGGAGCATTTCTTGGAGATGTTGTCGGTTTTCTTATTCTTGCGCTGGCTCTGTTTATCTTCATCGTCAAATTCCTCGGCTGGATCATGAAATCCAAAGCGAATGAAGCTGCTACCCCGCCGTCGCCGACAAAAGACCAGATACTTCTGACAGAAATACGAGATCTTCTGAAACAACAAGCCTAAGACAAAAAGTAAGGGGGCTGGATGCTTGGCACCCAGCCCCCTCTTTTGAACATCAAGCTGTTCAGTCGCAATAATTAGCAGCCACGACGGCAACCCTTGCGACGGCAACCCTTGCGACGGCAGCCACTGTCACAGCTGTCGCATGAATCACAACTGCCACAAGCATCACTGCAACCGCCACATGGGACCTCAACAGCAACCGTCACACACTTCTTCACAGGTACTTCCTTTGTCACTTTGACAGGAACGCACACTGTGTAAGTGCTGGTTCGCTCTTCTGGTACACAGTCGTAAACCGTAACTGAGTACTTTTCTTCTTTTTCTTCTGGAACCATGACCGTGTAGGAAACTTCCTTGGTCATTGTTTCCGGAACACACTTGGTGACCTGATACTCACGAGTGCGAGTTTCAGTCTTGCACTTCTGAACTTTCACAGTGCAAGTTCGCTCCTCTGGGACACACTTGGTGACACAGTAGGTACGAGTTCGCTCTTCTGGACGGCACTTCTGTACCTTCACAGTGCGAGTTCGCTCCTCTGGAACACACTTGGTGACACAGTAGGTACGAGTTCGCTCTTCTGGACGGCACTTCTGTACCTTCACAGTGCGAGTTCGCTCCTCTGGAACACACTTGGTCACACAGTAGGTACGAGTCCGCTCTTCTTCGCGGCACTTACGAACCATGACCTTACGAGTTCGCTCTTCTTGGCGACACTTTTGAACACAAACTGTGTATGGAACCTCTTCGGTAACACACTTGTAAGTTGTGCACTCAACTTCCTTGGTTTCACAAGTAGGTACCCAAACCCGCTTGCAGACAACCTTTGGAGGGCAAGGACACCCACAAGCATCGGTACCACTTGAAGGGCACTCGATGTGCTGTGTTTCCCAATGTCCACCACGAACCTGAACAGTCTTCATGGACTTCTCAGGAACACGCTTTTGAACAGTTCGAGTCTTCTCAATCTGCTCTGTGTATGGAAC